>NZ_AKZQ01000054.1:0-1105 GCF_000278705.1 Flavobacterium sp. F52 | reverse complement strand
AAACGGGGTTTTCTGTTTTATGATGTTTTGAAAAATGATTTTTGAGGAAAAGTTTAAAATTAGGATCAGGTGCAAAAGTTGGAGATTATGCAAAAAGATTGGATAATCTGAACAGGAAGAAGTTTATATTTCTTACTCCTTTAAATTGACTTCGAAATGCTTTTATTTTTGCATTAAAAGATTCTGCCGAAGCATTTGTGCTTCTATTATCAAAATAGCTCAATATTGACTGGTAATTAATGGTTATGGTATTGAGCAGAGTGTTAAAGTTTTTAAACCCTGATTCCGGATCAATCCGAAAACCTGTGGGAAGACAAAAATTAAGCATAAATATTAGTCAGTCTAAAAAGGAAAAATATACAGATGGTGAATGTTGTCGATTGAAATTGCTGGTGGATATGTGGTGAAACGTAAATAAGTTATATTTTAATTAAAACTGAAAGCTTTAATTGGGTTTTGCTGTTTGGGAGGAGGTTTGTTTTGTATGAAAGAAAAAAATCCTGTTTGGATTTATCCCGCTTTTAAAATTGGCTTGTTTAATATCAAAGTTTTTGGGTTTTAGTTTTTGTTTAATCCAGTAATGCATAATGACAAAAATATCTCCAGTAAAAGCCATTCGCTTCGATTAGGCAATGAAATCAATATGTACAACCCGACAGTTTTCAAAACCTGTCGGGTTTATTTTTTTGTATGGATATATAAAGAGAAACCCCAGCTGCATGCTGAGCGGAGTGAAGTGCCTCCAGTTTTTGGAATTTGGAATTTTGGCATTGGTATTTTAATATTGATTAGGAGCTGTTTCCCTGCTATGCGCTGCAATCTTCCGCTTTTTAAAGAAAAAAGCAGAAGGATTTCCGCTCCTATCGGGGCTAGGGCATCGGTTTCCATAGGGGGATTTTTGCAGAACTTGGCGCTTTTGCGGCTCTGCGGGATTAAAAACGGGGATTTGGGAGAGGCCTTAAATTCTGCTTTCTTTTCAGAAAACCTTTCCGAAGACTGAAAATCCATTAAAAACGGATGCCGGAAAGTCTGATAAAATATGAAAATTCCAGAAATATTAGGAAAAACCCTACAGAAATCCAGAAACATCCAAAATGTAAAGCGT
>NZ_AKZQ01000053.1:0-524 GCF_000278705.1 Flavobacterium sp. F52 | reverse complement strand
TTTAATATTATATAGTCGATGCTCTCTCTATCGGTTCTCTTCGAATCTCTCGATTCCATTACTCTTATTCTTTCTTGTTTTGAAATCTCTTTCAAAACGGCTGTCAATTCAATATGTCTACGAACGTGTCTTCTTCTGTTTTCGCTTGTGTTTCAAAGCGGGTGCAAAACTAAAACTTCTTTTTGTTTCTCGCAAGAAAAACTTGAAAAAATTTTGAAGCTTTCTTATCGCTTCAGTTTCTCAACTTTTTCTTCCAATCTTTCAATGAGCTTCCGTGTTTTGCGGGGTGCAAATGTAAAAAGCTTTTTCTTTTCCCGCAAGCTTTTTCAAATCTTTTTTTTTCGAAAATCTCTTTTCCAAAATATGATCAAGCTGCCGGAATGTCTAAGAGCGTTTTTCGCCGTTGCGGGTGCAAAAGTAGAACCTTTTTCCGCTTTTCCAACACTTTTCCCAGACTTTTTTCAATCTTTTTTCAAGTTATTTCTTAACTGTCTCATAACAGACGCTTTACATTTTGGATGTTT
>NZ_AKZQ01000052.1:0-8546 GCF_000278705.1 Flavobacterium sp. F52 | reverse complement strand
TTATAAAACCTTTAAAAAGTACCCAAGTGTGTCATAATTCATCCCTTTTTGTCACAAAGTTTGTACCTCGGAACCCGAGGTACAAATGAGGTATAAATTTTAACAAAACAACACTCAAATATTCCAAAAAACAATTGAATAAAAAAATAGCTAAAATGTTAATTACCAACATTTTAGCTATTTTATTTGTTTTTATTTTGTGTTTCTTTGCGCCCTCTATTTGCCTAAAGATTAATTCATTATTTTCTGTAGAAATATATCCTCCTGCCATTATTAATTCAAATCCTAATTTTTCTGTTAAACCTATTGAATAGGAAAATTCAGGATGCTGGCCTCCATTGACTAATGTAAGATGATAATCATTTTTATCAGTTTTATTCTTGATGATTTTTAAAAACTCTGCTCTATTCATTACTTCTTCTTATACTAAATAAGCCAAAAATTAATATTATTCCTCTTCAAGTTTATAGAAATCAAAGGCAACGCCTTTTTCGTTTAGAAATCTTTCTACAATCGCTAAAAACTCTTCAGCTGTTTTATTAGGATAGTACTTGAATACTATTTGTATCATGATCTTTTTATCAGCTTTATCAGGATAGTTTTCTACCAGCTGACCATTTTCAATGAAATCCAGATAACTATTTATCTTCTCTTGTAAAAGTAATAAATGTTCATTCTCATCATCCCACTCTAGATGATCAGATATGGTAAGAACTAATGTTCCCTCTTTACCTATGGTAATAATATCTATTACGTTTTTATCTTCAACAGACATATTTGAAGTTTTTAAAAATATTATTCACTCATTAATAAAAAAAAAAGGTGCATAATACACCTTTTTTTACTTTATTCTTTAGCACTAAAAATTATTTTATATACTATTCAGTAAAGATATATCTATAATGTCATCTTTTGCTAGTTGCCTTAATGAAGATAAATCAATTTCTGATAACGAATCTGAGTCTATATTATTTAAATAATCCAGAACGTTAAATTGTCTCTTTAATTCTCTCTGCATAAATGGATCTTTTTCAATCAATAGTTCCATTTGACTATCATTGATGTCTAGATCATCCCGTTCCTGAATAAACATGTCAACCGTGTCTCTTGCATAGGTTGCAACATCAACTATATTTTCAAAATCGTCATCCTTTAAAAAATATAATGTGCTCAATATTGATGTACATGCGTCTAAGGCAAAAGAAGCTAATATTGTATCGTAATCCTCTGTATCTGGTGTAATTTTCTCAACTATCTCAATATAATTATCGATTTTCGAAGATTTTCTCTTATCTAGTAAATCCCTGTAGAGAGTTGAAATAATTTCCTTTAATTCCGATGGATTTCCAAAACTATATTTTATTGAAAAAAATACATAGTTTGGAAATAGTCTTTCACATATCAACAATGAAAAAATCACTTTTTTTTCATCGTTTAAAATTGCTAGCTTTTCGCTAATTGTATCTCTATACTCATCCATTTTCTTCTATTTCTTTTTATTTTTTAAAGGTGTTGTAGGAGTTACTCCTGCATTATTAATCCAGACTGCACAATCGTTACATATTGGTCTACTAACTCCAATACTAAATACATTAAAACCATTTTGCTCTGCATAATTTAAAGCAGTAACTTCTGCGTGGCCTTTACCAGAAGCAGCAACCTCATTGGATTTTAACATTTCTCTTTGAGCTTTTCTCAACCTAGGTTCACTAGAAGCCACAATGTTAACTGCTTTGCCCTTCGAGTCTGTTGCTTCAACCACTGCTATGGTAGTCTTGTCTTGTGTAACTTTAGGTACAGCTTGATGTATTTCAGTTGCTCGTTCACCAATAGTTTGCGCAGGCTTTACTTCAGCTCCTTCCGTTGCAACACTTGCTCGTGCTGGAACTTTCAAATTACCAGGCGCTGAATGTCCTGTATTATAAGCAGCAGCAGCCATACTCATCAGTAATGCCTCTCCTTTTGTTTCTGGCTTAGGCATATCCGAAGCACTAAAATATTGTGCAGCAACACTCTGAACTGCATCACCGTAAGTTCCACTAGGACTATTCCACCAATTTTTTATAGACTTCCATATTCCTTCACCTGGCCACATTCCGTCAGGGTCAATAAAGTATACAGGATTATTAAAAGCATAATTATATGGTGTCCACCTTCTTCCTTGTTCTGCTAAAGGATCAATGTTCATCCAACGCCCTAACGCAGGATCATAATTTCTTGCGCCATAGTCGTAAACCCCAAGCCCCAGCTCGTCTTGAAGCTCTTTGCCATTGTACTTATACTTATAAGGGTTTGCGACTATTTTTACAAGTTTTTACCTGTTAAATACAATATTTTTAAGAACATGATTTTGAAGGATAAACTTACTGTTTTATTGCTCAAATCCAAAAATAAATCTTCAAAACAGCATTAAAAACAGCTAAACTTTTACTGAAGCAGATTGTACGTCTATTGAGTCTTTTCAGATGCGTTCTGAGAGTCAGATTCTTCCTTTCAATATGATTAGTTCCGAAACGTTTAACAGAATGCAACTTCTCGTCAATCAGATATCTGTAGTTTTTAAGTCTGTCCGTAAATATCTTTTTTGCTTCTGCCAATTTCAGAGTTTCCAAAACACGATTCAAAGTTTTATTAGTTCGTTTGCCAACATTAAAACTAACCACATTTTTAGAATTCTTTTCCAAAGCATAAACCAGCCAGATATAATTTTTCTTGTGTCTGATATAAGTGCACAGTTCATCTACTTCGTAAGTTTTGCCTCTGCTGACAATTGGTCTTGTTATATTCCTCGCAATGCAGACAATTCTTTTCAATAACGTTGTGGCTGATATTTTCAGTATTCTTGCAGTGCTTCTTATTCCTAATCCCTCTTTGGTTAATTGAATAATCTTTTCATTAATATCTAATTTGTAAGCTTGATTTGTATAATATTCTATAAAACGGTGAGAACACATTTTACAATAGTACTGCTGTTTATTGTTTTTTGTTCTCCCATTTTTAATAACCTTTTTCTCTTTACATTTTGGACAATTCATTACCATCACTAACTTTGGAACACTATGTCGCATTTTTACTCATTTTAGCTCATTTAAGACAATATTAAAACAAAAAAGATGAGCAGTAATGCTCATCTTTAAATTATTTTTTTCTAAAATTTATTCAATTTCATAAGGTTAGAATTTCAAAATCTCATATCACTAACTTTGAAACACTACCGAAATAATCTGTCTGCAATACTTGCCGTAGCAAGTGCCCATTTCTAAAACTGTTTTGTACAATTTGTTTACGGCATAAAGTATCAATTCCCTAAACTTCACATTCGGCATGCAAAATAAACCTTCTTTAAATCCATGCAAAAAAATAAAATAGACCTGAGCACAATTTCTCAAAACAGCCTTGGAAAAGTTTAGATTTTAACCAAGTCTTCTGTATTTTTGCAAATAAATACGTACTACAGATATCCCGCTTACATTAATTCCAAATTTTCAGCATCGTATCCATTTTTTCACATTCTCCGTATTATATAAAAAAGTATTTCCTCTTCAAGTTCTCTACATAAATTTTCAGATTCTATTGTTTGGCAGAAACACTTATTGGGACTATTTATTAATTTCCTATTATTCTTTATGCTTCTGCAATAGGTATTACAGATCAGCTTAAACCGTTGATCAGCTGCATACATATTCTTCATTTCTTTAAAATGTTCAGCAAACTTAAGATTATATAATTCATCCGGCAGATACATAAATTCTATTGGGTTAAAGAAAAAAGGCTATGAAAATTTTACCGGTTCTAAAACTTCCTTAAGGTACGAAATATAAAACAGATAAAAGTAGTTAAGTTTATTTAATTCACTTTTCAATAACTGAGACTATTATAAACTAATAAACAAAAAAATCAATTTTTAATCAGTTTAGGATGCTTCCATGAGCCGTTCAAAGCTTCTTCTTTTGGCCAATACAATCGCATTATCAGAGCAAAATCACCTTTTGGAGCTGGAAGCCAATTAGATTCCTTATCTTTTCCTGGAGAATCTGCTTGAATATAAAACGTAAATCCTCCGTCAGCATCTTTTTTAAACTGCCCAAGCATTGTTGAATTTAACAGATAGCGATTAAGCCGATTTGCAACAAGAAGACTTGCCGGCTGGTCGTACATTGTAAGGGACCAGAATGAATTGACTGGAGGAAGCTGTCCTGGAGGCAATTTGAAAGTGTACTTATTTTTACCATTTAATTTTTCGCCATTCGAATCAACATAATAAGATGGATACACTGCCTCTTCTATTGAATTTCCATAAATACCTAAAAACGCTCCGCTCATCCTAAAAAGATAATTATTTTTAAGAAATTCTCTCGTTCCAAAAGCGTCTCCTGACGAAAGCTCACCCGTTACGATCCTTTTCTTTAACTCAGCTATTTCAAGCCATGCGTCTTTTATTCCCTCGTTCATGGCATTTTTAACATCAGCGCTTAAACTGTCAGGATTGAAAGCTTTACCTTCTTGAACTCCAATTTTTGCAAATCGAGCTCTTAAGTCCTTTTCGGAAGCATTTACGGGGCAAAATTGTAAAGCAAAATTTAGATTATTAAAAAACTCCAATGATTTTTTTTGTTCTTCCGGAGAAAGCGGTTTTATAAAATCAATTGGTTTTGCCTGCACTGGAGCTGTTTTGCCTAAAAACGCTGAAAGCGTTTTAACATCATACTTTTTCTGTATTGCTTCAACATTTTTTAAATCACCTGGATTAAAAAGCTGTGTTCGGATTATTCCTAAAGCAATTTCTGTTTCGCACGGAATAACTTTATCAATCCCTTTGGGTTTTTCTCCCTTCCAATTAGGGCCGGAAAGCATATAAACGCCTCCATTATTTCCCGTTGTGCGGCTTCCCAAATAGGCAAAATTAAAAGTATACAAATCAATTAGCTGCAGGCTCCAGTACCTGTTTTTTTCAATTGGAGGTATCACAAAAACAATAGGTTCGCTTCTTAAATCTAATCCAATCCAAGAATAAGGCGTATCTGAGTTGGGAGTTTGAACCGCTTTATCTTCTGAGGTAAAAACTCTGGGAACATTACGAATCTTATTCCACGGAGCTTTGTATTCTGGATTTTGTTTATCTACAAAATATGCATATTGAATCCTGCTGTTATCTACAATAGGAAATCCGTAAATATAAGCCTCCTTGGTAATTTCCCTAATCTCTTTTAGATCAATATTACTTGCATCGGCAGCTGATATACTAGTCTGACCTTCTTTACCTTCTTTTTTACAGCATACAAAAACCATTGTAGCAGCTGCTAAAACAAAAATTAATATTTTATTTTTCATAATTCTTCTTTTTGGAATTGCTTTTGGAAGTTCAATTTACTTTTTCAATTGCTGGAGGCGACCATGTACCATTCAGGGCAGATTCTTTTGGCCCATAAATCCGTGTCATTAGATAAAATTCTTCTGCAGGGGCTGGAAGCCAGTTAGCCTCTAGAGATTTATCTGGTTTTTGGTTTTGAATATAAATTGTCAAGCCTCCGTCTTTATCATAAACCAATCCTTCTGTAGTTGAATTAATCAGAAATCTATTGATTGGATTTTTGATTAAATATCCTCCTGTTCCATCTGCACTTTTATCATACATAGTTATGGACCAAAAATATTTTGCAGGCGGAATTTCATCTTTAGAAAAATGAATTTTATACTTGTTTGTTTTTCCGTTTAAAGTCTGCCCTTCTTTATCATTGTAAACAACAGGATAAAAAGCTTCAATTTTATCATTTCCATAGATTCCAACCATAACAGCGGCAGCGCGCAAAAGATGGTCTTTTTTGTAGAATTCTCTATTTCCGAAAGGATCCATCATATTCCATCCATTTTTCTGCTCGCTGATATGAGCGGCTTTTTCCTTAATTGCCGTTATTCCTTCCTGAACACCATCATTAATGGCTTTGAGGGTTTCTTCGTTTAGCTGTGAAGAATCAAAATCGGCTCCCGCTTTTATTCCAATTTTTTCAAATTTTGCAAGATCCTCGACATCTTCTTTATTGAAAGGTTTAACCAAGTCCAGATAGACATTCATATATTTAATGAAATTTGCATCTTCTATGTCTTTTGGATTGAAGGCAATCCAATTAATTTCAGATGCTTTTTTCGGAGATGCAGTGCCTAAAAATTGGCTCAATGAAGTAACTTTATACTTATCCTGAATCTGGATAACATTTGCTAAATCTTTGCTGCCCAATAGCTGGGTCCTTCCAATGCCAATTGCAAGCTGGCTCTCTACATTAAAAACCTTTTTAAATTTTCCTTTTGGTATTTCTCCTTTATAATCCGGACCGACAAACAGATAATCTCCTGCTTCGCTGCCTGTGCTTCTTGTTCCTACATAAGCAAAATTATGCGTAAAAAGATCCGTAAATTGAAATACATAATATCTGTCTTTTATCGCAGGAACAGACAATACAATAGGTTCTGCCCTTAAGTCAAGAGCAAATAAAGAATAAGGCGTGTCCGCATTCATGGAAACTACATCTTTTCTCGTATCATCTGCCGGACGTCTGTCATGGGTTATGATATTAAAGCCGCTTCGGTAGGCAGGACTTTTTTTATCCACTGTAGAGGCATACAAAGCCCGATAGCCCATTAACATTGGATAGCCATAAATGTATGCTTCCTTTGCGATAGACTTTGCTTCTTCAGCACTTAATGCGTTTTGTGTTGTTGTTGTTTCTTTTTTACAGCTTATAAAAAGCAGAAAAGCAGCAAATAGTAAAAGTGATCTCTTCATAATCTTAAAATTTATTATTTATTTATTCTTAAAAAAATCTTTATGTGAAACCAGATGGTGCAACAGGTATTAATTCAAAAAAAACAAAAATTATTTAAAAAAAGCTTTCAGAAGACAGCGGACAAATTCCTGACAAAACTTTTAAATTATGAGTAGGTAAAAAAAATACTTTAGGGATTATGGTAAATTTAACAAAAAAAATCTAACACTGCTATTTCTATTCGCATAAGATATAGAATAATTATAATTCTGGAAATGCAAACAAAAATCGAATTCGCAAATAAGATGTTTTTCTTTTTGCCATTCCTTAAAATTTCTGTTTGCATGACCTATTTTTTTAAGCATTCTAAGCTGAAAGGGATTACATTTGTGCCACAAAACCTAAATAGCATAAAGTAATCCATAGAGCCAAAGAAAGACAATTCTGCCTTAACTATAACAATCTTTTCAAATGCTCCATAATATTTATAAATTTATATTAGTGTTATGCCATGAATCAATTGAGTTTTTTATAATTTTTGCATCAATCCCCAACAGGACATCTAAACCAAATTTACATAGCCAATGGAAGACAGACACTACATATAGAAAGCCAATTGCTTCAAATCATCCAAAAATGATGTTGTAATTTGTCCTGTCCCCGTCCCCCAACAGGACAAAATAAACCACTTCCTAAAGCCACATAAACAACTGATTATCTTTACATTAATTACAAAATATAAAAAAGTAAAAAATGGAATTTAATCAAAATCATACTGGAAAAATCACACCTGAAAAAGCACTAAAAATGTTAACTGACGAAGGAATGGATGTTACTCTTGCACAAACAGCCGAAATATTGTCATTTCTTAGGTTAATAGCTGGAATTAGCGTTAAAAAAATCTTAGAAGATCCGGAAACTAATAAAATTACAAAAGAAGAAGAAGCTTTACATGAAAGTCTCGAAAATAAAAACAAGAAAATAAAGATAAAGAGTCCATATAAAAAGATAACCTATTGTAAAACCTGCAATTTTTTGAATAATAATTTCTAAAAAATCTAAAAATCATTTAATCCTAAAAAAAATAAAAAACGCCTTACCTCTATTTGGGTAAAGCGTTAAAAAAATTGCTAAAGAAAAAACTTTATTCTAAAGAAATTCTGCCTGCTGCGTCCCTTTTCTTCTGGTCAATTACCTTCGCATATATCTGCGTTGTCTTAACGTTCTTATGACCAAGCATTTTAGATATGGTAAAAATATCAGTTCCAGCCGTCAGCTGTAATGTAGCATAAGTATGCCTGAAACAGTGAAAGGTAATATGCTTATTGATGCCTGACAATGCCACCCATACAGGAAGCGTACGGTCAACATCCCATTTGTTCAAATCTTTAAATACCTTCTCATTTTCTCTCCGTCTCTTGCCAAGCAATTCGAAAGCTTCATCGGAGATCGGTATGGATGCAGTGCCTTCCGTTTTCTTTTGCCTGAAAATAATATAGTGCCCGTCATTCTCAACATGTTGCAATTCTGACCAGGTCAGCTTGGCAATATCGGAATACCTCACGCCTGTAAGAACTGAAAACATAGAAATTCTTCTTACAATCAATTTCGGGCAGGGAGTTTCAAACAGCCTTCGGGTTTCCTCGAGAGTCAAAAAATTACGTTGGGATTCCATTTCCTTTATTGATCCTATCTTTGCATTGATATCTGTTTTAAGCTTATCCTCTCTATAGGCTGCTTTTAGAGTAGTTTTAATCTTGTTATAATAAGAGAGAGCAGTGTTAC
>NZ_AKZQ01000051.1:0-241 GCF_000278705.1 Flavobacterium sp. F52 | reverse complement strand
CATTTCTTACCGTTAATGTCCCCGTATATGTTCCAGCAGCTGTATTAGCTGGTATTGCAATACTAATCGGGCTTGCAGGCAGAGATGCATTTGTAACTGCTGCAAAAGTATTCGTTGGACTGGCATTCCAAGTAATACTGTATGTAGTTGGCGAATTTGTTGTCGCAGTATAAGGCAAAGGAGTATTCTGTGCGCTTGAACTTGTACATACCGCTGTGGTCGCTCCTAATGTAATCGTTGG
>NZ_AKZQ01000050.1:0-257 GCF_000278705.1 Flavobacterium sp. F52 | reverse complement strand
CCAGATCCGTTTAGCGCTTCCGCTTGCGCGTATGCCGATCAGGCAGCATTGGATGCAGCTTTCGAGATATTCAAACAAGGCTTTAGCGTAAGCGGCGGCTGCGATGCGAAAGGGGAGATCCAAGGCAGTCCCGTAGCGCCGAAACTTTGCGACGGCGGAACAGTGACAGTTACCTTTAAAGTGACCGATAAATGCTATGAGACAACCATCAGCCGAGACTTCACCATTACCGCTCCTTCATCAGTGGTTCCTGTATC
>NZ_AKZQ01000049.1:0-1279 GCF_000278705.1 Flavobacterium sp. F52 | reverse complement strand
GTACTTTTTAAAGGTTTTATAAAGTGTTAATTTCAGGTAAAGAAGTTAGCAAAAATATTTAAAACAACCACATCGTTAGTTATCTGTCCAAAGATATTTCTAAAGAATATATTATATAGAAAATGAGTTTGGGAGATGATTGCTACAGTTCAAAGAGCTTTTAAGTAATGTAGGAAACCTAAATTTTAAAATTATGAGTTCAAACATTAGGATTACCAAAGTCTGCCAATTCTGCAATAATGAATTTACGGCAAAAACGATCAAAACAAGATTCTGCTCCCTTGCCTGCGGGAGTAAGAGCTACAAAAAAAGGAGCGCGGATAATAAAAAAGAGGCAGCAAGACTGCAAAGGGAAGCGGTTAATAATGCCGAAATTCAAAGACTTGGAGAACTTGACTTTCTCAGCATTGATGAGGCCAGCATTTTTATAGGAATAAGCAGAAGAACCCTTTACAGAGCCATATCTAGAAAAGAACTTAAGGCCGGTAAGTGTGGTTCCAGAACTTTTATCGAGCGGTCAGATATCACTCAGTTTAAAGAGAATCTGCATCAAAGCTGGACAGACAAAGAAGAAGCAAGAAAATTTCCAGGAATTGAAAACTGCTATACAATGTCCGAAGCCCAGATAAAATTTAAGGTTTCCCCTTCTGCTTTATATGGTATACTGAAGAGAAAAGGGATCTTGAAATATAATTACGGCAAGTTTGTCTATACTGCCAAGAGAGATTTAGATAAATTATTTAACGTTGAGAGCCATGAGTAAAAGTATCGTAACACTTAGAAAAAAAGCTATTTCTCAGGGGAGGATGTCTCTTTATTTAGATTTTTATCCTCCCGTATGGAATTCGGCAATTAACGATTATACCAGACGCGAGTTTTTAAAAATCTACGTATATCAAAAACCAGCTGACCAGTACCAGAAAATAGCCAATAAAGAAAGTCTACATACAGCGGAGCTCATTCGTGCACGTAGACAGAATGAAATCAACAAAAGTGAAATTTATTCCGCATTTGAAAAAGAGCAGCTGGCAATTCAGGCAGTCGGGAATGAATCTTTTCTGCAGTATTATAAAAATTTAGGGAATAAAAAGGTTGGTAACAATTTATCAATCTGGGCCTGTGCTATTATTCATTTTGAGGCTTTTTTAAAAGGAAGGGATTTATCATTTAAAGAGGTGACAGTTACTCTAATTGAAGATTACAGAGATTATCTTTTGAAAGCTAAAAGTTTAAGGAAGAATAAGAAGCAGCTGTCGCGTAACACTGCTCTCTCTTATTA
>NZ_AKZQ01000048.1:0-3609 GCF_000278705.1 Flavobacterium sp. F52 | reverse complement strand
GTAACACTGCTCTCTCTTATTACAACAAGATTAAAACTACTTTAAAAGCAGCCTATAGAGAGGATAAGCTTAAAACAGATATCAATGCAAAGATAGGATCAATAAAGGAAATGGAATCCCAGCGTAATTTTTTGACTCTCGAGGAAACCCGAAGGCTGTTTGAAACTCCCTGCCCGAAATTGATTGTAAGAAGAATTTCTATGTTTTCTGTTCTTACAGGCTTGAGGTATTCCGATATTGCCAAGCTGACTTGGTCAGAATTGCACCATGTTGAGAATGACGGACACTATATTATTTTCAGGCAAAAGAAAACGGAAGGTACTGCATCCATACCGATCTCCGATGAAGCTTTTGAATTGCTTGGCAAGAGACGGGGAGAAAATGAGAAGGTATTTAAAGATTTGAACAAATGGGATGTTGACCGTACGCTTCCCGTATGGGTGGCTTTGTCGGGAATCAGTAAGCATATTACATTCCACTGCTTCAGACATACTTATGCGACTCTTCAGCTGACGGCAGGAACTGATATTTTTACCATTTCAAAAATGCTAGGCCATAGGAGCATTAAGACAACGCAGGTATATGTAAAAGTGATTGACCAGAAAAAAAGGGATGCCGCAAACAGAATATCATTAGGATAATATTTAGAAATAAAGCAAGCCTTATTAATCAATAAGGCTTGTTTTTTTAAAGTACCGACAGTTTAAAATTGTTTTACAGTTAAATTAATAGGTGTTAACTAAAAATTATTGTTTAAAAAATTACAAGTTTTGCAATAAATTATTCCTTTGGGAGAGAGTTTTTTTTCTTGCTTAATTTTAGTGGGGGTTTCAGTATTTTGATTCAATTGATCGGCTTTTACGATTTCATCGCTTTCCGAATCTTTTAAAAAATGCTTCACTCTTGCTTCAGCCAAAATTCTTAAAAAAGATAATATTTCCGTAGCTTCATCTAGGTTTACATTCATCCCTTCGTCGGTTAACATTTTTAATGCTTTTTCAGGTGTAATTTTTCCACGCTGATTTTCATTGGATTCCATTTTTTATCTTTTTGTTGTTATTTGTAATATAAAGATAATCAATTGTTTATAAGGGATGTGTAATGGTTTGGTTTGTATCGTAAGGGGAGCCTTACGATACAAATTACAAACCATCATTTTTTGGATGATTTGGAAAGACTTTTAAGTATAAATAAAACATCTGATAATGTGTTGTTATATAGCGAATTAAGTATGGCGGCTTAATTGATTTTTTTTACTTTCAGACAGCTTGAAACCAGCAAAATTAACAGTGATGCAAACCTTTTTGCATCTAGAAAAACTTATGCATATTATGAAACCATATAAATTTGAAGATTTGCCAGATATTTTAGGAACACTTTCTTTACGTATAGAAAATATTGAAAGGATTTTAAAAAATAACGCGAAAGAGGATAAAGAGATTGATGATAATCTGCTTACTATCCAGGATGCTTCAAAACTCTTGAAGCTTTCTGTTGCCACTATATATTCTAAAGTATGCAGAAATGAACTGCCAGTAAGTAAAAAGGGCAAACGGCTATATTTCCAAAAGACTGAACTGCTTGACTGGATTAAGTCGGGGCGAATTAAGACGATAGCAGAAATCCAAAAAGAAGTAAATAACAGGTTGGATAAAAGATATTAAAATTAAGAACTGCGAATTTTTTGCAGTTTTTTTTTATTTGTACCCCATTTGTACCTCTAGTCAATGCATTCCATATAAATTCTGAAAAGTGAATTTCTGGAACTATTTCTCACTGTTATAGAAGTGTAAATTTATTTTGGATTTTATGAATGATTTGGAGAGATAAAATCGCTCACTACTGAATTTTACTGTTCTATCTCGAGTAGTCCCTTTATCTTATCTGCCTATTTCATTAAATGGATTCAGCAATTGACTTTTTCTTCTATTTTTAATTCAATCATCTTCTTTGCATTTTCCCATTCAGAGTCGATAATGCTAAAAATGCAGTATCTCTAGGATATCCATTTGGCTCAATCTTGTCTTTACGGAAAACGCCTTCGAAAACACCGCCGATTTTTTCGATAGCTTTTCTCGAGCGAATGTTATCAGCTTTAGCTCTAAACTGAACCCGATTTGCATTTAATACATCAAAAGAATAAGAAAGCAGAAGCAGCTTAAAAAATATTTCCTAGGATTTCTCCTTGGATAGATATAGTTTCTCTATTAATAATCAAAGATATGATACTGAAAATTCACGTAATTATCCTTGTTTATTTGTTTGCAGGTTTCTGATGCAGCTTGCTTTTTGAAAATTGTATTATATTCGTTAGTGTTTATTTATCAATTAGATATAATAAAGCAATTGAAATGGAACAAATAAAAAAGAAAATTATGTGGAAATATTATTTAATCCTAGGACTAGGGCTAGTGTTCCTTTTACTGGCAATATTCTGTTTCCGTAATACAATATTATTTCTAAAAAATGGAGATAAAGCTACTGCAACTGTTATTGACCTTTACAGATACGAATCAGATGGCATAGTGTTTGCGCCAATCTTTACTTTTCGGACAAAAGATAACCAATTGGTAACATATGAACTAGCAGAAGGAACAGATCCTCCTTCCTGGAAAATAGGCGAGACGACAACTGTCATCTATAATCCTTCAGATCCATCGGAAGTAAGTTTGTGTAGTTACTTTAGAGTATTTATATGGACATTGGTTCTGTTATCAATTGCTCTTCCATTATTAGTTATTGGAGGGGGATATTTTATCGCAGCGAGATTTATCCTCTAATAAATAGCAGAGGTGTTGTTTTGCAATTGTGCTGCAGGCTAATTTTTAAGCGTTGCTTTCTTTTTTTCAGTTTTCTTTTTCATTAGTTTTTTCTTCTGGAAAAAATCGCTTAAAGCTTTTTCTTCAGTTGGCGTCAGAGAGTTTAGTCCGCCTATGCTGTCTATTTCCAGGTCTAATTTTTTTGTTTTCATAATTATTTATTTTTGAAAATATCTATTGATTAATTTCAAAGCTGATTTTGTTTCAATTATCATAATCCTTCCGCCAAAATGGAATGCTCCAAGCGTTTTTTCATAATGGCCGACTAATTGCGACTTTGAAAGGAAAGAAACATTTCCATCATGTCCGCGCTGAAAAGATAATTTGCAGGCATAAGCGACCAGATTGCCGGCGACGCCTAGATAAACTTTTGTTTTGCCTTTATTGAAAGGGGCACTTTCCACCAAATGCATGTAAACATGATCCGACTTTACTTCCAAACTTATCAGACCTTGAATTATTGTTGAATTTCCAACAATTGTAAGTTTGTAGATATCTCTGATTGGGTTTTTAAATTCTTCTTTCCAATTGAAGAGCCAGCCGTTTTTCTTTGTCAGATGCTTTAAATCAGAATTCTGGAGAACAGAAATTTCTGTTTGAAAGCTGTCTCCGGTTATGGCATTTTCTATAGAGTTTGTCAGTTTGTCAATTATAAAATCAAGCCCCGATTCGTTTTCTTTATCCATCTAGCTAATTTAAGGAATAAAATCCGATTTTGAAAATATTTTTGCCATGTGTTTAGAAGGCGGCAAGCCACTGGGCAAGAGTTTTTTTTATTCTTAGTTAGTTA
>NZ_AKZQ01000047.1:0-7410 GCF_000278705.1 Flavobacterium sp. F52 | reverse complement strand
TAGTTAGTTAGTTAGTTAGTTGTACGATTTTTTATTTTTGTTTTTTTCTTGCTCTCTTTCCCTTATTTATTTTAGATTTTTTTAATTTTTATTTTTGCCGGTGATGGGGAGCTGGGAGAAGGAGTGGCTGATTTAATTGGTAAATTTATTTATAGTTATTTAATTTATTATTAATTAGTTATAATTTGTAAGACGAATTTGATTGCTGTAGTCTTTTAAAGTAAGGTTATCACTTTTTCTAAGTTAATGTTTTTTCTAAGCAATTTTTCTAGAATATGCATTACAAATTTGCGCTTTCTCCTTGTTGCTCTACTCGTACTGAAAATTGGTTTAACTCAGTTGGAAGCGGTTAATTTTTAAACAGATCCCTGAACTGGTACAGCAATCGCTCAATAAGTCTTAGATCTTCTGTTACAATGTCTGCCTTACCAATCATTTCCTGCTGGAAGCTTATTCTTTTTTTGTATGAAGTTAATAATCCTTTTGGAAGCGAAACATCAATTAATAGATTTCCGTCCTTATCAGGAACCATTGAAATGTTTTTCACAGTTCCTTCTATTATACCAAATTCTCTGTCTGGATAATTGAGGAGTCTTATATGCACCTTCTGACCGGTCCTTATTTTTCCCGAATTTTGGGCAGCTGCTTTCAATTTGCCAATGTATTGGTTCTCTTTAACCGGGACAATGGTAAACACATTGTCCCCCGCCGTTACGGACTGGTTTGGAGACCAAAATTCTAAGAATGAGACTCGGCCGTTAACAGAGGAGGTGAAAACATGATTCAATTCCCAGCTTTTGACTTCGTTTTTGAGATGATAAAAAGACTGTATCAAATTTCTCTCCAAATTTACGGTTTCTTTTTCTGCCTCTATTTCGGTTGTTTTCGAATTCTTATGAAGTTCGTTAAGAGATGATTTTGTTTGGGAAATTGTACTTAGAAGGCTTTTTTGGGCTCTATTGGCCTGGAAATATTCCAGTTTATGTTTATCAAGTTCCTGAGAAGAGATGATGCCTTTACTGTAGAGGCTTTCATATCTTTTCAAATCTTTCCTTTGGAGCTCCATTTCATTCATGCTGATGCTTTTCTGCGTCTCAAGTAAATTAAGACGTTCTTTTAACTGCATTAGTTCGCCGCTTTGCGCTTCACTTTGAATCTGAAATGGATGTAGTTGATTATTAAGCTGTTCTGAAAGATATTCTTTCTGAAACATCGCATAAGACGCCTCGATATCTCCAAGCTGGGCAGATTTCATTTTTTCGAATGGAAATCTGGACTTGCCGATCTTTATGGTATCCAGAATGGTCCTCAATAAAAAAACATCTGAATATTTTGCTGAACTTTCCAGCACTGCTATTGGCTGGCCTTTAGAAACATTAATGTTGTTTTCAACTAATATAGCTTCAATTTTTCCAGATATCCTCGCGGCTATTTTTTCCGGCGGTATATTGGTCGTTACGCTTACCTGAGTTGTTATGATATCAGGATACTTCACTAGCCAGGAGATGAAAAAAATCAGCAGTAATATCATAAGTACAACAAAAGAACCGTATCGGATTGCCCAATTTGGCATTTTCTCCAACACTTCCTGCATTTCCTCACTTCTTAATTCAATTTCTTTGTTCTCGTTCATTTGTATTAAACTTTTCTTTTTTGAAAATTAATTTCCTAATTCTAATTGGTTTTTCACCAGCCTGTAATAGCTTTTCTGCTGTCGTACAAGTTCGTCATGGGTTCCCATCTCTGCAATTTTTCCCTTTTCAAGAACCACAATATTGTCAGCGCTTATGACAGTGCTTAATCGATGGGCAATTACGACCACAGTTTTATTCTTAAAAAAGAAGTTTAGCTTTTTCATTATCTCCTTTTCATTGTTAGCGTCTAAGGCACTAGTTGCCTCGTCGAAAAACAGCATTTCGGGATTCTTATAGACTGCTCTGGCTATTAAAAGACGTTGCTTTTGGCCGGTGCTCATACCAATGCCTTCCATGCCGATTTTGGTATTGAAGCCCAGGGGAAATTCATCAATAAAACTTCGGATATTGGCCACGTCAACGGCATAGAGTAGGCGATCTTTATCTATTATGTCGACACCTACCGCTATGTTATTGGCTATGGTATCATTAAAGATATAGCCTTCCTGCATTACTGTTCCGATATGATGCCTCCAAGTTTTTTGGGCGATTCTTTCCAGAGGGATTTTATTTAAAGATATATTTCCAGAATTGGGGCTGTAGAACTTCAGAAGCAATTTCATTAATGTTGTTTTGCCGCTTCCGCTTGTTCCTACTATTGCAGTGACTTTATTGGCTGGTATAACTAAATTCAAATTTTCTAAAACATTTGTGTCCGAACCGATGTATCTGAACGATAAGTCCTTTATTATTATATCTTCATCTTGCGGAACTTCGGTAATTTTTTCTTTGCTGTCTAGGATTTCGTCATCTTTCTCATGAATTTCGGATAATCTGGCCAGCGATATTTTCGCATCCTGCACTTCCCTTATGAAATTTATCAGTTGAACGATTGGGCCATTGAGATTGCCCACTATGCTGCTAATAGCCATCATCATCCCAAGGGTAATGCTGCCGTCTATAACCAGTTTTGCAGAAAGGAAAATGATCAGAATGTTTTTCAATTCATTGATGAAATTGGAGCCGATATTCTGGGTCTGCTCAAGTGCAAGGCCTTTTAAAGCCACTTTAAAAAGCCTTGCCTGTATGAATTCCCATCCCCATCTCTTCTGCCTTTCTGCATTGTGAAGCTTGATTTCCTGCATTCCATTTATAAGCTCAATAACTTTACTCTGTTCCTGTGAAACTTCTGAGAATTTTTTATAATCCAATGTTTTTCTTTTCTTTAGAAAAAGTATAATCCATAGGAAATACAGAAGGCTTCCGGTAAAAAATACTGCGAATATCGTTAGATTGTAATAGGCAAGTATTCCCCCCATTATAATCATATTGATTGTCGAGAATAAAACATCCAGTGATGTTGTGGTCAGGATTTTTTCAATTCTACGATGATCATTTATTCTCTGCATAATATCACCAGTCATCCGTACATCAAAAAATGAAATTGGAAGATTCATCAGCTTTATAAAGAAATCGGAGATTAGCGAGATGTTAACCCTTGCTGACAGATGAAGAAGTATCCAGCTGCGGATCAATTCAAGTACGGTTTTGCCTATAAATAAAAATAGTTGGGCAATTAAAATCAGATAGATGAAATTTATGTTCTGATTCTGGATGCCGACATCCACCACACTCTGTGTCAAAAAAGGAATAATTAGCTGTAGCAGGCTTGCGGCGGTTAATCCAAGTATAAGCTGTGTAATGTATGATTTATAAGGAATGACGTACTTAAATAATAGAGAAAAGCCGAACGTCCGGTTTTTTTCTTCATCATCGGTGTTCTGGTAGAATTTGGGAGACGCTTCCATTAATAGGGCAATGCCTTCAGAGGTATCTCCATCTGCATTCTCGCCGATCCAGAATTTTAAAAAATCATTTTCCGAATATTCTATGATTCCGTGCGCTGGATCTGAAATGTAATAGACATTGTTTTTGATCTCGTATAAAACCACATAATGACATCTGTTCCAATGAAGAATGCAGGGAAGCGGCAGGTCCTCCAATTTTTTTGATGATATTTTTACGCCCAGAGTTCTGAAGCCTATTTTTTCAGCTCCATCGCTCAATGAC
Source organism: Flavobacterium sp. F52 (assembly GCF_000278705.1). NCBI lineage: Bacteria > Pseudomonadati > Bacteroidota > Flavobacteriia > Flavobacteriales > Flavobacteriaceae > Flavobacterium > Flavobacterium sp. F52. The sequence continues at coordinate 3,706 of NZ_AKZQ01000047.1, read as the reverse complement.
ATCAGATTGCTCCCTTCTCTATTGGTATCGCATAAATCCCTCAATGTTTGAATATTGATGATTCTTCCGTAATGTTTAGAAATTATCTTAAGACACGTGGGACCGCAGTCTTTAAAATCTGCCTGTTTGTAATGGGGGAATTTTTTCACGTCTGTAAGGTGTCTTCAAGCAAGTCATTAATAAAAAATTCTATATTTTCAATATCATAAATATTCGGATATGCGTATCCCATAATATAAACTGATGGTGTCTGTGTTACCTTTGCATCGAAACACCAGCTGTAGTGTGATTTTAGTAAATCCGCATGCTTGATATCGAAGACGATGGAATTGTATTTTTCAAGCCAAAGATCTGCACTGCTTATTTCGAACCAGTTGTCCAAGGCTTTGGCGAATCGGTACGCTCCCTCACTAATGTAGATGCTGAGAAGTGACAGATAGACCTTTTGAATATTCTCATTTTCATTTTCCCAGTCGCATTTAAAGATTATATTGAGCTTTATTGATTCATATTTATTAAGCAGATTTTTTAAAACCGAATATGCTGTTTGGCAGTGCAGGCATTTCAGGCTTAAAACAAGAAGGATGCCTAACGGTGAATCGTCATTTCCAAGGACTAGGCTTTCACGCGGCCTCTCTATTTTTTTCTGTGATAACAAAGCGCTTCTGAATAGCTGATAATTACGCTGAAATCTGTTTGATTTTATTTCAGACTCTTTCAGCCTTTTTAATTTTGTAAGCATGCTTTTTACTGCGTTCCAAAGCAATAACAAAGATGCTCCTGTTAACGCGCACAATGAAACTGCTTCGAAATTAACATTTGCCTGAAAATCCAAATGAAAAATCCAACTGATTTCAAAAAGCAATATGCCTATAATGGCTAGACATATTGGGCACCATTTTCGGACTATGAACTTCTGATAAAAAACAGAAGCAAAAATAAGCGGAATTGAAGCAAAAAGAAGGATCTTCTGTACTGAAAAATAAGAATTTGTCTGCTTTAAAAATGCAAGAGGGAAAAAGGCTAGAAGCTGAAATGTAAAAAAAACAATACTTAAAGTGTTTAAATCTAGTATTTTGAACAATTTCCATTTGCTAGAAGCTGTAACGGCATCACAATCTATGGATGCTCCTAAACTGCAGAATCGATTAGCAATACTGCTTTTTATTTCGAATAAACTTTTAAGGCTGATAACTGAAAAAACAATTCCTGCAACAGGAAGCAGGATAAATAGTTTTTCGTCAGCTCTAGAATTTGACTTGAATAAAAGCGCAGATATGCAGATTCCCATTATGGTGGCTAAAAATGCATTGAAGAAATTTTTTGATTCTGCTTTTTTCTGCTGATTATCTTTTTCCGCGAGCAGAACAACGTTGAGCCATCTGCTTTCTAATTCCAATAGTGACATTTTTGAGCTACCGCCTTCTGAAATAGAAGAATAATCTTCTCCGATTTTTTCAATGAAATGATATTTAGGGTGGCTTTCACCATCTCTTAAGACAGTTAGAAAGGATTCCGGTAGGTCTGTAATTTCCGAAGCACTGACTTTTAGTGCAGCGTTTTTAATTTCAAAAAAACTCAGCGTGTCACTTATTGCTAGCATAGAAGGAAATTCGCTGTGTGACTCGAATTCAAAAATAAAGTCAGATTTTGAAAGAATAATCTCTTCTTTTTGCAGATATTGGAAAATGTAAGTGAAATTTTCTTTTGTAAGGGTATGAGGCATATTATTTTGTAGAGGTAATCTTGTTTAATTTATGGCTACAGATAGCCGTACTTCTTTAAGTCTTCTTGGTCTGATATAATCTTGCAGCTGCAGTCCCTTACCAAATATTTTTTTGTGCATATATCCAGAACATCCAAATAATTGTGATCGGTAATTATGATCCCTTTAGTCTCCGCTGACTTGGCAATCAACTCTTTGATATCTTCAATTATAATAGGGGAAAGGCCTGCAAATGGTTCGTCAAGCATTGCGAATCTGCTCTTTTGCGATAGAACCAGTTTTATTTCAAGGTAGCGGAGTTCCCCGCCCGAGAGATCTTTTATTTTATTGCCTGCTATCTTGGATATATTGATGTCATTGAAGAAATTATCGTTATTGTTTATTCCTAAAAAAAGTTTTGCGGCTTTTTTTACGGTGAAACGTTTGGGAATGAAGCTAAACTGCGGAAGATAAGATATGCACTCCTTTAAAAGGTACGGAGAAGAACAGAGTATGCCATTGATTTTTAAATGCTTATATTGGACAGGCTCAATTCCAAATATGATTTTTAGCAATGTTGTTTTTCCTGTTCCATTTCTGCCAAACAGCCCAATTATATCTCTCGTTTCGCATTTTAAATGCACATCGGAAAGGACCGTTCTTGTTCCATAATTTTTGACGATACTGTCAACTTCCAAATTGTTATGCATTGATTAGGATCAGGGTTATTATTGATATTAGCGCGTTAAGGGCGAATGTTGCAGCATATAAGTGCCTTTTTGACATTCGGCTATTGTAATAAAAGAAAAAATCATTTTTTCTGTAATATTCCTTATACAGTAAAGCTGCGATAAAGCCAAATGTGCAGAAAACAAAACAAAATGTTGCCATCCTAAAATTAAATAAAAGGCAAAGCACTGCAGTGCCCCAGCTTAAGGGCAGTGTACTTTTGTAAAATTCTAAGAATATGCTAAAGCGCTTCATTTTAGTAAAAATAAGGAAAATCAAAAAAACCTTCGATTTTTATCTCAAAGGTTTTTAATTGGTTATTAACAGCCGTATGATAGATCACACCACCATTCCCACATTTGTTTGTAACATACAGTACACACATGATCTGGCGGATAACTGCCTCCGCTTACTCTTTTCATTTCTTTTCTCGATAATTTTTCCTTAACCCCGCTAAGGCTGATTTTAGATTTTTTCATCTTTCTGATTTTTGTTAGTTAATAATAAAATGCTTAAGACTTTAACATTTAAAGTGATTCTTTTGAACTAGTGCACTTAGTTTGTTAGTAATACTTTAAAGAAAAAGCTGTTCAAAAGTAGGATTATTAATTAGAAAAACAAATATTTAATTTAAGAAAAAACTTAAAAAACAACTGTAAATATTCTCTTTTTTCAATTGTTAACACGTAAAAACTTAATAATTAAATATTTATGATAGTTTTTTTCTTTCATTTTGCAAATGTTAAAATTTTGTTTTTTTAGACATTCAAGTGCCAAATCTACCGAGATTTTGTAAGTTTTTATTACGGGATCCCACATTTAGCATTAAAATTTGCAGTCATAGTTTACAATGCCAATTAAAGAGGTTTTTAAAATAACCAATAAAGCATAAATTAAAGGAAGGCGTAGATGGATAGTTGGAATGCTTTCGTAAGGCTTTCTTTCTTTTTTTGAAGATGTTTGGCAGTGTTACAGATTAGGTGTTTTGATAATATATCCACATAACTAACTCAAAAAGAATATTAAATTAAAGTTATTGAATAGAAAAGAGATGACCTGCCGGCCATCTCTTTCGTTTTTTATGTTTTAATAAGCCTTAAAATACTTTTGCCTTGCCTTAGTGTTTCAAATTAGATCATAAAAAAAATGTAATTTTTGCAATGATAAATGCATATTTTTTTAATTGCTTCTTTTTTTAATTCGAGCGGTGAGGGAGAAGTTGCTTAGAGAGATTAGTTTTTTTTAAGAATTTAGTTAGTTAGTTAGTTAGTT
>NZ_AKZQ01000046.1:0-796 GCF_000278705.1 Flavobacterium sp. F52 | reverse complement strand
TAGTTAGTTAGTTAGTTAGTTCTGTTTTTTCATTTTGATTTTGTTCGATTATGGATGGGAAGTTAAGAAGGAATTAATATAAAAAAATATAAATATTGTCGACTGCCTGCAGATTTATATGCATTTGAAGAGCAAACTAAAAGTGTAAATAATGTATACTAAAAGTGTAATTTGTTATCTTTGTATTAATGGATAAAAATCTTTATATCATAGCTGGCTGTAATGGTGCTGGCAAAACTACCGCTTCATTTACAATACTTCCCGAAATACTGAATTGTAAGGAGTTTGTAAATGCGGACGAAATTGCCAAAGGGCTTTCTCCTTTCCAGCCTGAAAAAGCCGCATTTGAATCGGGAAGGATAATGCTTCACAGAATAAATGAATTATTAGCCCATAACGAGATCTTTGCTTTCGAAACTACTTTAGCCACAAAAAGCTATAAGTGGAAAGTGATTGCAGCTCAGGAAAAAGGCTATAAAGTGGTGCTTTTATTTTTTTGGCTCGATAGCGTTGACCTGGCCATCGAGAGGGTGAGGACAAGAGTTCAGGAAGGAGGGCATAATATTGAAACCGATGTTATTAAGCGCAGATATAAAAATGGAATAGCTAATTTGTTTGCTATATATTTGCCTATAGTTAATGAGGCATTGATTTTTGACAATACAGCTGTAAAAGCTGAATTGATAGCACAAAAAACATTAGGCAATGATATTGAAGTTATAAATGAAATCAAGTTCGATAAACTCAAAAAGAACCAATCATGAGAGAACACAAAACAACAACAACAACAACAACA
>NZ_AKZQ01000045.1:0-222 GCF_000278705.1 Flavobacterium sp. F52 | reverse complement strand
AACAACAACAACAACAACAACACCGACCCAGAAGAAGATTATAGAAGCTATGGATAAAGTTTCTGAAAAGCTAATTGAGTTTAAAAAGAAAAATAACAGCGATTTGGTTGTTATGCAGGACGGTAAAATCGTAAGAATTAAAGCAAGCTCTTTGTAAAACAGTATTCCAATGAAACTTGAAAGCTCTCAGAAATGAGGGCTTTTTTTATTCTTAGTTAGTTA
>NZ_AKZQ01000044.1:0-22481 GCF_000278705.1 Flavobacterium sp. F52 | reverse complement strand
TTAGTTAGTTAGTTAGTTAGTAGGTGTTTTTTTGTTTTGGCCGGCGAAGGGGGAGTTCGGAGAAGTGTGGTGTATTTAAGCGGGGATTTTTTTATAGTCATTTGAAATCTAAATGATTTTAGAGCAGAAAAACTAATGAAAGTCGTTTGTGAGATAGTTGGTGCGAGTCTTGTTGCTGTTACTAAAAACTATAAGATATTTCTGAACGGAAGAAGAACTATAAACCAGTCTAAATAAAAACGATTTTATTTCAATCGAGGCGATGCCTAATAATTCGAAGTAAAGCAAGTTGGATTAGGGGGTATCAAAAAAAAGGAGAATTAGCTGCACTTTTAAATCTTTTTGGGCTTTATTTAGTCAAATCACTTTTGCATCCTTTAAGTTACCTGTATTCAGGTAATTTATTTGTATAAGTTTCTGGTTATTAGGCTGTAGATGTTTTTTAACTTTAGCGTAAAAAAATAAAAGAAATGTTTTTCCTACTTTTATGCCGATTTTTTAACAAAAAGTATCTTCTTAATATACTGGCATTTAAACATTAATCTATGGAGAGAAAACTACTTATGGGATTGCTATTTTTATTTGGCAGTCTTTCTTTATTATCGGCAAAAAACAGTGCTAATATTCCCATACCGGATTCAGAATATCAGGCATTGGTAGATTTTTACAAAGCTACAGGAGAAGCCAACTGGACCAACAAATGGAATACAAAAGAAAACAATCTGCATGAAGTGCCATGGTACGGGGTTACAGTTGAGGACGGGCATGTTACAGCTATTAACCTTAATGGGACAAGCAATATTTCTGGCTCAATTCCGGCTTCTTTTGGGAATTTAAAATTTCTTAAAACACTTTCCATATACGGAGGCAATTATGCAAAAGATCTCAGCGCAACCGATTTAAATGTTTTTTCCGAGTTGGAAGCTTTAGAATCTCTAGATTTAAGATATGCCAAGTTAAAAGGCATAATTCCGGCATCATGGGCGAAGTTAAAAAAGCTTAAAACCCTTTATTTGAGCAGCAACGCCATTACAGGTTTATCTCCAGAATTTGGCCAGCTTGAAAGTCTTGTAACAGCCGAACTTTCAGATAACCAGATCCCAGTTTTAATCAAAGAGCTGGAGAATTTAACAGCATTGAGAACCTTAAATTTAAGCAGCAATAAAATTGCTTCAGTTTTAGCTCTATTGCCGAGTACGGTAAATCTCAGCCTGCATTATCAAGCAGTAGACATTGAAAATATTATTTACAAAGGAGTAGATTTAAAAATAGATAACCTGCCTAATATTGTTACCTACAATAGAACTAAAAATGATTTTTCTGCCAGAAGGCAATTTGCAGTTTATGTTCGCGGCAGTGAAATTGGTAATGCCGTTATGGCTGCAGATGGCAGTTTGACAATTCCTGCAGCCTATTTATCTTCTTTAAAAAATGGCGACGAAGCATATTTGTACCAGCAGTACGACTCTTCAAGCGGAAGCGTTTCTTATTACAGCAAGGTTTATTTCACAAACATAAAAGTAAATCAGCCTGCTGTTTCTAATATAGAATATCAGGCATTAGTAGATTTTTACAATTCTATGGGAGGAAGCAGCTGGAATAATAAATGGGATATAAACGAAAACAATCTTAATGAAGGCGCATGGACAGGTTTAAGTATAGAAAATGGCCATGTCACAGGATTAAACCTTAATAATACATCTAATGTTTCTGGTTCAATTCCGGCTTCTTTCGGTAATTTAAAATATCTGAAAAATTTATCTCTTTACGCGGGAAACTATTCTAAAAACCTAACTGCAACAGATTTAAATGTTTTATCAGAACTGCAGTCTCTGGAAACATTGGATATGAGATACTGCCGAATACAAAATGCCATCCCATCTTCATGGAGCAAGCTAAAAAAATTAAAAACGATTTATTTTTACAATAACTCAATTACCGAATTGCCTGAAGAATTAGGAGAAATGGAAAGCCTTGTTACTCTAGAAGCGCCATACAATCAGATAAAAACTATCCCAGCTTCTATTGGAAATCTTCAAAATCTGGTTACGCTTAATTTATCAGACAATCAGATTCAGGTTATGGCAAAAGAGCTGGAAAATGTTTTAACATTAAAAACATTAAATCTTGCAAGCAACTATATTTCAAATGTTGCGGCATTGCTTGGCAGCTCGGTCAATTTGCAGCTCCATTATCAAAATATCAATGTTGAAGGACTGGTTTATACAGGTTCTGATTTAACGGTTTCCAATCTGCCAAATACTGTTTATTACAACAGAAATCAAAATGATTTTTCTGCCAGAAGGCAATTTGGAGTCTATGTTGGAGGCAGTCAGGTTGGAAATAATGTAACAGCAGCTGCAGACGGAAGTGTAGTAATTCCCGCGGCTTACCTGGCTTCGCTAAAAACAGGAGATTCTTTTTATTTATATCAGCAGTATGACTCTTCAACAGGAAGCGTCTCTTACTATTCAAAAGTTAATTTTGTAAATGTAAAAGTAGATCAGCCAAAAATCCCAGATTTAGAATATCAGGCTTTAGCGGATATTTACAATGCAATGGGTGGAGCACGCTGGAATAATCAATGGAATATTGCAGAAAATAATCTGCATGAAGGAGCTTGGTACGGCGTAAGCATAGAAAACGGACACATCACTGGGCTTAGTTTTAATAATATTTCGAATGTTACGGGAGCAGTTCCAGCTTCAATCTCCAACTTAAAATTCCTTAAAAATCTTTCGTTTTATGCAGGAAACTACAGTAAAGATTTAAGCACAACAGATTTAAATGTTATTGGAGAATTAGAGTCCTTAGAATTTTTAGATTTTAGATACAGCAAAATCAAAGGTGATATTCCTGCATCGTGGAGTAAATTAAAAAAACTAAAGACACTTTATTTAGCATATAATGCTTTAGCTGCTTTGCCAGACAATATTGGCGCAATGGAAAGTTTGGTAACGCTTGAAGCTCAGAATAACCAAATAAAAGCGATTCCGGCATCGATTGGAAATCTTCAAAATCTGGTTACTTTAAATTTATCTGATAATAAAATTCCAGTTTTGGTAAAAGAGCTTGAAAATATAGCTTCTTTAAGAACGCTAAATCTTTCTAGCAATAACGTTTCTGATGTTGCAGGATTGCTCAATGCTAATGTTAGTTTGCAGCTTCATTATCAAACCATAAATATTGAAGGGCTTGTGTATACCGGCGCCGATGTAAAAATTGAAACACTGCCGAATATTGTTCATTACAACAGAAACCAGAATAATTTTTCGGCAAGAAGACAATTTGGCGTGTATGTGGGAGGCAGTCAAGTCGGCAGCAATATAGCCGCATCAGCAGACGGAAGCATTCTAATTCCGGCTTCTTATCTGGCATCAATAAAAACGGGAGACAGTTTTTATCTGTATCAGCAGTATGATTCTTCAACAGGAAGCATTTCGTATTATTCAACTGTAAATTTTGTAAATGTAAAAGTAGACCAGCCCAAAATTCCAGACGAAGAATATCAGGCTTTAGTGGATTTTTATACCGTTATGAATGGTGCAAACTGGACTAATAAATGGAATGTTGCCCAAAACAATCTTCATGAAGGCGCTTGGTACGGAGTAAGCATAGAAAACGGCCATATTACAGGTATTAATTTAAACAATAACAGTTCGGTTACGGGGGCTATTCCTGCCTCGATTAAAGATTTAAAATACCTGAAATCTCTGTCACTTTACGGAGGCAATTACTATAAGGATTTAAGTGCAGCAGATTTAGGTGTTTTATCAGAACTTGCCAATCTTGAATATTTGGATTTAAGATACACCAAAATCAAAGGCGATCTTCCAGCGTCATGGAACAAGCTGAAGAAAGTAAATACACTGCATTTAAACAACAATGAACTTACAGCGCTGCCTGAAGATTTTGGCGGCATGGAAAGTTTAGTAACCGTAAATGTATCATCAAATCAGATAAAATCAATTCCAGCATCTACAGGAAATCTTTTAAAGCTAGCCACTTTAAATCTTTCTTATAATCAGATTGAAGTGCTTATTAAAGATCTGGAAAAAAATACAGCTTTACAGACTTTAAGCATTACTGGCAATAAGCTTTCGACTATTCAGGCATTGCTGCCAAGCCAGGTAAATTTAGAATTAACATCTCAAACGCTAACTATTCCTAATTTTTTATATGAAGGAAACGATGTAAAAGTGAGCGGCCTGCCAAATATTGTGCTTTACAACAGAACGGCAAATGATTTCTCGGCACAAAGGCCATTTCGACTGTTTGTAAAAGGAAACCAAGTTGGAAATAATTTAAGGGTGGCTTCAGACGGAACCATAACAATTCCTGCCGATTATCTTTCGACTTTAAAAACGGGAGACGAATTGTATTTGTATCAGGATTACGAAGGCGGTTCTTCTGCTTCTTACGATTCCAGAATTTATTTTGCCAATGTAAAAGTAGACCAGCCAAAAATTCCAGATGCTGAATATCAGGCTTTAGTTGATTTTCATAATGCTATGAATGGGGCAAACTGGAATAATAAATGGGTGACAGCAGAAAACAATCTGCATGAAGGCGCCTGGTACGGAGTAAGCATTCAGAACGGACACATTACAGGTTTAAACCTTAACAACAATTCGAATGTTTCTGGGACAATTCCAGCTTCGTTTGCCAATTTAAAATACCTGAAAAATCTTTCTTTATACGGCGGCAGTTATACAAAAAACTTAAGCGCAACAGATCTAAATATTATTTCAGGATTAGAATCTTTAGAATCTTTAGATCTTAGATACACAAAGTTAAAGGGAGTTATACCATCATCATGGAATAAACTGCAGGCTTTAAAAGCGTTATATTTAAGTAACAATAATATCGAAGACGCAGATGAATCCTTGGCTCGTTTGCCACTTTTAAAAACAGTTGATTTTACGTATCAAAATATTACAATTCCAACTATCGAAGTAGGGGCAAATGAACTGGCAATTAATCTGCCTGTTTTATCAACGTTTTTATTTAATGCAAACGGAGGTGCTGTTAATAACAAAAACCATTTTACACTTTACATTAACGGTGTAAACAAAGCATCGAATTATTCTAACAGCGAAGGAAAATTAATTTTTAAGGACATTGCTTTATTCGGAATAAAATTAACAGATAAAATTAGAATTGTCCAAAACGACGGAACAGCACAAGGAACAGCAATTAATTATACTCAGATTGTTTTTGGAAAGCCATTGGCAGATGAAGAATTCGAAATCCTGAAAAAAATCTATTCAAGTGCAAATGGAGCGCAATGGACGCAAAAATGGGATATTTCGCAAAACAAACTTCACGAAGTAAGCTGGTACGGAGTAGGAACAAAAGACGGGCATGTAGTTTCGCTAAGTTTAGCTGCGAATAATTTATCAGGAACACTTCCTGCAGAATTATCCGGTTTGACTTATTTGGAAACTTTAAATCTGCAGTCGAATGCAATTGAAGGATCGCTTCCTTCTGATTTAGGAAGATTGGCAAACCTAAAAACGCTTAATTTGCAATCGAACAAATTTCAGGGAACACTGCCTGTTTTATCTGGAGTTTCTGGATTGAAAAAACTTTCAATTGCCGGAAATGGATTTAAAGGAACAATTCCGGGGCACTTCAACGATTTGGAAAATATCGAACAGATTGATCTTTCAAACAACGGTTTCGACGCTTTAGAAAAACCTTTTACCTACGATCTGGCCAAAGTGTATATTAACCTGAGAGGTCAGGTTATCGCAAAAGAGGAATATTTATATCTAAAAGGCGACGAAATTATAGCTGATCTTCCAGCGGTTGCAACCTACAACGAAACAGCACAGGATTATACAGGACAATACCAGTTTGAACTGCAGGCCAACAATTTCAAAATTTCTGAAGCGACGGCTGTAGGCAATACCATTACGTTTCCAAATATTTCTGTGGCCAGTGTCCCTGCAGGTGCTAAAATTGCCATTTGGCAGAAAAATGGGACGTCGCAAGGAACTTATATTCAGTTTAAAGGAATTGCAGACGGTTCTGAAACACCACTAATTGCAGAAGAATATGATGCTCTAGTTGCTTTTTTTCAAAATGCAGGCGGAACAGGATGGAAAGAAGCTTGGGATACATCATCTAACAATCTTCATGAAAAGAAATGGAAAGGCGTTACAACCAACGGCGGACATGTGGTTTCAATCAATCTTCCCGACAACAATTTGACTGGAACAATAAGTGCAGAAATTGGAAAATTTAGCGAACTGCAAAATCTGAATCTTGCCAAGAACAAACTAACTGGAGCCATTCCGGAAAGTATATCAAAAGTAACCAAGCTAAAAACGGTTGATCTTTCGGAAAATGAATTAACAGGGATCGATGCGGCATTTTTACCGGCGGTAAGCTTTAAAATCGATCGCCAGAGAATCAATTTAGGAGAACTGACTTTAACGGTAAATGCAGTTTTAAAAGATCAGAAAATCAATCATTACGACCATACAAATTCTATATTTAGTGCAACCCAATCCTATAATATGACTTTAAAGGATTATTTCCAAATGGTAACAGTTCCGGAAGACGGCATTAAATTAACGAATATTTTGAGCGAATGGAATGTTCCAAATAACCAGACTTTAGAATTAAGGCAAATTGCAGGAGCTGCAAGAAACAGTATTCTAAGTTATACCATTGCCTATAGGGAAGGAGATTCTAATTTAGACGGAATTGTAAATATTCTGGATATTCAGTCGACTTTAAATTATACTTTAAGCCAGAAGCCAAAATTCTTTAATTATGGTGCGGCCGATATCAATAGAGATAAGAATCTGAACGTGTTGGATATTATTTCCTTAATTAATAAAATCCAAGCAGGAACTCTCGAAAATTCTGGCAGCACAAAACGCATGGCTTTGGCCAGCAATGAAGATGTGGTTTTAAGTATTGAAGATAATATGCTTTATATCGACAATCAGTCGGCTATGACAGCAGCATTTGACATTCGTTTAAAAGGCGGAAGTAAAACTGAAGTAAAAGAACTTCTTTCTGGCATTGGTTATACGGTTTCAATTGCAGAACATGAAGGCGAAATAAGCATTATAGGTTTTTCTATGGATAAGTCACTTTCTGGCAAGCACGCCATTGCTTCCTTATCTTCTAAAACAGCGATTGCTTCTGCCATGATTTCTAATGCCGATGCCCAATCATTGAGCTATAAAATAGCAGGAACTTTAGGAGTTGGCGATATAGATCAAGAAACCGACGCTGTACTTGCAAATTATCCAAATCCATTTACTGATAAAACGGTGATTCAGTATCATGTAGCTGAAAACGCAGATCAAGCCATCTTAAAAGTTTTTGATGCAGCAGGAAGAACCGTTTACACAGAATCGGGTCTCGATGCATCGCAAGGAAAGCATGAATTTACTTTCCAGCGCAGAAATCTTGCTTCTGGAATTTACTTCTACAGCATCGAAGTGCAGAATAGAGTAAAACCTGTGTTTTTTAAAGGAAAAATGTTAATACAATAAACTTCACCATAATGATATCTAACAAATTGAAAACAATGAAAATAAAACCGTTTTTGGTGTTTATCTTCCTATTTATGGCTGCGTTTGCACAAGCCCAGAATAGTTTAAAAGTATTAAATGCATCAGCAGGACCGGGCGAAAAATCAAAAATTGCAATTGATCTGGCTAATGCCGATGAGGTCGTGGGAGCTGAGTTTACCCTTACGGTTCCGCCAGGATTAATTGTAAGCGAAAAAGACAGTAAAATTATCGAAAGCCGTAAAGGCGATCATGCTATTTATGTGAACATCGAAAAGAATAATCCGCGCAATTATCACTTTATTATTCTCTCGCTTACAAGCACTTCTTTTAAAGGAAACAGCGGTGCTTTATTAGAAATTCCGATCGAGATTCCATTGAATTATACCTCGGGGCAAACACACAATTTAGACTTAAGCAGTGTTGTTTTAAGTTCTAAAAATGCTGTCGATATAGGGGCAAACCACGTAAACGGAAAGCTGACAATTGCCGCAGCACAATATCCTGATTTGACAATTTCAGCGATTAGCACAGCAGAATCTGCTATTGCTCCCGACGGAAAAATTAATGTTTCATGGAAAGTAGACAATATTGGAGACCGAATCGCTTCTGGCGGATGGGTGGAGCAGATTAGCATTGTTTCGGATCAAACAGGTTTAGAATACAATTTAGGAGCCGTTTCGTATAGCCAAGATCTTGATAAACAAAATTCTGTAAACAGAACGGCAGCTTTTAATCTTCCTAAAATTTTAGGTCTTGACGGCAATATAAAAGTGAGAATCAATATTATCGCCAATACAGCGGTAAAAGAACCAGAATCTCTAAAGAACAACAATAAAGTTACTGCGGCAAGTTCTATTTTGCTTGAAAAACGTTTGTTTTTAACGCTTGACAGAAAGAGCATCGATGAGAACTCTACCGAAGTGATTAGAGCAACACTGCTGCAAAGCGGTGACCGAAGCAGTGATAAAATCTATAATTTAACCGCTTCTTTGGCTTCGCAGCTTCAGTTTGATTCCCCACTCAAAATTGTAAAAGACCAGTCTTCGGCAGTTTTTTATATCACACCGATCGATAATACAGAGAATGACGGAAACAGAACTGTTTCGTTATCAATTGCAGGAAACGATTATCCTGCCGTTTCCGATAATATCGAAATTATAGATAATGAATTTTCAACCATTACGCTAAGTCCTTCAAAAAGTACAGCAACGGATGGCGAAACGGTAACGGTTACTTTAGAAACTGGTTTTGCCAAAACAAAAGATGTAAAATTTGCGATTACGGCAGACCAAAGTTCACGATGGACTGTTCCTGCAGAAGTTACGCTTCTGGCAGGAAGTAAAACAGCTTCGTTTACTGTAACCGTAAAAAACAATAAAGTTCCTGAGCAGACCGTAACAGGGAAATTAACGCTTAGGGCTGAAGGTTTTCAAGCAGGAAATGCAGAAGTAATTTTAAAAAGTTCGAATGTTCCAGCTTTCGAATTGGAGATTGCACCGCAAACTATTTCTAAAGGCGATGGAGTTTACGCAACTTATGCGACATTAAAGCGGATCAATAAATCAGAAATAAGCACATCAGTTCGCTTAAAAGCAAGTATCGCTAATGCTTTGATTTTACCAGATGCTGTTGATTTTCCTGCCAATGTAAATTCGAAGAAATTTAATATTGGAGCTGTAAACAATGGAATCGTAGATGGAACAAAAGTGGTTAGTGTAACAGCGGATGTTTATTCTGCATCATGCAACTGCACCATTTCTGCAGGAGACGGAAGCAGTGCCAGCAAAGATATTACCATTCTTGACAGCAATGGACCGGCTTTAATTGTAAAAGCAAATCCGGCAACAGTTAAGGCAGGAGTTCAAAAAGCGGCAAAAATTACCATTTCCAGAAATACAGTGGACACTTCTAAAGCCATTTTAGCAAAATTATCTTCAGATTCTCCAACTATTGTTTCAATTCCGACAGAAGTTTCAATTCCAGCCGGACAGCAAAGTGCTGAGGTAGAAATTAATACAATTATAGATCCGCTAAAAACAGGAGATCAGACCGTACGAATTCAAGCTGAAGCCGATACTTTCAGTTCAGGATTTGCTTGGATTTTGGTTACAGATCAAAACAAGCCAGATGCTGTTGCTAACTCGGTAAAAACTATAGCAGAAGCAAATGGTGAGGATACTATAGAAGTGACAGTTTCTATTGCCAATCAAGGTTTTGCGCTATTGGCAAAAGGTTCAAAAATAGAATATTTTCTATCTAAAGATAAATTAATTCAAAATGCAATTCCTGTATTTGCCTCACAGCTTGACAGCGATATCGAAGCAGGAAAAGCGCTGGATCTTGTAAAATCAATCAAACTCCCTCAGCAGGCCGGCGATTATTATTTGGTGGCAGCGGTAAATTCAGATCAAAAAATAAATGAATTATCGTATGCCAATAATCAGGCTTATTCGGCTATAAAATTACTTTCGAGTTATAGTGCCGTAAGTTCGGTTTCTAAACTGGTCTACAAATCGGGAGAAGTTGTTGCAATTACAGGATCGGCCAAAATGGCAAACAATTCTCCTGCTGTAAATAAAGAAGTAGAAATTATTGTTGCGGCTGGAAGTTTTACACGCTCTTTTAAAGTAAAAACAAACGCTTCAGGAAATTTTGCCTACGATTTTGAACCTTTACAGGCAGAAAGCGGACATTATACGGTAAGTGCAGGATATCCTGGAACAAAAAACGCAGTTCAGGCAGAATTTGACATTGTTGGCTTTGAATGGACAAACAAACCTTCTGATTATTTAAAATGGGAAGTGGTAGCCAAAGTTCCGTATAAAGGTGAATTTGTCTTAAAAAATAACAGCAAGACACCATTAACCAATATTAATATTGAATTACCGGCAGAGGCAGGCTTCGCCATACAAACAGATCCCTTAACGCTGGCATCGGGGCAAGAAGCCGTTTTAAGTTATACGATATTGGCAGAAACAGCATCGGCAGAACAAAAATATTATGAAATCAATTTTAACATAGTTTCAAACGAAGGGGCAAAACTGCCTGTCTTGGCGTATTATCATGCTAAAGCGCAAACACCTAAATTGGCAGCAAATCCGGTAAGCATCAATACTACGATGATTAAAGGAAACTCTCGTTTTTATGAACTTACAATTTCGAACACGGGAGCAATAGACGCAGAAAACGTAAAAGTGGATGTTCCGAATCTGGAATGGATGAAGCTTAAAAGTGCAGCTGTTATTGATAAAATTGCTCCAAACGAATCTGCAAAAGTCATTTTGGAATTGGTGCCAACAGATAAGCAGCAATTAAATGTCCCATTAACCGGAAACTTAGCTTTAAATCCTTCAAATGGAGGAGGAGTAAGCATTCCTTTTAAAATAGAAACCGTTTCAGAAGCAACAGGTTCTTTAATAGTTGACGTTGTTGACGAATATACTTATAATACAGAAAAAGCTCCTCACGTAAAGGGAGCTAAAGTAACAGTGCGCCATCCTTTTTCTGGTGCAGTTTTGGCAGAAGGAATTACAGATGAAAATGGTTTGTTTGCCACACCTCAAATTCCGGAAGGATATTATACGGTAACGGTATCGGCAGATAAGCACGCCTCATATCAGAATAATTTATTAATAGATCCAGGTAAAGTAACGACTCAAAAGGTATTTATTTCGTATCAGGCAGTAAGTTATGAATGGGTTGTAAAACCAACAGAAATTGCAGACGAATACCAATCTGATTTAGTAGTTAAATTCGAAACAAACGTACCAAAACCAGTAATTGTTATCGATATCGACAATCCTGTTCTAGATTTAAAAGCGGGCGAAAGCAGAATGAGTTATGCAACGGTTACAAATCACGGTTTGATCGCATTATCAAATGTGACTTTTAATGTAGATGCTCAGGGAGATTATAAGTTTAAACTCATGATCGATAAGCTTGGCATCTTAAATGCAAAATCGAGTATCATAGTGCCGATATTAATTACAAGACCGGCTTCGACCGCAAGAAACGCGGCGGCAGCGGCGGCTGGGCAAAACTGCAGTTACAATTTAATTACAAAAGGAACTTATGTATGTGAAACCGAACAAGATTTAGCGGCGTTTAAACCGTATTATGTGCTGACTTGTTCTACACCAAGCACTCCCGTAGTAACCGGTATACCTAATTTTAATGGAAGCGGTTTTGGAGGATTGATTCCTATTGGAACAGCAATTGGAAATATCGTAACATCGCTTCCAACTATTTGCACTAATCCTTGCCTTACTTCGGTATTTGGTATGGTTATAGGATGTGCAGGTGGGCCGGCAGGAGCTGTTGCAGGATGTCTTCTTGGTCTGGCTACCATGAATGGAGAAACAATTAATCAAGTCATTGCCGTTGCTGGCTGTATTCCAGGGCCAATAGGCTGTGTTGC
The DNA here is from genome assembly GCF_000278705.1 of Flavobacterium sp. F52. Lineage (NCBI taxonomy): Bacteria > Pseudomonadati > Bacteroidota > Flavobacteriia > Flavobacteriales > Flavobacteriaceae > Flavobacterium > Flavobacterium sp. F52. The sequence continues at coordinate 10,526 of NZ_AKZQ01000044.1, read as the reverse complement.
CAGTATGGTTGGAACATTAAAAGCTTGTATTTATGATCCATTAGCTTCAGGTAAAAAAGCGAACAGTAACAGCAACAGTTTCCTTGAAAGCATGTATAATGATTTCTATGTAATGGACAATGCGCAAAAAGCTTTAAATAGCAGGCTCAAGGCTTATTTGGGCAATGAGAGAATTATAGACAGTCCTAATTTTCATGATTTCATGAAAGAAACGGCTTTAAATCTTGATATGCAAAAAGCATTTTCTGCTGCTGATATTACCAGAATTAAAACGAATCTTTCAGGTTCTGATATTACAAGCCAGGAAATTGAAACATTCTGTAACAGATGGAATAAAACGGTAGAAGCATGGAATAAAAATATTAAAGCTCCAAATGCTGAATATCCGGATATTGTAAACAAAAATGATATTGAAGAGTATGATAGAGTAAGACAATTACTAGTTGATCTTGTAAAAAACAGAGGTTTTGCATCTGCTGAAAAAATGTACAATCAAGACATGGCAGATTTAAAAGAATATATTGAAAGATTGGCTTCTCAATCTTCCGTTTGCGCAAGCGTAACTGTAAAATTCTCTCAAAAAATCACCATGACCAGAGAGGCTTTTGAAGGTACTTTAACTTTAAACAACGGTAGCGAGGCAAATACAATTAAAGATCTAAACTTAGATTTATTGATTAGAGACGAAGCTGGAAATGATATGACGCATCTGTTCCAGATCAACAAAGATGCTTTCCTTAGCGGAACAGGACTTGTCGGGCCAAGCAGCAGCCAGTCAGGAACAGTAATTTTTATTCCTACTAAAGATGCGGCGCCAACTGTACCCAAGTCATATTCTTTTGGAGGAACTTTATCGTATTTAGATCCCAATACAGGCGACAGGGTGACGGTGCAATTATATCCGGTGACTTTAGAAGTAAACCCAAGCCCAGATTTGGTAATGCATTATTTTATGCAAAGGGACATTTTAGGAGATGATCCGCTTACAGATAAAATAGAGCCGATTGTTCCGGCAGAAATGGCTTTATTAATTAAAAATGAAGGATACGGAATCGCTAAAAATGTTCAGGTAGAATCTGTTCAGCCTGAAATTATAGAAAATAAAAAAGGCTTATTAATAGATTTTGAAATTATTGGAAGCAACTTTAACAACGAACCAAAACAATTAGGTTTGCTGAATGTTGATTTCGGAAACATCGAAGCTCAAAAAACAGCACTTGGACAATGGTGGTTTACCAGTACTTTGTTAGGCCATTTTGTTGAATATGATCTTAAAATTAAGCATTTAAGCAGCTATGGCAATAAAAACCTAAGTCTGATAAAAGCATCGTATGCCCACGAATTAATTAAGAGCGTAAAAGCATACGGTGCAGGTCAGGATAATATCAACGATTTCTTAGTAAATGATGCAGTCGATTTAAATGATACTCCAGATGCTATTTATTATTCAAACGGAGAAAGCGATGAAGTGTATAAAGCAGCAGCAGGAACGGTTTCGAATATTATTTCTCCAAGCCAGCTTACAACGACTTTAACCATGGATTCATCTAAAACAGGATGGAACTACGGTAACACAGCTGATCCAGGAGCAGATAAGTACAAACTCGAAAGAGTAGTCAGAATCAGCGATAATCTGGAACTGCCAATAGAAAACTTTTGGCAAACGCATGTAACGCTGAGAGACGGACTTGAGCCAAAGTATGAAAACAGACTTCATTTCCTTGATAAAATATCAGGATTAGAAAGATATACTTTGTATTACAGTGTCATCAATACCAACATTCCAAAAGTAGCATCTTTTGAAAGTTTGCCTCCGACAACCACAAAACCAGTAGAATCTGTTCAGGTAAACTTTAATAAAGCAATTAACCCAAGTACATTTACAGCGCAGAATGTCAGTTTGATCCATCAGGGAGCAAAAATTCCGTTTAGCGATAGTTTTATTGGAAAAGTAAACGATTCGACTTATGTTTTAAATATCAAAACACTATCACTTGCTTCTGGATATTATGAGTTAGCAGTTCAATGTGCCGGAATAAAAGATTTGGAAGGAAACGAAGGAAATGAAGGGAAAAGCATTTCATGGATTCAGATAATCGGCGAACTTGGGATTGTTCAGTTTAAAACAGACCAAATAGAAGCACAGGCTGTAAATAGTGTCGAAATTGTATTTAACAAACCTGTAAAACCTGTTCAGTTTACAAAAGATAAACTGACTCTGAACGGGAAACCGCTGGAGAATGTTTCTATTGTTACCGATGATAATTTAAAATATACTATTGTCGGATTAAACGGGTACAACAAAGAAAATGGCCAATATGAGCTGGCAGTTGATCTTCCGTCAATAAAAGCAGAAGACAACACTTTGGGATTAATTGTGCAAACACAAAAATGGAAAGTGGATACCACTATCCCAGAAATTGATGCGTTTACTCCTAAATATCAGGGAGCAGTACACAGCCAGAACGTAACAGATATTGTCGTAACTTTAACTAAACCAATAAGCAGTTTTGAGAAAAACTGGGTTACACTTTACAAAGGCAGCATTAATTTAAATGCAAATCTAAATTTGATAAAACAAGACGATTTACATTATTTAATTTCTGGTTTAGGAGAATTTACTCAGGCCGAAGGCGGTTATAAAATTGTAGTAGACCAAACTGGCTTTAAAGATCTTTCTGGCAATTTTGGAACAGGAAATTCAAGCACAATGTGGGAAGTGAAGTTTGGAAAACCTTCTGCACCTTTCAACATGCGTATTGCGCCAGACAGAGGATCATCGGCTTTAGATAATATTACTTCTGGCAATGATTTATCGATTGCCCTAACCACTACTGGAAACAAACAAACTATCGAGCTGTATGCTGTAACGCCGACTGGAAGAACTTTGGTAAGCAGACAAAAACAGGAAACGGCAAAAGAAGTTTTAATTCCGATAAAAGGATATTTCGGGAAAATTACTTTTGAAGCGGTAGTTCTCGATGAGTTTGGAAACTCAAGCGATGTAAGCAGAATAGATGTTTATATTGACATTGTAGATCTTAATTGTACAGTTACTCCGTTGAGCGATGCAAATAATAATTGTTTTGAAACAGATATTTTGAAAGTGGTGTTTGCCGATGAAATTATGGCTTCGTCATTGACTAAAAATGATATTATTGTGAAATCGGGCGGAATTGCAGTTTCTAATGAAAACATAACTTTAACTACAGTTTCGGACAAAGAATTTGAAATTGGAAACATAGAAAAGTTTGCAGGAGATCATACTTTTGGAGTTGATTTAACAAAACTGAGTAAAAAATCAAGTGGCCTGCAAGGAAAAGGAATTGTCTCTGTTAATGTTGAAACTGCTTTAAATAATACAGCAGCGATTACTGGTGACATACTTATTACCAATGATAATACAACAGTAACGTATACAGCTACACCGTCTATGCAGCTTTATGCGTGGAATGTTACCGGTGGAGAAATTATAGAACAAAATAGCAATATGGTAACCATTAAATGGACAGAAAAAGGAAATCAGACACTTTCTCTGAATTATTTAACTCAGGCATCATGCAGTAAAACAACAGCATTGGAAGTAAAAGTGGATGCATCGCTGTCTGTGGAATATCCGATTTCAGATAAAAAAGGTTTCTTCATTTCCCCAGTTCCAAATAATGGAAACTTTACTTTGCATCTAACTGGCGATCAGGGAACTTTTGATCTGATTATTTTTGATGCCGGCGGTAAAGCGGTTTACAGACAATCTAAGTTGGAAATCGATGGCGTTTTCAGCAAAGAAATAAAAACACATTTAAGAGCCTCGGGAGTTTATTTCTTAATGCTGCGAAATGCAGATTCGAGTTATAAAACGAAGTTTTTAATCAAATAGAGAGGAAAAAGGATAATGCATCAGGTGCGCTAGGGGTTAATTATTGCATCCGGCATCCATAGATCATAGATGATTTATACCTAATATCGCATGAAATAAAAAACAGCCTTCGGGCTGTTTTTATTTTACATTTTTTCATTTAAATGATAGATTTTTAAGTTAGCCAGTTTTCTTTTGTTCCTTCTTTCCTGATTGTTTTTAGTTTTTTTGATTTTGATTTTGCTTTGGCCGTCGATGGCGAGGTTTGCTGAAAGGTGGGGGTATTTGAAGAATTGCTTTTAGACTATAGAAGGGATACGGGGAATCACACCTAGGGTCTCTTATCCGCTCGCGTATTACATTTCTATGTTTTTGTTCTATACCACGATTCTGCCACAAAGTTTTTATGCGTTTCTTATGAATATTTAAAGTTTCGGACGAGTGTAAACCTATCTAAAATTTACGCAGTAATTCGTGATTGTTTTACAAGGGGAGTTTTGTGATTTTAAAGGAGCATATGTAAATAAAAATCAAACTATTTAAAAGATGGTGCTATAATTAACTAGTAATATTTATCGTTTTTTACGGTTAAAAACTCCAATTATCACATAACTAATGCTTTTGAGCTGCAGGCGTTGTCCAGCTTCCGTCAACAATCTCCGTGTCTCCCCAGCATGCGCTAATATGCAATTAAAAAAATGCTCTGCAGGGGAGCAGGGAGCAATCTATGTTTAATCATTCAAATTGGCGGACTGATTTTAAAATTGCTTAAAGTCTGATATTGGCTCCGGCAGTTGCGGCAGAACCAAATTAATCATTCCAGAAATTACCTTTCTTTTCGTTTTCCCTTCTCTCTGCAGACTGTTTTGATATGGAAGATGCGTTTTGCTGCTGGCTGTTTGTTGCTGCATTTTTTTTTGCTGTCTGCTGGAAGCTGAATCGGTTTACCTGAAGACTGCTTTTGGAAGCCAGATTGCTAAAAGCGTCCAGCATTTTTTGCGCATCTTCGGCATTCAGATAATACCCTGAAATGTAAACTTTTCCAGTGCCAAATTTCTTCAGACTGGAGGCAACAGCAGGTTTATAGGGAAAACTGCCGTCATCTAATTTTTCTATAGGAATGACCCCGCTCAGAGCAATTGTCGCATTTTCCTGAGCCAGCAAAAAATCTTTGTCTGCTAGGTAGGCAAAGATGTACACCTGGTGCTGTTTTAAATGGTGGGATTCAAGGGGGAGTTTTCCATCTGGAAATAACTCAAACAATTTTGTGCGCATTCCCAATACTGCCGCTTTCCTTCTGCTTTCAATTGCGGCCAGTTGGGCTTCTCTTTCGGCTCTGAGCCTTTCCTTATTTTCGCGTTCTTCTTTCTCGGCCTTTATCTGGCTGAAAAGTCCTCCTATAGCTTTCATGCTGCTATTAATAGCATCATCGTACTGGGTTCCTGTTCCAGAGGAAGCATCAATATAACTGGAAACAGATGCTGCTTTTGAAGCAGCGTAATTATTTGATTCCTGCTCTATAATCTGCATCTGGCGGCTGTATTCTGCATTAAGCTCCTCTACTGAATTAAAAAATTTATCGGAAAGCCCGGCTTCCTGCATCGCCTGAGAAGAAGCAGATGCCGCATTTGCATGGGTAAAGGACTGTGATAGGCTGCCTGCTTTTTGAACAAGATCCGTCTCAATGCGTTTGGCTTGTTCTTGTTTTCTTTTAATTTCGGCCATCTGTGCAGCTGCTATTTCAGCATTACTCTGCCTAGGTGCCTGATTTTGGCCTCTTGGCTGTTTTATCACAGGCTGCTGTATGCCAAGAGTGGCTGGTTGTGCAGTGCGATCGGAATTATCGAGAGGCTTTTCAGGTGTTTTTGCACTTTCATTTTTTTGTTTTTCCTTAAAGGCATTTTCTATTTTGGCCAGCTGCGTTTTAGGATAATTTTCGGAAGGTAATATCGTAAGCGCTTTTTGATACAGCATGCGGGCTTCTTCAAGATTTTTTCTGCTGTATGCGTTATCAGCATTTTCAATAATGTTCTTATAATCCGCTTTGTTCTGTTTTAATTTTTCGAGATTACTGATCCTGCCTTCAAGTCCGCTGGAATTGGTCCAGTTAAGATCCTGCAGGTAGGAGCCAGCCCACATTAGATCAAGATGATCCATATTGGTGTCTTTTGTTATTTCGGCTGCATGATGTACGCTGCCCATCGCCGAATTTACCAAGACAAAGCTGTTGGATCCGCCAGCATTAGGCTGCGCCGCCAATACTTGTATCTGCATCTTGACAGAGGTGATCTGCAGCTGTTCAAATCCGGAAGTTCCAAGGCCGTCTATGACGTTCATTTCGTTGGCCAGATATGCTTTTCCATTATATTTGTAAGCGGGAATGCCAATCCCTAAAAAGTTCATTTTGCTAAAAGAAATATACAGATTGGCGTAATGCTTGGCGCCAATCGTTTCCCTTTCAAAGTAAAAACTGCCGCCGATACCTACCTGCATAGGACCACGCTGCATTTCAGCAGGAAGCTTTAATGTCCAAAGAAAGTTTTTTACAGATGATTTTTCATTTTGTGCGGCCCCGTTCAAAACGAAGAATAAAAAGAAAAAGGATACTGTGCAGATTTTTAACGGCAGTTTTTTCATGCTCTAGCAAATAATTTAGGATAGTTTATTTTAGATTCTTTTTTTGAAAATAATATAACCTATGGAAATGCCAATATTGCTGTTTTTGATGTGGCTGCCGCTGTCAGAAGAAGGGTAATTCAAAATATTGGCAAGACCCTGCGAGTATATGCCACGCAGTGTAAGGCCATTGCTAAATACGTATCCTGCGCCGAGATTAATGCCGTAGTCGCTTCTTTTGTAAGAGTAATCCCCATCATCGATTTTCAATTCACCTTCTTTTGTTTCTGCTGAAACCAGATATCCGTAATATCCTCCCGCAGAAAAAAAGAAACTGCTTTCAATAGGTTTAAGCCTGTAAACAAAATCTACCGGCGCTGTAATATACCCTAGCGTGATAGTAGTATTATTAGGAACCCCTTCCAGTTTGGATCCAGCATTTCCATAGAAGATTCCAGGATTGATCGAAAAACGGGCATCTTCAAATGGAATCCAGTAGACAAAACCCAGTTTTCCCGAAAGGGTAGATTTATGCGAGTCAATTTTCTCACCTGCGGATTTTTCGCTGAATTTGGCAATTCCGATTCCTCCAACAGCTTCAAGCTGTGAGAATGCAGAGGTTACAGTAGTAAGCATTACTGCTAAAAGTAGTTTTCTGATCATAATTATAATTGGTTTTAATTTACTTGTTATTGTTTTATTATCCTTACCGTAAGAGAGCATTTCCACCTTTTGGCATTTTTTTCATCGACATAATTATCGCTGAATAGAATCACAGACTTGCCCTCGTGTGACCATTTCCAGCTGTCTTGATGAGCTGCAAATTCTATGGCGTCGGTCTGGTCTCCGCCCGACTCAAATTCATTTTTATAGTCTTGCACGTATTTTGTGATTTCAGCTGCAGCCTGCTCATGGGTAAGGCTTCCGCTGCCTTTGCTGTTATAATAAAAAAGATTTTTCTGCAACCCTACAACCCGTTGGTTTTTTACTATTAATGCATGAATGTCTGTGCCATATAAAGGTGCTCCCGTCGAAGCATTGTAAGGAAGCAAAAAACTATTTTTATTTTCGAAGTTGATATTCTTTGAATGGCATATGTAAATTATATCGGCTTGCGCATCTGAAGAACCCCAATTTGTTTTGGTCAATTTATAATTTTTAGGCATAAAGTTCGGATACTGCTGTTCAAACTCTTCTAATGGCAATCCCAGAGCCAGCCCTTCTACAGCGAATTTTTCAAAAGCGGCTTTCCCCTTTACGGACTTTATTTGCTGCTGCTGCTTTTGAATCTTAAGTTTTTCCAGCTCGGCCGTCAGCTGCACCTGTTTTTCTTTGAGCATTACTTTATTTCGGGCAGTGATAGTCTTTTTGTCCTTTGAGAAGTCACTGATGCCTGGAGCATTTTCAAATTTACTGATCAGATCCAAAATATACTTGACTCTATCCAGATTATTATAGCCCTTATCCAGCTCTATGGTTATCTGCAAGTATAGAAGTTTCGGTTTACGGCCTATAATTTTTTCAGCCTGCTCTAAATAAAGCAGGGCTTTATCGTATTCGGTGCTGCTGTAAGCTTCCTCTGCCAGCTGGTATCGTGCTATGGCTTCTAATTCCTTTTCGGACTGGCCTGTCGAATTTTGGGAGGATAACAACAAAACAGTAAAGAGAATGATATTCCAAACTTTCATAAAGATATAGTCTAAGCGTTTTTTTTTATAAACAGTGCTCAAGCAATCTGCCCAACTTTTGAAAATGTCGCAGCAGGCATGCCGCCGTACGAAATAATATTGCTACGGGCCATTCTGGCAGGCTGAAAATTAACTGTTTATGGCGTTTCTTTTATTGGAGCGCGGTGCGAATCTAAAAAAAAAGTGTTAAAAAAACCAAAAAATATTTCTGCTGTTTTCAATGTTTTTTAAGTCTTTATCGTGAAAAAATAATCGCAGGCGCTGTATTATAAGGCCTTTGAACCTTTGAGCAGAAAATTTGTAAAAAACAGTTCGCAACAAAATGCTATAGGAAAAGCGATACAAAGCCGATAGCAGTCCGCAACGTTTTGCAGCTATGAGAAATTTTCAAGCGTTGAAAATTAAAGTATGAAACTTTTATAATTCTGCACTTTTGCAAACTTAAAAAGGACTGATTAAATTAGGCAGAACTTAATTTTTCATTTCAGGCCAATCATACCTGCGAATAATAAGAATCCAAGTTTAGATTTTCATTTCCAGCTTAAATGTACTCGAACCTAAATTGAAATGTGCTACTTTTATGGTGGTTTTGCTTATTTAATATTATTAAATGCCATGACAAATATCAATAAAATTCTCCTGAGCTTTTGTGCGTAAAAAGTATCAAATCCGATTTAATGTGAAAAGAAGAAGCAGCATAGCCAAACATTCATTCTGTAAATGCAGCAGTTTAATTTTGCATTACACTTTTTTAATTAAAATAGTTTAGATATGAAATTTCAAAAATTCAGCTGTGTACTTTTTCTAGGCCTGTTTGTGGGAATGATTTGTTGCCAGGCTCAAAATAAAGCATTTGAAATAGACGCTCTAATGCTTGCATTAAAGAAGGCGAAGAAATTCAACGGAAGCATACTTGTAGCCCAGAAAGGGAATTTGCTTCTCCACAAAGGTTATGGAAACAGGAATTTTAGGGACGGCTTGGCGTGCGACAGCAGCAGCATTTATCAGATTGCTTCAGTAACCAAACCTTTTACTGCTGTGCTGGCTTTAAAATTGGCGGAGCAAAAAAAATTAAGCCTAGAGGATAAAATTGAAAAATATTACGACGACTTTCCAAAAGCTTCCACTGTCACTATCAGCCACCTTTTAAACCATACCTCAGGCATATCGGATCACCAGCCTGACAGTTCGGAAGCTAGATATGATTCGGAAGAGAAAACATTTATTGAGCTTCTCAAAAAGAGGCCTTTTGACTTTGATCCGGGAACTTCATGGAAGTACAGTAATTCAGGTTATATACTTCTCGGATATATAATTGAAAAGGTTTCAGGGTTAACCTATTACGATGCTATAATCCAGTATGTTTTTAAGCCATTGAAAATGAATCAGAGCGGTTTCGATTTTACTGCTCTTAAAGATAAGAGAAAAGCTGTGGGCTACTGGACCTTTCCAGATCATAAAACTGACGAGCCTGCAAAATTAATCCATTATAGTGCTCCGGCCGCTGCTGGTGCTATTTACAGCACAACGGGTGATCTTTATAAATTTCATGTGGGACTGCAAAGCGAAAAATTGGTTCGGGCATCCGTTTTGGAAAATGCCTACACGCCAGTTATAGGGAATTATGGATATGGCTGGTTCGTCGATTATTTTAACGGCCGAAGGCTGGTGCATCACAGCGGTGATATATGGGGTTTTAAATCTGAATTTGCCAGAGTGCCTGAAGATGACATCTGCATCGTCATGCTGAGCAATATCGAGGATGAAGAGCTTCATGGCATTACTATTAAAATCCTAAGCATTCTTTATGGCCTGCCTTACCAAATGCCTGCTGAAAACAAAGTTGCTTTAACCCAAGAGGAACTGAAGGAATATGAAGGAAAATATGAGCTTCGCCCTAACGAATTTATTGCTCTTACAGTTAAAAACGACATTCTACAGGGGAACGGACAGGTGCTTTATGCGCAAAAGAAGGATCTTTTTATGCTTGATAATGGCAGGGAACAGCGGGAACTTACGTTTGAAAGAAACAGCGCAGGAAAAATATTAGGTTTCAAATTCAGAAATGGAGAAATTGAAACATTCTGCAAAAAGAATTAGATTTTCAATCAATAGGAAGTTACAAGTGCTGTTGGATGTGCTAGAGAAAATAAGCTGTGCCCATTGGGCGCTGAATTGGACATCTGAAGATCTAGAGAAAATGACGTTTTGGTATATTTCATTGTCGAGAGAAAAATTGGAAATTTAGCTAGCAGGACAGTATGCACTCGAAGAGGTAAAATATTTACTTCTTAGCCCATACAGACCTAAAGCCAGCAAGCCTCCATTCGACTGATTTTTAATTGTAGTTAGTTAGTTAGTTAGTT
>NZ_AKZQ01000043.1:0-99636 GCF_000278705.1 Flavobacterium sp. F52 | reverse complement strand
TAGTTAGTTAGTTAGTTAGTTACTGCTGGGACTGAGTTCTTATTTTTTAACTGTGATGTGGCTAATTGGCTTTGCTATTCCTGTAAAGACATGAGCCCGAAACAAACGGGCTCATTATTATCAGATCTGATTAATTCTAAAGTTTTGTGTGAAGTCTCTTAAACCCACGCTTCCTTGCAATTTTATGCGAGACTTTGTCCTATAGGCAGTCGGGTGCTGAGTACAACCCTGTTCCAAAGATTTATCGTAATTACGGCAGTTATGATATCTGCAATCTGGGTTTCGCTGAAAAAATGCACGGCGTTTGAATAGGTTTGATCTGATAATCCCTGTTGATGGATCAAGGTTATTTCTTCCGTTATCGCCAGCACTGCTTTTTCTTCTTCTGTAAAAATATTCCCAGCTTCCCTCCAGGCGCTCAGGAGAAAAATGCGCTGGTTTGTTTCGCCGTTTTTTACCGCGTCCTGAGTGTGGATATTGATGCAGTATGCGCAGCCGTTGATCTGCGAGGCGCGGATCTTTATCAGTTCTTTGGCTGTCTTGGAGATGGAAATCCTTGAAAGATAGCTTTCCAGGCCGATCATCGCTTTCAGCGCATCCGGGGCAGCCTGCTTGATGTTTAGTCGTTTTTGCATTGTATTATTCTTTTAAAATTGTTCTATGCAAAATTGGACAATAAGAAAATGAAAAAACTTAAACTGGTTTAAGAAAGAGACCTCTTGCGGATCTCGCTCAGATATTCGGGGGTGAATCCCAGATAGGATGCGATCAGGTACTGGGGTACGCGCTGAATGAATTCAGGGTGGTTGCGGACTGCCTGAAAATAGAATTCTTCCTTAGAGAACGAGAAAAGGAATTTGATGCGTTTCTGGGCCGCTGCATAAGCCCGCTGGTAGACAAAGCGGAAATAGCGCTCCATTGCAGGAAACTCCTCCAGCAGCTTCTGCTGCTTCTCGGGAGTGATATAAAGCAGGGTGGATTTTTCCACTGCCTGAATGTAAAATTCTGTCGGCAATAGGTTCTCGTAGGCATAGTTATCGGTAAGCCACCAGGTTTCTATGGCAAATTCAGTGGTCTGCTGGGTGCCTTTCTCGTTGATGTAAAATTTTCTGAGAAGGCCCTCCAAAACAAAATAATGGTGCCGGCAGATCTGTCCCTCTTCCAGCAGGTTTTCTTTTTTGGCCGCTTGCTTGATTTCAAAGAATTTTATGATCTGCTCAAAGTCGTCCTCCGGGACCTGGGCGAACTTGGCTATATGGTTTTTAAATATATCGGACATCTGAGGTAATCGGCTTCTAGGTTTTGACTCTTTGGCCTGCCTATACAATCCGAATAACACCGGTGTATCCTTGTTTGCAGGCCAGGCGCAGCCGGTAGGCTTTTAAAGCAAATATAGCAATAATATTTCAACTCTATTCTCCCTGCAGATCCGATGTCTGACTGGGCTGGGTTTTCCTTGCCAGCAGGTAGAAATTCCTGAGATGCCGCCATGCGGAGCACATTTCAAGCGGGCCGTTGAAAGTCCTTATCCACGTATAGCAGCTTTTTAAAAAAAGCTGGGAATCTTTGCCCAAGGCTTCCAGTCCACCTGTAAATGAGGAGTCGTATTGTCAAAATATCATTTGATTTCTTCGGGATTCCGGGGCAGGAGGATTTTCGCTGCTAATTTTAGGGAGGCTAAATTCCTTGAATAATACCTGCTGATTTATCAAACTATGAGAATAAGACTTCCACTTGGAAAGAAGTTTTGGGGTCACGCCAAGTTCAATAGCCTTTTCCTTGACATTTTTTCTTTCGTAGCTTAGCAGAACGCTATTCTCTTTAAAGTCAGAGTTAAGGTTCCTAATTATTTTTGACATGATGGGAATATAATGTTAAATATTGAAAATGATCGTGCTATGAATGGTTTTTCTAAAATTAGCACTTTTTTTTATATTTATGCTCCAGCTATTAACTTGAATGTTCTTTTGAAAACTTGATTATTAAACGAAATTATATAATATTACTTCACTTGGCAGCAGCCCTTTTTTTTATATTGCATTGCAATCCCATTTCTTTCATATATCTCTTTACCGTTGAAATCGAAATCTGAAAGCCGTCATTTTGAAGCATCGCAGCAATTCTAAGGGCGCCGTAACGCTGTTGCGAGTTAAAAAATGCCTCCTTTATCTTCTGTTGTCTAATTGCTTTTAGTTTCTGCGTCTTTGTAGGAATATTTCTTTTCCATTTGTGGTAGAAAGATCTGTTAACATCTAATACGTTGCACATTAGCCTAATGCTGTACTTTTTTTCGTTTTTTTGGATAAAGTTCAAAAGTCCGGCCGCTTCCTCATTTAAGTATCGGCCAGCGGCTTTTAGAATCTGGAATTTTTCCTCTATATGCTTTATTTTTTTTTCTAGCTCTTGAATTTTCCCATTCTCGAGACGAAGCCTCGAAAAGTATTCTGCCTTGAAATTGTCGTTTCCCCATTTCTCATGCTTCTGGCGCCAATCGGTCAGCAGGCCTCTATGTAGGCCAAATTCTTTCTCCAGCTTTATGATGCTTTTGTTTCCGTAACTCATGAGGACTAGCTTTTCTTTAAAATCAGGGTCGTATTTTCGTCTCATTACATTTCTAAGTGCGAATTATAAATGGTTTGGTTTTCTGCTTCGAACTGTTCAATGGTCTTATACTTGAGATAGGAATGGATCCTTTTTCTATTATACCATGTTTCTATAAAATCATATATTTCTTTCCTCATGTGTCTTTGGCTGATCAGTTTGATTTTCTGATGAACCAATTCGTTTTTTAAGGTGCTGAAAAAACTCTCGCATACCGCATTATCATTGGAATCCCATTTTCGGCTCATACTTCGGATGCAGCCGAATGAATCAAGAATGTCACTGAAAACTTTGCAGGCATACTGCACTCCTCTGTCAGAGTGGAATATCATCCCTTCTAAAACCTTGCGGTTCTTTGCTGCCATCTTCCATGAGGGTAGAATGGTATTTTCCGCAGACATGCTGACGCTTAGATTCCAGCCTATTATTTTTCTGTCAAATAGATCCATTATTACAGTAAGATACATAAAGCGTTTTTTTGTTTTTATATACGTTATGTCTGAAACCCATACTTTTGAGGGAGCGCCCACAGTAAAATTTCTGTTTAAGACATTTGTGGCGATGTAATGGTTATGGAAGGAATCGGTGGTTGCCACAAATTTTCTTTTAGGAATCCTTTTCAGCTTCAGCTGTCGCATGTAGAAATCTACCTTGGATTGTTTCAGATTGCATCCAAGCTGATTTAATTCGGATGTGATTTGTCTGCTCCCGCAGCGTTTGTTTGAGTTAAGGAATATTTTAGTGATATTTTTTTTTAAAGCAATGATATGGCGCTTCTTCTCAGAGAGGCCGTTCTTTTTCCATATATTGTATCTTTTTTTACCCACATCCAGCACCTGGCACATCTGCATCAGGTCATATTTTTTATGGCTGTTTTTTATGAACTGGTAGATTTCCTCATTCCCGTTGTAGAGATGCGGAGTGGCATTTTGCAATATTTCGTATCTCAGTTCGGCTTTTTTTAATTTTTGTTCAAGTTCATATATGGTCTTTTGTTCAGGATGCACCCTTTTTTGGCCTTTTCCGCAAAAGCTTCCATCGCCGAATTGTCTATGCTCCCTACGCCATCTCTGGATAAAATGCATTTCTATTCCCAATTCTTCGGCAGATTCTTTAGTGCTGTTCTTCTGATAGCTTAGCTTAATGGCATTTCTTTTGAAATCAGGGCTAAATACTCTTCGTTTTTCTGCCATAATACTCTTTTTTTAATATTATTAAGAGGAAATTTAAAAAAAAATATTCTATTATAGCAGGAAGCGCTATAAAGTAATATGCTTATTCCTTTAAAAGATAAGATAGTTACAGGCATTCCTAGTCACTCCTTTTGGATCCTTCCCTATGAGCCGTCAGCAGCTTGATAAAAGGTTTTTAAAATGAGAGCCCTTCGGTTTCTCGTCAAACAGCTTCTGTATTTTCAGTATATGGTGACTTGCTAAAACTAATTATAAATCTGTTTTTTGCTTAAAAAGTTTTAGCGTAGAGTTGGAAATTATGGGTTTGGACTAATAATTAGTCGTAGTATCCTTAATGCTGATATAATATTATAATAAGGATCTGTAGATTTAAGGCTTTTTAATTGAAACGCAAAGGCCTAATTCCCTCATGTACCTCGCCGTGGTTGAGCTTGAGATCTTGTAGCCTCTTTTTTGAAGTTCAGCGGCTATTCTCATATAACCGTATCTTTTTTTATTTTCATTAAAAAGAGCCGTTATGATCTGCTGTAATTCTATTTTTCTTTTTTTTCTTTCGTGGATATAATGGCGGTTTTTCCATCTGCTGTAGGAACGCTGGTCTACGCTAAGAATTTTGCAAATTTGTTTTGCAGAACACTTTTTTTCAAATCTCTCAATGAAATGGTATATGGAGATTAGTCCCATAGAAAGATAAGGAACTGCATTTGATATAATTGAAGAATGAAGCTCTGCTTTCTCAATTCTTTTTTTGAGCAGATAAATTTTGTTGTCTTCGGGACTTAGTCTTAGGTTTCCACAACCTGGAAAACTTCCTTTGCCATATTTATAAAAATCCTGGCGCCATCGGTTCAGGAGTGTTTTTGTTATATTGAGTTCTTGCTCAATTTTTTCAATAGTACTTCCCTCATGACTCAATAATACAGCCATTTCTTTGAAATCACGGTCATAAATTCTCTGACTCTTTTTCATATTAGATAAAAGTTTTGTCCGGTATGAAAATTAATAAATTTTATGGTTTATGCATCGCATTGAATTCTTCGATAGTCAGATAATTAAGGGCGGAATGTATTCTTATTTTGTTGTACCAATTTTCTATGTAATCAATAATCAATATTTTAAGATCTTTCTTAGGCAATAATTTGTTTTGATATATCAATTCTCTTTTAAGTGTATTGAAGAAACTCTCGGCAGGGGCATTGTCTAGTGAGTTTTCCCTGCGACTCATACTGCGGATGATGCCTTTGTATGATTGCAGTCTGTTGGTAAAAGCTCTGCAGGCGTACTGTACGCCACGATCAGAGTGAAATATTAACCCTTCTGAAACTGAGCGATTCGCAACGGCCATGTCCCAGGCAGCAATTGTGGTTTTTAGGGCAGACATAGTAGTGCTAAGACTCCATCCTATTATTTTCCGGTCGTACAAATCCATAATGATCGTAAGGTATAAAAACCTTTTATCGGTTTGTATATAAGTAATGTCTGAAACCCAGACCATTGACTCAGATGTACTATTAAACTTTTGGTTTAGAAGATTTGGTGATGTATAGTGATTGTGTTTGGAATCAGTTGTGATTTTGAATTTCCTTTTTGCTTTTGGACGCAATCGCATCTCTTTCATGTATAACCCTACCTGGGTGTAAGATATTTTTGTGCCGTTATTGGTGAGTTCTTTAGCGATTTTAGTGCATCCATAAAATCCATGGGAGCTTTTAAATGTCTCTGCTATCTTTTCTTTTAGTAAAGTTATACGCTTCTTAGTATTTGAAATTGGCTGGGCTTTCCAAATACGATAACTGCTTTCGCATACTTGCAACACCCGGCACATTCTATGAATGGTATATTTTCTTTCATTTTCTTTTATGAACTCAAATACGGCAAGTGAACCTTTACGAAAGTAGGGAACGCAGTTCTTTAAGATTTCACAATTAAGTTCTGAATCAAGACATTTTTTTTCCAGTTCCATTATTTGTTGGCGAGGCTGGTCTATTCGACTTCGGCCATATCCGCAGAAACATCCCGAGCCAAATTTTTCATAGATTTTGCGCCAGCTGTGAAGACGCCCATTTGGAATATTAAGTTCTCTTTCCATTTTTGAAATATTAGTGCTCCGATAACTTTGCTGGACCACTTCCTCCTTAAATTCAGGACTAAAAAAAAGGTTCTTTGATGTTCGTCTTTTTTTGGATTGCTTAGCAATAACGAGACTCTCCATTTTTACTTTAGGTTTACCTTTACCGAGGAAACAATAGTTTCCCAATAGTTCGTACTCCCTGCGCCATTTATGTAATAAGCCTTGAGGTATATTGAGTTCTCTTTCAGTTTTGCTGTTATTGTTTCGGGTGTAACTTAACAGTACTGCCTTTTCTTTAAATTCGGGATTAAAATAACGATGTGATGTTCCCATAGATATTTGGTTTATTATTCTAATAAAACGTTTAGTGCATATCTACTGGGGGCATCTTAAGCAATTTACAACTTTTAATTGTAATTGTTTGTGAAACAATATGTTAATTATGTTTCGCCAAATTTTAAAAAAAATCCAAATAGCAATACTAGAATAAAATACTATCATGTTAAATTATGATGACTATTCAAAGTTGTAAGATTATTTCGTATATATTTGTACTAACTACTATGTTAAATGTTCTCTTGAAAAACTAGCTATTTTACCAAATGATCGGACAGATAACAAATGATATTTTTGTAAGACTTTATTTTGTAAAATTTGTACCTTATTTGTACCTCGACATTGCTTGCCTACGATAAAATAAGGAATGTTAATTTCTGCATCGCAAATAGAGGGCGCAAAGAATCCAAAATAAAATTTGCATAAAGAGTTAAGATGTTCGTAGAAGCATTTTAACTCTTTTTTTATTGAAATTCAAAAATGAACGCCAAATAAATTCTACAATTCTATTTAAACAACTCTTTTTTAGTGATATAGTAATATTTTTTTTGTATTATTGTAGTATAGTACAGTATAGTACTGTTGTAAATTTTACTAACTAATTAAGAAAACCATGCAAAAAATTACAAAAGAAACCGTCCCAGTTAAAAACATTCTAGCTTTAATGTTTTTTTTATTAACGATATGCTGCTGGGGGCAGACTTACGAATTTGAAAACGGCACTCGTACCGGAAATGCTGACATTCAAAACTGTGATTCCTGTTCAGGAAAAATAGTCGGTAATTTAGGAGGTACAGGAAGTGTCTCTTTAAACGTCAACGTAGCTACAACAGGCTGGTACAATCTGCAATTGTTTTACTGTACAGGAGATCCGCGTGCAATTCGGTTAACTGCTGGTTCAGCCACGGCTATTGCAATTCCATGTGAGCCAAGTGGAGGATGGAGCACAGCAGCTTCCAAAAATATAAGCGTCTATCTAAACAGCGGTACAACCACTCTGCTTTGGGATAATACCAATTCATGGGCTCCTAATCTGGATAAGTTTGTCTTGACGCCTTTAGCGGCTGGAACCAGTCAAACGATCTCTTTTGGAACAAATAATAGCATTGTTTATAACCTTACAAATAAAACATATAGTATAAAGTTTAATGGCGCAACCGTAATCAGTAATGCCTCAGCTTATGCAAACAGTGACCAGCAATACTTGAGCAGTAATTTTGCTTCGGCTGTTTATACTTCAGAACCGTTTGCAGACAATATAGGAAGTGGCACTAAACATATTTTTACTTTAAGTGGTAATTATAATCTTGGAATGCAACAGATTTTTTACACTTATACCAATAAAAACTATTTAGCTGTGCAAGTAGTTTTAACAGGGAATGGATCAAACTGTTATAAAATGTCCCCTTTAACCAGTAATCAGATAACGCCAAATTTTGAAACAGGAGATACAAGAGCCGTATTTGTTCCTTATGATAATGACGCTTGGATTCGATACAATGCTTATACTTTAAATTCGGCTGATTTTACAGCATCAGAGGTGACCAATATTTATAACAATACCAATCGAAAAGGTTTGGTAATTGGTTCTTTGGAACATACCAAATGGAAAACAGGTGTCACTGTAAGCGGTGGTGGTTCATCATCGGCTTATGTTTCCGTTATTGCAGGATGGACTAAACAAGACATAACCAGAGATGCGCGAGGACATGGTTGGGTAAATGTTGGGCAAACGAGCTGTCCTTCTCCAAAAATAATGATTAATGCTACGAACGACTGGAGAACTGGATTTGAAGAATTTGCGCAAGCCAACGCAGCGATGCAACCCAAATATATTTTTGATTGGACAGCACCAAAACCAATTGGATGGAATAGCTGGGGAGCTATGCAGACCAATATCAACTTGACGAAGGCAAAAGCAGTGGTAGATTTTTTTCATAATGATTGCCCTGCGTTTAAAACGGAGGATAATACTTTATTCATCGACTTAGATTCGTATTGGGATAATATGAGTGATTCGGAGTTGGCACAATTTGTTACTTATGCAAAAAGCAAAGGATATAAGGCTGGAATTTATTGGGCTCCGTTTGTAGATTGGGGAAAATACAATCGTCAGGTTGAGGGAAGTTCGTATACTTATAATCAATGTTGGACAAAAGTCAATGGAAATCCGTTTGAATTGGATGGCGCTTACGCTATGGATCCGACAAGTCCAGGAACTAAGGCAAGAATTCAATATTTTATAAATCGCTTTAAAACTGCTGGATTCGAAATGATAAAAATTGACTTTTTAACTCATGCAAGTATTGAAGCAGATAGCTTTGCTAATAACCAGTTGCATACAGGAATGGAAGCGTATCAAGAAGGAATGAAATTCTTAATTGACCAAATTGGAGGAACGATGCTGGTTCAGGCAGCTATATCTCCTAATCTAGCTACTGGTCCTTTTGTGCATGTAAGACGTATTGCATGTGATGCATACGCGACAATAAGTGATACTGATTATACTTTGAATAGTACAACTTATGGATGGTGGCAAAATCAAATTTATGATTATATCGATGCAGATCACGTAGTTTTCGGAAATGCTTCAATTGGACAGAATCGTGCAAGATTATTAAGTAGTGTAGTTACAGGAACGGTAATTACTGGTGATGATTTTTCTGTTGCTGGACAATGGAAAACTACTGCACAAAATCTTTTGCAAAATAATGATGTAATGGATGTTGCACGTAATGAAATGCACTTTATTCCTGCAGATGGAAATACGGGATATAATGCGGCGAGTGTTTTTTCGGCAACGCATAATAACGTTACTTATGTGGCAGTTTTTAATTACAGCAATTCGGCTACGACAAATAATATCAGTTTGAGTCGTTTAGGGCTTGGTTCAGGCAATTATACTGTTAAAGAACTCTATTCTGGAGCTACGAGTACAGCTCAAAGCACATTAAGTGTTCAACTGCCTCAGGCTGATGCTGCGATTTATGCTATTTCTAGCGGGACATTAAGTACTCCAAGTTATAATTGGTCGAATGCTTCTACTAATTATGTTTTTCCTAACCCTGCGACAGACAGTTTTAGAATTAAGTTTGATCAGGAAATTAATGGTCCAACAGTAATCTCGGTACACAATATAGCAGGAAAAGAAGTTTGGAAAAACACTGTTACAACAAATGGAACAATTAGTTCAGAAATTCCGGTAAACGGTCTTACAAAAGGCGTTTATGTAGTAAAAGTGAAAGCATCTGGACATCCTCAGCAAAATTTTAAATTTGTTAAGAATTAAAAATCTTTAAGTAACTTTTAAAAATCCCGATTTTCATTATGTTGAGAATCGGGATTTTTTGTATTGATGTTTTAGAATTTTTAAACGGCAAATTTGAAATATAGTACTTCTTGTGCTGTATATTTTTTGTTTATTTTTTTGAAATTTTTATCCGTTTATTGTCAGATTGACTATTTTGAAGAAAAAAATGCAATCCTTTTTAAGTGATTTTATTTATTGATTTATAGGTGTTTATGTTTTTGGAATCGGAAAAAATGAGCACTATTTTTACTTATATTCTTGCAGGGTTAATTTTAATTTGTATTATTGTAGTATAGAATAGTATAATAAACCAAAAAACTTATCTAATGAACCACTATCCTTTTCCTTTAAAAAAACTGTTTTTATCCATTTTTCTGGCAGTATTTTTTTGTATATCAGCTTTAGCGCAAAAAAATATTACAATGACTTTTGGTAAAAACGGAATCATTATTTATGATGTGAAACAAAAAACGATTTCAGTAAGCCAATCTGGAAAAACTGTATTTAGCGGAGCAAAAGCTTCTGTTATAGTTAACGGAAAAACCATAACGACAGATTCATATCCGGATGCTGTTTTTGCAAAACAAACTATTAAAGATGATTTAGGAGATGGTTTAAAATATACTTTAACTTATAAAGAGAAAAATAACCCAACTTTAATTCAGAGTTTTTATACTTATACTAACAAGTCTTACTTTATAACTCAAATAGAAATAATAAGTAACGGAAAACAGATTGCTACCAATTATATCTCACCATTAGATTTAGGTAAACTTGCTTTTGATAAAATTGAAAATCTGCACACCGTTTTTGTTCCTTATGACAATGATGCTTTTATAAGTTATAATTCTAAAAAACTAGATACTATTTCGCAAAATACTAGTGCAGAAGTTGGAATTATATTCAACAACAATTCAAGAAACGGTTTTATTGTAGGTTCGCTTGAACATACCGTTTGGAAAAGCGCTGTTAAAACAATCAATACAAATAAAGAAGCACAATTTTCGGCTTGGGCAGGATTTTCAGAAAAAGAAATAACTAGAGATAGTATTGAGCACGGAATAATAAAAGGTGAAAAAGTTTTGTCTCCTAAATTCTTCGTCGGATATTATTCTGATTGGAGAGAGGGAATGGAAGAATATGCAAAAACAAATCGTATTGTAGAGAAACCTTTTGTTTTTACTTGGAATAAACCAACTCCAGTTGGCTGGAATAGCTGGGGTGTTTTGATGGAGAAAATTAATTTTGAAAACACGACTAAAGTTGCCGATTTTTTTGCGAACTCAATTCCGCAGTTTAGAGTAGGCAATACAGCTTATATTGATCTCGATTCTTTTTGGGATAATATGGTAAAAGGCGGATTTACAGGAGATTTCAGTAAATTAAAAGAATTTGCAGATTATTGCAAAAGCAAAGGTTTAGAACCTGGAGCCTATTGGGCACCTTTTACCGATTGGGGTTGGAAAGACGGCCCAAACCGCAAAGCAGAAGGCAGTGATTATACTTTTGGAGAATTGTGGACTAAAACCGGAAATACTTATTTTGATTTCGACGGTGCTCGTGCCATAGATCCTACACATCCTGGAACGCTTAAACGCGTTGATTACGTTATTAATAAGCTAAAAGCATGTGGTTTTAAAATGATAAAAATTGACTTTTTGGGTCACGCCGCTGCAGAATCGACTTCATTCTATGATAAAAATGTGACCACAGGAATGCAGGCTTATAAAGTAGGAATGGAACATTTAGTAAAAGCTTTAGATGGACAAATGCTAATTTATGCTGCAATTTCTCCTAATATGGCTACAGGTCGTTACGCACACGTTCGCCGTATTGCATGCGACGCTTGGAAAACAATCGAGCAGACACAATACACCTTAAATAGTGTCAATTATGGCTGGTGGCAAACGCATTTGTATGATTATATAGATGCAGACCATGTTGTTTTTGCAGATGTTACAGAAGGTGAAAATAGAGCTAGATTAATATCTTCGGTAATTACGGGAACATTAATTACAGGAGACGATTACAGTAAAGATGGAATCTGGAGCAAGCGTGCAAAAGATTGGCTTCAAAATCAGGAATTGCTTAAAATTGTTGCCAATGGAGTAGCTTTCCGTCCAGTAGAAGGAAATACGGGAAAACTAACAACTGAAGTTTTCGAACAAAAAATAGGAAATGATTGGTATGTTGCAGTTTTAAATTATGGTTCAGCAGCTAAAAATTTTACTCTGCCATTAGAAAGACTTGGTGTTAAGAACGGTAACTATAAATTGCAAAATCTTTTTACAGCCGAAACTGTTGAGATAAAAAACAACAGTATAGACTTAAATCTTAGTGCTAAAAATGCTGGTTTATTTAAAATAGTAAAACGTTAATTGATAGAATTATGAGAAAACATTTTTTTAAGAAAACGGCTTTAGTGTTTGCCTTATTTATTCTTTGCTCAAACGTAATAAATGCAACGGTTTCATTGCCATCTTTCTTTACAGATAATATGGTTTTGCAGCAAAAAAGTACAGTTCCGTTTTGGGGAGAAAGCGATAAACAATCAGTGTCTGTTACAACTTCTTGGGATAAAAAGACTTATAAAGTCAATGTGGTAAACGGTAAATGGGAGGTAGTTTTAAAAACTCCAGTTTATGGCGGCCCTTATACTATTGCAATAAATGACGGAGATTTAAAAACGCTGCAAAATGTTTTAATTGGCGATGTTTGGCTATGTTCTGGACAAAGCAATATGGAAATGCCTTTGGAAGGCTGGGGAAAAATCGATAATTATAAGGAAGAAATTGCAAATGCCAATTATCCTCAAATACGATTATTACAAGCCGAACATATCGAAAGCACTTTACCTCTAAACACACTAAAAGTGCAACACGATGGGTGGAATGTATGCAGCCCTAAAACTATTGCCGATTTTAGTGCGACGGCTTATTTTTTTGCTAGAAAAATTTATAAAGAAAAAAAGATTCCCATTGGATTGATTCATTCTTCTTGGGGAGGAACATTAATAGAAGCATGGACAAGTTCTGGAGCGCTAAGTACCATTCATGATTTTGATGCCGAAATTGAAGCCATGAAATCTGAAACAAGCAGAGAAGTTTTAGAAAAAAAATACAATGCTGATTTAGCAGTTTGGGAAAAACATCTTGCTAATGCTGACAAAGGATATGAGAAAGAAAAAGCAGTTTGGGCAACGTCTAAACTTGATGATTCAGCTTGGAAAACAATGAAAGTGCCTTCTTTTTTTGACAGCAACGGTTTAGGGAATTTTGATGGTATAGTTTGGTTTAGAAAAAAAGTAAATATTTCAGATGCTACTAAAGATTTCACTCTGAGTTATTTTGCTGATGACGATGATATAATTTGGGTTAACGGAAATTATATTGGAGAAACCAAAGGCTATAATGTAGAACGCCATTATACCATTCCAGCGAAATATTTGAAGAAAGGTGAAAACCTAATAACAATAAGAGTTTTTGACGGAGCAGGAAATGGAGGAATTTACGGAGATGAAAATATCGCTTTAAAATCGGATAAAGAAACTATTTCATTGAGCGGAGATTGGAAATATGTTATTGGTGTCGACAGTAAAGATTTGCCTGCAAAACCATATTTGGCCCAAGGGCAAAACCGACCAAGCGCCATATACAATGCCATGATTGCGCCTTTGTTAGATTATAAAATAAAAGGAGTAATCTGGTATCAAGGTGAGAGTAATGCCGAAAGAGCGCATCAATATCAAAAGTTAATGCCACTCTTGATAAACGACTGGCGAGATAAATTTAAAGACAAAAATCTTCCTTTTTTCTTTGTGCAATTGGCTAATTATAAAGAGAAGAAAAAACAGCCAGGAGATTCAGATTGGGCAGAATTAAGAGAAGCACAATTCCTGACCTTGAAAGTTCCCAATACAGGAATGGCTGTGACAACTGATATTGGTGATGGAGAAGACATTCATCCAAAAAATAAACAAGATGTAGGAGGGCGCTTGGCGAATATTGCTTTAGCGAAAGTCTATAATACCAAAATTGATTATTCGGGACCTCTTTATAAATCATATAAAATTGAGCATAACAGCATTATTCTAGATTTTGATTTTAATACCGGTATTAAAGCTAAAGACAATATTCTGAAAGGATTTTCAATTGCGGGATCCGACCAGAAGTTTTATTGGGCAGAAGCAAAAATAGTTGATGGAAAAGTAGTGGTTTATGCTCAGGAAGTTCCAAACCCTGTGGCTGTAAGATACAATTGGGCAGACAATCCAGACGGAAACTTAACCAATGCATCAGGATTGCCAGCATCATCATTTAGAACCGATAATTGGAAAGGAATTACAGAAGGAAAAAAATAAAAAAATAACATATAATAAAATGAAAAAACAAAGTATCAATTTAAGGCAGTCTTTTGCGATAGCATTTTTTATTCTCACGAGTTATTGCAGTACAGTAACCGCACAACAGATTATCGCTGTAAAAACAAAAACTAACGCATTAGTTTTACAAGTAACACCTGGAAAAGAAGTAAATACTATTTATTTAGGAGAAAAACTGGCAAACGACTCGGATTATGCTAAAATACAAAGTCAGTTTCGTCAAGGAACGGATTATTCAGGAATTTATAATGCGGCTTACACTGCTTCTGGATCAAAAAATTTATTAGAACCTGCAATTACAGTAACACATGCTGACGGAAACACTTCTTTGGATTTGCTATATGTAAGTCATAAAACGAATGCGGTAAGTACAGGAGTTTCTCAAACTGAAATTACATTAAAAGATCCTGTATATCCAGTTGAGGTTCATTTGTTTATCCAATCTTATTATGATACTGATGTGATTGAGCAATGGACAACGATTCAGCACAATGAAAAAGGAAGCATCACTTTAAATAAATATGCATCGGCTAATTTATATTTAAAAGGATACAAAAACTTTTATTTGAATCAATATCATGGAGACTGGGCAAAAGAAATGCAGCCAGAAGAGACTAAAATTACTCACGGAATCAAAACTTTAGATACGAAATTAGGTTCTCGCACCAATTTGTTTCAACCTTCTGTTTTTATGGTTTCTTTGGATAAACCAGCTACTGAAGATGAAGGGAAAGTTTTATTTGCAGGTTTAGAATGGTCAGGTAATTTTAGAACCGATTTAGAATTAGATCCATTGAACAATCTTCGTCTTATTTCTGGAATCAATAATGCGGCAGCAGCTTACAAATTAGCTAAAAGCGAAGTTTTTACGACTCCTAAATTTTGGTACACTTTATCATCAAAAGGAAAAGGAACTGCAAGCCGTAATCTGCACGATTGGTCAAGAACTTACAAAATCTTAGACGGAAAAGAAAATCGTTTGACTTTATTAAACAACTGGGAAGCAACATATTTTAATTTTGATGAAGAAAAACTTAAAGTTTTAATTGCCGATAGCAAAAAACTAGGCGTTGATCTGTTCTTGTTAGACGATGGTTGGTTTGGAAACACGTATCCTCGTAACAACGATGATGCAGCTTTGGGAGATTGGGATGTCAATAAAAAGAAATTGCCAAACGGAATTGGAACTTTAGTAAAAACGGCCAAAGACAATCAAGTGAAATTCGGAATTTGGATTGAGCCTGAAATGGTAAATCCTGCAAGTGATTTGTATAAAAAACACCCTGATTGGGTTATCAAACAGCCAGGTAGAGCAGAACATTATTTCCGTAATCAATTGGTTTTAGATTTGGCAAATCCAAAAGTTCAGGATTTTGTGTACGGAGTTGTAGATAATCTTTTTACTGAAAATCCAGAATTAGCTTATATTAAATGGGATTGTAATGCTGTGATTTATAATGCTAATTCTAATTATTTGAAAGACAAACAGAATAATTTCTACACCGATTATGTAAACGGATTGTACAAAGTGTTGGAACGTATACGCGTAAAATATCTAAAAGTGCCAATGATGCTTTGTTCTGGCGGTGGAGGAAGAGTAGATTATGGTGCTTTGAAATACTTTACAGAATTCTGGCCAAGTGACAACACAGATCCTTTAGAGCGTGTTTACATGCAATGGGAATACTCGTATTTTTATCCAGCGCTTACTATTGCGGCACACGTTACAGACTGGGGAAAACAACCTCTAAAATACCGTACAGATGTTGCTATGATGGGAAAATTAGGTTTTGATATTGTGGTAAAAGATTTAAATGAAAAGGATTTGGCTTTCACTCAAAAAGCAATAAAAAACTATAACGAATTAAGCAATACCATCTGGCAGGGAGACCAATATCGTCTGCAGAATCCGTGGGATAATGATGCCGCTTCTGTAATGTTTGTCAATAAAAATGGTAATGAAGCTGTGGTTTTCAGCTATTCTGTTAACTCTAGATATGAAGCAGGAACTCATCTTCCAATTAAACTAAAAGGATTGCAGGCTGGACAAAACTATAAAGTAGAAGAAATTAACGTGTATCCAGATAAAAAACCAGTGGTAGAAACTGCTGTATATTCGGGCGATTTTTTAATGCAAGTTGGGATTAATCCGAATGTTACAGCATCAAACAGTAGTGTTGTTTTAAAAATTACTAAGGCCTAAACTAAATTTCAAACATTAGTATATATTTGTAATACAATATTTTCTAAATAAATACTTATTAAAACGATTTATGAAGCAAATTATTCAGCAGATCAAAAATCTTGAATCTATAAATTCCTTATCTAAGCATGAGCAATTGGTTCAGGGAATAATTAATGCCATTGATGAAAAGGTAGTCGTAAAAGGCGATTTACTTCCTTCTGTAAATACTTTTATTAGCGAATTGGGTTTTGCGAGAGAAACCATTGCAAAAGCTTATAAAGAATTGGTGCACAGAGGAATTATCGAATCGAAAAACCGATTGGGGTATTTTGTAGCTACCAATGATGTAAAGCAGGAGTTAAAAGTGGCATTGCTGATATTTGCTTTTGATATTTTTCAGGAAATGTTTTACGAGAATTTTAGAAAAGGACTGGGCAAAAATGTGCAATTGGATATTTTCTTTCATCATAACAATTTTGATACGTTCGAAAATATAGTTCAAAGCATAAAAGGAAAATACGGAATGTTTGTTATCGCTCCGATTCCGAATAAAAAAACACCTGCTGTCTTAAAACAATTGCCTACAAACAGAGTGCTGTTGGTAGACCGTTTTATAGAAACGGATGAAGATTACAATTATGTTGCACAAGAGTTTGGAGATTCGTCTTACAACGCTTTTGTGCAGCTTAAAGATAAAATTAAAAAGTACGATGAACTTGTTTTCTTCTTCAAGCCATCGTCTGCAGAACCTAATGAAATCTTAAATTCTTTTAAAAGATTTATGAAAGATTATGATATCAAGGGAGTTATAAAAGAAGAATATACAGCTGGCTCTCTGGAAAAAGGAAAAGTATATTTTACCATTCACAATTTGGAACTTTGGGAAATGCTGAAAGATTCTAAAATTAAAGGATTGAAGATTGGTAAAGACATTGGTTTTATTTCGCATAACGATGATATTGTAAAAGAGATCATTTTTGACGGAGTAACTACATTTTCTACAGATTTCTCTGAAATGGGAAGAAGAGCAGCCGATTTTGTGCTGAACAGAAAAAAAACGCAGGAAATCATTCCAACAGTTCTTATCGATAGAAATTCGCTGTAATTTATGAATGTTTTATCGATTGTTAGTTTCCTACTGATTACGGGTTTAGTTGCCGTTATTTCAGCAATAAAAACGCGAAAAAAAAAGGTACAGACAACAAGCGGACTTTTTTTTGCAGACCATAACAATAATTTTTTTATAGTCGGAGGTGCTTTACTGCTCAGTAATATAAGTGCTAATCAGTTTATAGGTGAAAACGAATCTATTTACACCAATAACATGAGCGTGATAGCATGGGGCGTAAGTTCTGTGCTGGCGATGCTTTTGGTTGCTGAGTTTTTTCTTCCAATTTATTTTCGAACTGGAGCAATGACAATTCCCGATTATCTCGGAAAGCGTTACGATCAATCGACTAAAAGACTCGTATCGATTATATTTCTTTGCAGTTATATTGTTAATTTACTTCCAGCCGTATTATATGGTGGAGCAGTAGCGCTGACTGGAATGTTTAATTTCTTGTCTCCATTTGGATTTAGTTATTGGCAGAATATCTGGGTAATGGTTTGGCTAATAGGTCTTACAGGTTGCGCTTATTCAGTTTTGGGCGGTTTGCGAGCCATATCGATCAGCGATACTGTTTTGAGTGTCGGTTTGCTGACTATTGGTATTGCATTTCCTTATTTTGGATTTAAATTCTTAGGAAACGGAGATTGGTTCAAAGGACTTCATATTCTGCTGTCAGAAAATAAAGAGCATTTAAATGCAATTGGTGGTCCTCATGATGAAATTCCGCTCAGCACCATTTTTACAGGTATGTTTATCATGAATCTGTATTATTGGGGAATGGAACAATTTATTGTACAGCAGGCACTTTCGGCAAAAAGTTTATCCCATAGCCAGAAAGGTATGGGGCTAGCTTGCTTAGGAAAGCTCTTATGTCCTTTTATTATAAATATTCCTGGATTGGTTGGAACACATCTTTATAAAAATTTAGAAAATACAGCAGAAGTTTTTCCGCTTGTCATTAAAGATACCATGCCGGGAATCATGATTGGTCTAACGGCAGCTGTTGTTCTAGGAGCAGCAATAAGCACTTTTAATGCAGGACTTAACAGCAGCAGTACTTTATTTGTTCTTAATCTTTACAAACCTTGGTTAGAGAAAAGAAATAAAGAAGCGACAGAGAAACATCTGGTTTACACAGGACGTAAATTTGAAATTATTGTTTCAGGTCTGGCTATGTTTTCGGCACCATTTATCATTTTTAGTAAAGCTGGTTTTTACACTTACTTGCAGCAATTAGGCGGTATGTTTTGTGTGCCCATTTTTACTATTATACTGATTGGTTTTGTATTTAAAAAAGTACCGCCTCAAGCAGCAAAAACGGGTATGATTTTTTTCATTTTGAGCTATATTTTTTTCAATTATGTATTGGACATTAAATTGCATTATCTGCACATGCTGGCTCTTTTGTTTATTCTGACTTCATTCTGTATGCTATTGGTATCTAGGTATTATCCTGCGTATCAATACACCGAAATCAAATTTGAAACAGTAGAATTATCGCCTTGGAAAAATCGTTATTGGTATTTTGCTTTATTGATTATTGGCATGATAAGCATTTTTATTTTATTCTCTAAATGGGGAATAGCTTAGGTTTTAAGGTGCTGAGATGCTGAGATACTGAGGTTCTAAGGTTTAGGTGCAAAGGTTCAGAGGTTCAAAGATTTATGTAGAGACGCACTTCAGTGCGTTTTTTTTTATGTTTTAGGTTAAACCTAACAGTTTTTTAAAACCTGTTAGGTCTAATTAATAGACATATATTGAAAAGTTTTTTATTAAAAAGACACATTTTGCATGTCTTTTAAAGGATAAATATCTTGAGAATGAGTTCTTTAATTTGTACACTTTTTTCCTTGGTTTTAATTGAACCTTTCTTCTTTTTTGTCTGACATTTCTTTAAATTATCATATCCTTTATTTTCTTTTTCCTTTTTTAGATGCCGTATTTGTGGCAAAGCCGAAATAAATCAATAAAAAAAATAGCAAATTCTTAAAACATAAATTTGGATGTAATGAAAATATTTGTATGTTTGTAATGTTGTAGTATAGTATAGTATAAGTCAATTCGTTTTCTCGTATTTTAAATGCTCAATAAAGAACAAAAAACTAACTAACTAATTTATTAACTAAAAACCAAATTATTATGAGAATTGCAATAAGATACTTATGCTTCTTAGTAGTTATGTTGTATGCCGGCACACTTTACTCCCAAACCATAACTGGTAAAGTTAAGGATGAACAAAATTTACCTTTACCAGGGGCAACTATTCAGGTTAAAGGTACTCAGAATTCAACAGTAACAGACATTGATGGTAGTTACAAATTATTAAATGTAAAATCTGGTTCCACGCTTGAGTTTAGTTTTATCGGATTTGATAAGCAAACAGCAATTGCAAACAAGTCTGAAATTAATATCTCTTTGACTCCGAGCACTCAGGAACTGACAGAAGTGGTAATAGTTGGAGCTGCTATAAAAAAGGGAGATCTAACAGGTGCCGTAAGCAGCGTTTCTGGAGATAAGCTTAGAGAGGTTCCTACTCCAAACGTAGTGCAGGCGCTTCAAGGGCGCGCGTCAGGAGTCTACGTGCAGCAAAGTGCAGTGCCTGGCCAAACAGGCTCAATAAGAATTAGAGGGAATAATTCTCTCAACTTTGGCGGTAACCCAATATTTGTAATTGATGGTTTGATTACAGATAGTAATTTTGAAAACATAAATCCTGATGATATTGCGAGTATGGAAGTGCTTAAAGATGCTTCTGCTACTGCATTGTATGGTTCAAGAGCTGCAAATGGAGTAATCGTAATCACAACAAAAAAAGGTTCAAGATCAGGAGAAGCAAAAATACAGTATGACACATGGACTGGTGTATCTGAATTTGCAAGAACTATTCCTTTGATGAATGGCCAGCAGTTATTTGATTTAAGAGTTGACGCTTATGCAAATCGTTATATGGATGAGAATCCTGGTGCTGATCGTGCTGCTTATATTAATCAAATTAAGTCAGATGGTTCGACTGTATTTGCACCTTATGAATTGGAATCTTACAGAACTGGTAAAAGCTATAATTGGCTAGATCAGGTAACGCGTTCAGGTTTTCAAACCAATCATAATTTAAGTTTTAGCGGAGGAGGAGAAAAAGGAACTTATTTTGTGAGTTTTAATTATGTTGATCAGGAAGGGCTTCTTAAAAATTCTGATTTTAAAAGATATAATGGAAAAATTAACCTTACACAGGATTTAAAATCTTGGTTGCAATTTGGTACTAATACTACTTTTTCTAGAAGTGAAAGCAACTATCAGGAAGGCAGTGCCTTTGGTGTGGCATTGGGAGCAAATCCATTATTGCCTATAGACCCAAAAGCTACTTATTTGAGATATGGTGAAGTATTTGATCAAAATCTTTACAATCCAATAAAAAGTCTTGACATCATAAATACAAGTACGCGCAATAGACTTACAAGCAGTAATTTTTTAAGCGCAAAACCAGTAAAAGGACTTGATATCAGAACGAATCTTTCTGTGGATGTTATAGATCAGGCAAATTTTGATTATGTGCCAAGCTACACTGGACAATCACTTAGAAATTCTATGAATGGCGAGGCGCACCATTATAGATATTCACAATTAAATTATCAATGGGATAATACTGTAAGTTATAGTAAAGTTTTTGCTGCAAAGCATGACGTAAGTATAATGGGAGGATTTTCTGTACTAAGCAATTCGGGTAATACTACAGATGTAAGAGCTCGCGGATTTGTGAGTGATGACTTGACATACATGGCATTATCTGGAGCTTATCAAAAAGACAATGCACAGTTAGGATCGAATTTTACAGATTATACAAATCAATCATATTTTGCAAGAGCGAACTATACTTTTGATGGGAAGTACAATATTACAGGTACAATAAGAAGAGATGGTTCTTCTAAATTTGGACCTAATAACAAGTGGGGAACTTTTCCTTCTATAGCGGGAAGCTGGGATATTTCTAGAGAAAATTTCCTTTCTGGATTTGAAAAATTAAGCCAACTTAAGTTTCGTGTAGGTTATGGTATGGTAGGAAATCAGAATGTAGATGCTTATAGATACTTTGCATTATACAATGCGCAAGTGAGCAATAATTCTGGAACTTACGTGTCTGATAATTACATCGATAATTTTGATTTAAGATGGGAAAAACAAAAACAATTTAATATAGGATTAGACGCTGGTTTCTTCCAAAACAGATTGACTGCAAGTGCTAACTATTTCCACATCAATAATGATGATCTTTTGATGTTGCGTAACATGCCAGTTTCATCAGGATATAAATATAAGTTAGACAATATTGGTGCTACCACTAATGAAGGATTTGAATTAGAACTTAGCGGTGACATTATTAAAAACAAAGATTTTAAATGGAATGTTTCTGCCAACATATCATCCGCAAAAAATAAGGTTACAAAACTTTACGGAGATGCTACAGAGATTTACAATTTAGGTGGTTATAGCAACAATGAGATCCAGCGTACTGGGAATTTTTTCTTAGGAAAATCAGTAAATACGGTTTATGTGTTTCAATATGATGGTATAGCACAGCAAGGAGAAGATCTTACTAAAGTAAATTATGGAAGCCGAACTGTTCAGGCTGGAGACATTAAAATTAAAGACCGCAATGGAGATGGTGTAATAAACGACCAAGATAGATATGTGGTTGGCGATTTAAATCCTGATTACTATGGTGGTTTTTCTACTGATCTTAATTATAAAGGTTTTGGATTAAATGCAGTATTTGCGTATTCAATAGGAGGAAAGAGGCCAAGTGGCACTTATGAAAGCTATATGAACTCTGGAGGAATGAGTGCAGCACATACAGATCTTTTGGATCGTTGGACTCCAACAAACACCAATACAGATGTGCCACGAGCTTATTATGGAGGAGGAAGATATACTTTGGGCGAAACAGATAAGGCGATACAAGATGCTTCATTCCTAAGATTAAATGCACTTACACTATCGTATACATTGCAAGACAGAGTTGCAGAAAGTGTTTTTCTTAAAAATTGCAGGTTTTATGTAACGGGATCGAATCTATTTATTATAACTAAATATAAAGGATATGACCCTGAGGGAGGAGATTCTTATCCGATTTCTAGAGCGATAGTTATGGGATTAAATGTAACTCTTTAATCAAATTAATTCTAAAAATTATTTTTATGAAAGCAAAAATTATAGCCTTTATGGCCCTAACAATATTATCCGCTTCCTGTTCTTCAGATTTTTTAGATCAAGAACCAAAAAGTTCTCTTACTGCAGAACAAGCATACGGCAGTTTAGGAAAAATAGAACCTGTTCTTTTGGGAGCTATAACAAATTGGAGAAATATGCAAAAAGACCGTGCAGGACTTTATACTTCTCTTGGTACAGACGAGGCGCAACAAGGAGCTTTGCAGGTAACAGGAGATGCAAACCAAGCGGGACTTGATTTGTATAATGGTTTCTTAAGCCAGGAAAATCAGGCAATTGGACAATTATGGAATGACAGATGGCCAGTAATCGAAGTTGCAGCTCAGTCTATCAGAGCATTAGGAATTAATACCGAAGATGATAGTGCAAAACGCGATCTTCTAATGGGTGAAGCTAGTTTTTTAAGAGCAACATTAATGTTTGAACTTACACAATACTGGGGAGAAATACCAATTAATGATAAAGCAAAATCGGCAGAGTTTGGTTTAAAGCGCCAGCCTTTAGATTTGGTCTATTCTTATATAGTTGCCGATTTGGAAAGAGCAGTAGAGAAACTTCCTGTAACACAAAGCAATCCTGCATTTCCTGCAAAAGGAGTAGCTCAGGCACTTTTAGGAAAAGTATATCTATATGCACCAGAAGCATCAGGATACCGTGATTATAACAAAGCAAAAAAATGGTTTGAAGAAGTGATTAAATCTGGAAAATATAGCTTGCTGCCTAATTACGCAGATGTTTTTAATCCTGATCATGCTAATTCTTCAGAATCTTTATACGAATGGCAGTATAACAATAACTGGCCAGATAACAACCAGATACAATGGCAGACAGGTTCAAGAGTTTTAGCCAATATGGATCAATATGCCTATTTTGGAGGTTACGATCTTATTCTTCCTACTCAATATTGCTATAAAGACAAAACGGCTGGAGGAATATGGGAAGCTGGTGACACACGTAAAGCTGCCAGTATTCGTTATGATTTTACTTATAAAGGAGTTACGCCAACACTTCCTGCAGGTTTTGGTGGTGATGAGCTAGATCCACACATTAAAAAATACGAAGATATTCGTGTTGATGGAAAACA
Organism: Flavobacterium sp. F52; assembly: GCF_000278705.1. NCBI lineage: Bacteria > Pseudomonadati > Bacteroidota > Flavobacteriia > Flavobacteriales > Flavobacteriaceae > Flavobacterium > Flavobacterium sp. F52. The sequence continues at coordinate 76,141 of NZ_AKZQ01000043.1, read as the reverse complement.
ATCATTTTGGAATTCTGGTAAAAATAAAGCGTATATCAGATACTCTGATGTATTGCTTAACTACGCAGAATGTTTAAATGAATTAGGAAGCACAACAGAAGCTGAAAGTTATGTGAATCAGGTTCGAACAAGAGCTTTTGGAGGAACATTGCCAGCAGGAATGGCTTGGAGCGGACTTTCTCAAGCTCAGTTTAGAGATCAGATTCTAGATGAGCGTATGCGCGAATTGGCTTTTGAAGGATGGAGAAGAATGGATCTTATTCGTACAGGAAAATTGGTAGAATTGGTAGGCGCTCGCAACAAATGGGCAAAACAAAACGGTACCATTGCAGCATTTCATAACCGTTATCCTATTCCAATTGGAGAGATTAAGCTTAACGATGAGATTGGCCCAGAGGATCAAAATCCGGGCTATTAATATCTAAAAAAAATTCAATAGTAATTTTTATTTTTTTGGTTCATGTGGTTCGGTTAATGCCACAGTTTTGATTTGTAATGCCATTTTGGGTATAGGTAGTAACAGTACTGAGTTCTTCTGTTCGAAAAAGCTTATTCCAAAATGGCATTCTTATTTCTTATAATTCAATAATTTTTAATCATTCAAATAACAGTATGAAATTTTATACTTATCAGGTTTATCTCTATTTATTTGTTTTAAATGCCATTTCGTTCAATTTTTACGCTCAGAATAAAGTAAGCCTAAACTCTTCTGATATTGTTTGGAAGGTAAAACCACAAGCAGAAATAGGAAAAGACAGCCTTAAAATGTTTGCTCCAAATTATGCCGATAGCGATTGGGTAAAAGCAGTTGTTCCCGGTACAATTTTTAATTCTTATGTCGTAAGCGGATTAGAAAAAGACCCTAATTTTGGAGACAATATATATCAGGTCGATAAATCGAAATACGATCGCAGTTTTTGGTATCGTTCTGAATTTGCCATTCCGGAAAATTTCACCAAAGAAATCATCTGGCTAAATTTTGAAGGTATAAACCGTGAAGGAGAAATTTACCTTAACGGAAAAAAAATAGCAGTTTTAAGCGGAATGATGCAACGCGGCAAATTTGATATTACAAAGCTTATAAACCGTAAAGCAAAAAATGTCTTAAACATTTTAGTAAGCATCCCAAAACAGCCGCTAAATAACTACGGAAGCCCAACTTACATTTCTAGCGCAGGATGGGATTGGATGCCTTATGTGCCAGGATTAAATTCTGGAATTACAGACGATGTCTTTTTAACCAATACCGATAAAGTCACCATTGCAGATCCATGGATTCATACCAATCTACCAACCAATGCACGCGCAGATTTGGAAGTAAAAGTAGATTTGAAAAACACCTCTTCACAAAATCAAGAAGGGGTTCTAACCGGAGTGATAATGCCGGGGAACATAACCTTTTCTAAAAAAATAAATCTGGATGCTGACGGAATTACAAGTGTAAAACTGACAAAAGAACAGTTTCCGGAACTTTCCATTCAAAACCCGAAACTTTGGTGGCCCAATGGTTACGGCGATCCTAATTTATATACCTGCCAATTTACTTTTAAAGTTGGAAATGTAATTTCGGATAGTCAAAAAATAACTTTCGGAATTAAAAAATATACTTACGATACAGAAGGTGGCGTTTTGCATATTTCCATAAACGGAAAACGTGTTTTTTTAAAGGGAGGAAACTGGGGAATGAGCGAGTATATGCTTCGTTGCAGAGGTGAAGAATATGATCTTAAAGTAAAACTTCACAAAGAAATGAATTATAATATAATCCGAAACTGGCTGGGCTCAACAACAGACGCAGAGTTTTACGAAGCTTGCGATAAATATGGTATAATGGTTTGGGATGATTTTTGGCTAAATGCCAATCCGAATCTGCCTTTGGATATTCATGTTTTCAATAGCAATGTAATCGAGAAAATAAAACGAGTTAGAAATCACGCCAGTATTGCAATTTGGTGCGGAAATAATGAAGGTCTTCCGCAGCCTCCGCTAAATGGCTGGATTGCCGAAAATATTAAAACGTTTGACAACAACGACCGTTATTATCAACCTTGTTCGAATACAGGAAACTTAAGCGGTAGCGGACTTTGGGGAAATAAAGATCCGAGGTTTTATTTTACAAAATATCCAGAACCTTATGCGGGAACAGGCGACGGTCCAAGCTGGGGTTTACGTTCTGAAATTGGTACAGCAGTTTTTCCTAATATCGAAAGCTTTAAAAAGTTTATTCCAGAAAAAGACTGGTGGCCCAGAAACGATATGTGGGATAAACATTTCTTTGGACAAAAAGCCTTTAACGCAACTCCAGATAATTATGATAAAAGCATTACAGAACGTTACGGTAAACCAAATAATCTGGAAGAATATACTAAAAAGGCTCAACTTTTAAACATAGAAACCAACAAAGCCATGTACGAAGGATGGCTGGATCATATGTGGGAAGATGCCTCTGGTATTATGATCTGGATGAGCCAATCTTCATACCCAAGTATGGTTTGGCAGACTTACGATTACTATTATGATTTGACGGGAGCATATTGGGGCGTAAAATCGGCTTGTGAGCCTATGCACATTCAGTGGAGTCCTGTAGACAATTCGGTAAAAGTAATCAATACAACAGGAACCGATTTTAAAAATCTGAAAGCCGAAGCCGTTGTCTATAATTTAGATGGAAAAACGGTAGGAAAGTATAAGCAAAATGCTGTGGTTGATTCTTATTCTAATACAGCTGTAGAAAGTTTTGTAATTCCGTTTTATTCCAATCAGAAAGATTTGGCTTTTCAAAAAAATGTTACGGCATCCTCTACTGATGGAGGAAATACAAGAGATGTTGCAGATGGAGATTCAAATACGCGCTGGGCAAGTAATTCGACAGATAATGAGTGGATTTATGTAGATCTTGAAAAAGAGTATATTGTGAATCGAGTGGTTTTAAACTGGGAAAATGCTTTTGGAAAAGAATACAAAATCCAAATTAGTTCTGACGCCAAAAACTGGACAGATGTAGGCGTGATTAAAGACGGAAAACAAGGTCTTCAAACTATTTCATTTGATGAAACAAAAGGCCGTTACGTTCGAATGTTAGGAATAAAACGTGGTTCAGGCTGGGGATATTCATTATACGATTTCAAAATTTTTGGAGCCGAAACCCATGTTGATACTTCCGATTTATGTCCTGTGCATTTTATTCGATTAAAACTAAAAGATGCCTCAGATAAATTAATCAGTGAGAATTTTTATTGGAGAGGCACCAATATGAAAGATTTTACAGAACTGAATAAACTACCAAAAGCAAACGTAAATGTTTTCAGCAAAGTCATAAAACAAAACGGGAAATACATTATAAAGTCAAAAGTTTCAAGTCCATCGGGAATAGCTTTTGGAATTCAGATTCAGCCCTTAAACGAAAAATCGGGAACTCAAATATTACCCGCAATCGTAAGCGACAGTTATTTTACTTTGTTAAAAGGAGAAAGCAAAGAAGTGACAATAGAATTTGATGAAACAGCTTTAAAAAATGGAGAAAAGCCAATTGTAAAAGCGATTCCTTATAATAAATAAGAGCGTTTTATATCCTAACAGGTTTCCAAAACCTGTTAGGTATTATTATAAAGTAAGCCCCTTAAGGTTTTAGAAATAATCAAAACAATAAATATGCATATCAAAATAATCAAACGTTTTCTTCTTATACTATTGCCATTTCTGAGCTTTTCACAAAACAATCAGCTCGAATTATGGTATACAAAACCTGCTTCACAATGGGAAGAAACTTTGCCTCTAGGAAACGGAAGGTTAGGCATTATGCCCGATGGCGGAATTGAAACCGAAAAGTTAGTTCTAAATGATATTACTTTATGGAGCGGATCTCCACAAGATGCTAATAATTATAAAGCTTATACTTTTTTACCTCAAATAAGAGAATTGTTATTGGCTAATAAAAACAGTGAAGCCGAACAGCTCATTAATCAAAATTTTGTTTGTACAGGCCCAGGTTCAGGGAGCGGGGACGGAGCAAATGTACAATTTGGATGTTATCAGGTTTTGGGAGATATGACTTTAAAGTTTGATTATAAAACCAAATCAAAAGCTATAAATTATAGTAGAAATTTAAATATCCAAACTGCACTTGCATCAACTCAATTTACTATTGACGGTGTAATTTATAAACGAGAATATTTTGCTGGTTTTGGTGATGATGTCCTTTTTGTAAAATTGACTTCAAGCAAAAAAGGAAAACTTAATTTTACCGTTAAGTTAGACAGATCGGAACATTTTAAAACTGTAAACAGTGACAATTCCTTAGTCATGACAGGTCAGTTAAACAACGGAATTGACGGAAAAGGAATGAAATATAAAGCCAAGGTAAAAGCCAAAACAGCAGACGGAAGTGTTTTATATACTAACAATACAATTGAAGTAAAAAACGCAACAGAGGTCGTGCTTTATGTTTCTGCAGGAACAGATTTTAAAAATCAGAATTTTGAAACTGCTGTAGATAAAACTTTAGAAATTGCTCTGCAAAAAAAATACGATGAGCAGAAGAAAACGCACATTCAAAACTACCAAAAGTTATTTAATCGAGTGGCTTTGAATTTTGGCAAAACAGCAAGAAATACATTGCCAACAAATGAGCGTTTAGATGCTTTTATGAAAAATCCAGATTCAGATACAGGGCTTCCAGTTTTGTTTTATCAATATGGACGTTATTTGAGTATCAGCAGTACAAGAGTGGGTTTGCTTCCTCCAAATTTGCAAGGATTGTGGGCACATCAGATACAGACGCCATGGAACGGAGATTATCATTTGGATGTCAATGTTCAGATGAATCATTGGGCTCTGGAAACGGGAAATCTGTCTGAATTAAATCTTCCTCTAAAAGATTTGGTTAAAGAAATGGTGCCTTACGGCGAAAAAACTGCCAAAGCGTATTACAATGCCGACGGCTGGGTAGCACACGTTATTACGAATATCTGGGGATTTACAGAACCAGGCGAAAGCGCCTCTTGGGGAATTGCAAAAGCAGGTTCGGGCTGGCTTTGCAACAATCTATGGAATCATTATTTATACACGAATGATCAGGCTTATTTAGCTGATATTTATCCAATCATAAAAGGCGCTGCGCAGTTTTATAACAGCATGCTGGTAAAAGATCCAGAAACAGGATGGCTGGTAACTTCACCGTCAGTTTCTCCTGAAAATTCATTTTTCTTGCCAAATGGTCAGGACGCACATGTTTGTATGGGACCAACAATTGATAACCAAATTGTTCGTGAATTGTTCAATAATGTAATTGCAGCTTCTTCCAAATTAGGATTGGACAATACTTTAAAAGCAGAACTTGAAAAACGACTTAAATTACTGCCTCCCCCAGGGGTTGTTTCTCCTGACGGAAGAATTCAGGAATGGTTAAAACCGTATAAAGAACCAGACCCACAACATCGTCATGTTTCTCATTTATACGGATTATATCCAGCGCCTTTAATTACCCCAGAAAGCACGCCAGAACTTGCCGAAGCGGCTAAAAAAATACTCGAGGTTCGCGGAGACGATGGTCCAAGTTGGTCAATAGCTTATAAAATGCTTTTTTGGTCTCGTTTAAAAGAGGGTAATCGAGCTTATAAATTATTAAAAACGATTTTGAGACCAACTTTAGCAACGAATATTAATTATGGAGCAGGAGGAGGAGTGTATCCAAATTTACTTTCTGCTGGGCCGCCATTCCAAATCGATGGTAATTTTGGCGCCGCAGCCGGAATTGGAGAAATGCTGATACAAAGCCATGCTGGATTTATCGAATTACTGCCTGCAATGCCCGATGTTTGGCTAAAAGAAGGTGAAGTAAAAGGATTAAAAGCCGAAGGAAACTTTACTATAAATATGAAATGGGAAAAAGGTAAAGTGACGAAATATGAAATTTTATCTCCTGTACCAACAAAAGTGAAAGTAAAAGTGAACGGCGAATTAAAAGAAATCATTTCTTCTAAATTATAAGTTCGAGTAGAAATCCTGCAAGGTTTTTAAAACCTTGTAGGTTTAGCTTTTTTATCTCGATTTAAAATATAATATCTACAAGATTTTGAAAACCTTGTAGGAATAAGAAAAGCAAGACCCGACAGGTTTTAAAAACCTGTCGGGTCTGCTGTTAAAAATAGTTACTAACTTAAACCGAAACCGATTCTTCGTTTTTTAATAACGATAAATGTATCGTAACTGCTGAATGGCTTTTCTCTTCAGAAAGAACACTGTTAAAAGTTTCCTCAGCTTCTACTTTTTTATCAAGACCTAAAAGACCTAATCCTTTCATGTACAGACAGTGAATTTTATTTCGCTTGTCCAAGTCATCTTCCCAAATCATAAGATCCGGAAGCGAAACTGCAAAATAATCAATCGTAACATGATCGTTTACATGTTTTTCTGCGTAAGCAACAAACTTCTCGAAACGTTTATTGGCTTCTGGAATATTGTTTAATTTTAAGAAAGCCAATCCCTGATAGAAAATTTTATCAGGCTGCTGATCGTTATAAAAAATCGCTGCTGTTGGTTCTTCTAATCCTTGAGTTGCTTTATGCCACCAGTTATTCGCTTCTTCTAAATTATTTTTCTTTTCGAAAGCAACTCCAAGCCAATAATGAATATCGTTTTCTTGTGCGCCTGGCAGTTTTCCTTCACCTAAATTTTCTGGATAAATTTGAGCCTGTTCTAAAAGTTCTATGGCTTTATCATAATTCCCTTCAGTAATATTCTGTTTAGCAATTTCGGTCAAAGAAATCAGGTATTGACCGCTTACTTTTCCTTCACCACCTTCCCAAGGATGGAATTTTCTGTTTTGCAATAAAGTCAAAGCTTTATTATGTTTGCCTAAAAGATTGTACAAAGCCACTCTTTCTAAATACACATCATCTCTTTGAATAACCAACTCTAAATGTTTTTCTAAGAAAGCCAGTCTGAAAACCAAATCTCTGTTCAAACGTTTGTACAATTGGTCTAATTCCATTAAAATTCTGGAATCTTCCGTATCCAGAGAAAATGCTTTTTCTAAACTTGAAAGCGCTTTTTGCTCATCATTTAATTTATTGTAATAAGCCAATGATAAGTTACGGTGAACAGTTGGAAACGTATTGTCTATAGCAACAGATTTTTCCCAGCAGGAAATAGCATCATCATAGAATTTTGAAGCATACCAAAAGTTCCCTAAATAATACAATGCTTTTGCGTCATGAGTTTTTTTCTGAATTACTTTAGAAAGGACTAAAGCCGCTTCAATCTGGTTTGGGAAACAGTAATCCGGTTTTGCCTGAGAAGCCATTTGGAAACATTTTTCGGCTTGACCGAAATCATTTAATTTTTCATAAAATGAACCTGCAAAATACCATGCCATTGGATAAGTGTTTTCATCTTTCAAACCTTCATTTAATAATGATGCAGCTTCTTCATATAAACCGGTTGCGCTGTAATCTAAAGCATATTCAATATAAGTATGAATGTTATCTCGGATTAATGCATTTAGATACGCCAGATCTTTTTTATCGGTACTTAAAATATACTTTTCATATAGCAATCCGAAATTAAACAAGTCGTTCTGTAAATATTGGTCTGCAAGTTGAAGCGCTTTTTCTTTTTGATTTAATTTTCTAAGAAATGCTACTTGCAAATGCAGTGCTTTATGATCTTCGGTATTTTTAGAAATAGCTTTTTGAATGTGTTCCAAAGCCAGTTCAAAATCGCCATTTAAAGCATCAAGTTGTGCTACATAAAAATAACCTTGATTCTGCCAAGCTGCATTCCAAGTTGATTTGTAAAAAGCATCGTAAGCTTCTTTGTTTTTGTTTTGATATTTAAGACACAATCCCAAATTGAAGTAAGCTTCACCATCGTACGGATTTGGGTTTCGCTGCGTCAATGTTTTTATGGCTGCTCTAAAATAGGGTTCGGCTTCAGTAAATTTTGCTCTTCGCATGAGCCATAATCCCATAGCATTATTAGAACGAATATCGCCAGAATCACGTTTTAAGGCTTCTTCGTAATACGGAATCGGACTGTAAGTAGCGTGTCTGTATTGCTCCAAATGCTGTGCAGTCAGGAATAACTGTTCGTTGTTTTGGATATCTTCTGGAGCAAGTGCAGGTTTTGCGGCTTCTGGAATTTCGTCTTCATTTTGTCCTTCATAAATCCAGTCAACTAAAACTTTATCATCTGCATCGGTCACAGAAATCGATAAACCTTCTAAAGAGGCATTGTGCTCAAAATCGATAGTTTCTTCAAATGAATTATATGGAGACGCATCGTATTGTTTTTGGAATAATACAATATCATTGTTTTTTAAAGTGACGGTTGTTTTAGGATAAACGCCTGTTGTATAAGCTTTAATTACTAATTTATTGTCAACACTTTCCAGATTAACCATCGCGTTTTTAGTAGCATTTTTTACAACTCCCAAATCGCGATATGGCATAAAATATTGCGTGAATTCTTTTTGTTCGCCTGGCATAATCCAAGTAAAATCAGGCTGATTGTCAGTATAAACCCCGCACATCAATTCGATATACGGACCATCTTCATCGGTAAGGTTACGATCCCAAGCACGTCCGAAGTCGCCGTGTCCCCATGTCCATTGTTTTTTCCCAGGAGAAACATGATGATTGGCAACATGAAGCAATCCGCCTTTTGAATCATTTTCGTAACCTCCCACAAAATTATATTTGGATGCAATCGCCATATATGATGTTGGAACGGGAATATTTTTATAACGGGAAATATCAGTTCCTGGCGAATAATCTACTTTGTAATACGTTCCTTTTGCAATTGGGAAAGACGAAACGTCGCGCTTTCCATGATCAAAAACAGCATTTACATCTGGAGGAAAAACCGACTGATAATCGTCATTTACTTTAACTGCAGGATTGGCCCACCATAAAAAAGTCTGTGGAAATGAGGTTCTGTTGTATAATTGGGCTCTAATTTCTAAATAAGCTTTATCTGGATACAATCGAAATCCGGCCATACCTTTGGTTCTAAACATACGTTCTATTTCGCTGCACCAAATTGTAGCGCTCCCGTCTTCGTGTTCTTCTATAGTAAAATCAACAGGATCAAAAGTGGTTGGTCTATGGTGCTGTGGCCAGTTAAACTCAATTCCTCCCGAAATCCAAGGTCCTGTAAGTCCAACCAATGCAGGTTTTACAACCTGATTGTAATACACAAAATGACGTTCTTTAGTTTTATCATAAGCCATATGAACGCGTCCGCCTAGTTCTGGCAAAATCATTATTTTAACAAACTCATTTTCAAGATAAACGGCTTGATATTCTTTATTGGTTTTTTCGTCAGCGATTTTTTCGATAACCGGATAAGGATATACAGATCCGTTACTTCCCTGATACACTCTTTTTTCAATAAATACAGGATTTTTTTCAGGTTTGCCCACCTCATAAGTTGGCAGGATTATTTTTTCCTTCCAAACATTTACTTTTTGCATGATGTAATGAAATTTAAATTATTGAATATTCTTTGATTCTTTATCAGAAACCATCAGTTTTTCAATCTCTTCGAGACTTTTGTTTTTGGTTTCAGGAAGTTTTTTGAGTACAAACAAGGATCCTAAAGCACAGATAATTCCATAAATCCAGAAAGTTCCAGATGTGCCTAAGTATTCGTTGAAGATTGGAAACGTTTGTACCAAAAGTGCAGATGCTATCCAGAGTGCAAATGTGGCAACAGACATCGCAACACCTCTGATGCGGTTAGGAAAAATTTCAGATAAAATAACCCACGTAATAGGAGCAAGAGACATGGCGTAAATAGCAATTGCTAATAATACCAGTAATAATAAAGGGAGACCGGTAACATTGGTATAATAAAAATAACCGAGTAAGGCGTAAATTATGGCAAGTCCAGCCGAACCAAAAAGCATTAGTTTTTTACGTCCAATTTTGTCTACAGTTCCCATGGCAACCAATGTAAAAACAAGATTGATACTTCCGGTAATTACGATATTCATAAACAAATCATTAATGCTATAACCAGCCGAAACAAAGATTTCCTGAGCATAATTAAAAATGATGTTGATACCGCACCATTGCTGGAAAGCGGCCAATACAATTCCGATTAGCAGAATGGGTAAAGCTCTTTTATCAAGCAACATTTTGAAATCGGTTTTTTCGGTTTCTTCTGTAAAAGTTTCTTTAATTGTGGCAATCTCTTCTTTGGCGTAGGCCAAACCTCCAATTTTAGTTAAAGTATTCTCTGCTTTATCATGGTTCCCTTTTTTTGCAAGATAGCGAGGGCTTTCAGGTATTAAAAACATTAATATAAAGAAAAGAACCGCGGGAAAAAATCCTGCCCAAAGCATCCATCTCCAGCCTGTTTGACCGTTCCAAGAAGCTAAAATCTGTTCATGTGAATAATCTGGCGGAATAACATCAGTAATTAACATATTGGTAATCTGTGCAGCAAGAATTCCAATCACAACGGTTAACTGATTGATAGAAACAAATAATCCTCGGGTTTCTTGAGGGGCAATTTCTGCAATGTATAAAGGAGAAATGGTAGAAGCGATTCCAATTCCGACTCCGCCGATAATTCGCCAGATAATAAACACGGTAAAGGTTTCAGATGCTCCTGTTCCAAGAGCGCATAAAGAGAATAATATGGCAGCAACGATTAGTATAGGACGTCTTCCGTAACTGTCGGCTAATTTTCCTGCAATGGCTGCTCCTGCGACGCATCCTACAAGCGCACTGCTCATTGCCCAGCCTTGCAGAGCTGGAGAATTTGTAATGCCAAAATAAAGTTCGTAAAATGGTTTTGCGCCGCCGATTACAACCCAGTCGTAACCAAAGAGTAATCCTCCCAATGCCGCAACAAGACTGATTGATAGTAAAAAGGTATAATTATAGTTTTTCATAAAAAGGTTTTATAGCTTTTGTAAAATTAGCGGAATAGGAACCTTTGATTTATGGATATTTTTTTTGAATAGATGGATTATAATCTGATTTTTTACTATTGAATGATTAAATACGAAAACAATTGCGTTACTGCTTGTATTCGGTTCGATATTGTATTGGTGAAGTACTCATGATTTTTTTGAACAAACGAGAGAAATATAAAGGATCATTAAACCCTAAATTAAAACTGATTTCTTTTATGCTCATAGTGGTAAAGCTCAGATATTGGCAGGCTTTCTGCATTTTTAAATAATTGAAATAATGTATAGGAGAGTAACCAGTCTGCTTCTTAAATAGTGTAAAAAAATGAGAAGGAGAATAATTAAAATAAGCGGCAACATCATTAATTTTTAAGGAAATATCGAGATGTTTTTTCATATAGTCAATAGCCGATTCAATAGTATTATCCTCTGAAAATTTTCGGTTCTTTTGAATGAAGAATTTTTCATACAAAAAGGTATTTAGTAACTGCCATAAAGAAAGATTAGCAAATTCGAGATTACTGGCGCTATAGCCGTCTTCCATAACGTCTAATATGTTTTCAAAAAGTTCTATGCGTCTTTCTTCAAGTGATAGTTGAGGTGCAGTGTCAGGATGTTCGGCAATGAATTTATCATAGAAAAAAGGAGCTTGCATTCCCGTAAAATGGATCCAGTAAATACTCCACGGATTTTGTTTTAAAGCATAATAATCATGTGCAACTTCAGGAGGTATAATATAAAAGGTATTGGCTTTTAATGTTATGGTTTTATTTTCTTTGCTTATGATGCCTTCTCCTTTGTAACAATAAATTAAAATGTATTGCTTGCTCCCATGTTTTCGTTTCATGGAATGATGACTTGCATTAGGGAAAACACCAATATCCGTAAAGTATAAACCAGCTATAAGCGGATTCTTTTTAATGATCGAAAGTATATTCTTTGGAATTACAATCATTCGCTGTCCTAGAAAGCCTTCTTTGACTTTTGTTTTTTCTTTTTGTGTTGCATTTTTCATGATCCAGATTGTGTTTTTCAAATATCGTAATTTAATCCATGCTTTCACAAAAAATGTCCATTTTGAGAACCATAATCAAAACTAAATTTGAAATTCTATACTAACACTTCAAATTCTAAACTTTTTGTAAAACTTTATGAATGCTACAAATAACATTGTTTGGGAGTCTTTTGGCTGGCATGATGAGAAAGAGATTTTCAAATTTCAGATCACAAATAGTCACGGCAACTATGTCGAACTTATTAATTATGGTGCCATAGTAAAATCCATAGTAGTGCCAGATAAAGTGGAAAACAAAGAAAATGTGGTTTTAGGATTTCCAACTTTAGAAGGTTATGTAAAAGATCAATCTTATATAGGAGCGACTGTTGGCCGTTTTGCAAATAGAATTCATAATGCGGCATTTTCTATCAAAAATAAAATCTATTATCTCGATAAAAACGATGGTAAAAATAATAATCATAGTGGTTCGGCTGGATTTAATAACAAAGTATTTGATTGTATTGTAGAAGAAGATGCCGTAATTTTTTCTCTTGAAAGTAAAGATGGAGAGGGTGGTTTTCCTGGGAATTTGAAAACAATAGTACGTTATAAATGGACAGATCAAAACGAACTTAAAATTGATTTTCTGGCAGAAGTCGATCAACCAACTCCGTTAAATTTTACCAATCATTCTTATTTTAATTTGACAGCTTGTAAAGAAAAAATACATCATCATCAGTTAACCATTCAAGGATCAAAAATTCTGGAAAGTACTGTTGATTATATTCCAACTGGAAAAATTTTGCTCGCCGACGAATATTTGTTTTTGAGAGATGAATTAAAAGACGTGATGCAAAACAACGGACTTAATCTCTATTATATTTTTGATAGAAAAACTAAAAATGAAAATGCTGTCTGCGAATTGTATGATGAAAAATCGGGAAGAATAATGCGTGTTTACACCTCTTATCCTGGAGTACAACTGTATACAGGAGATTATTTAAACTGTGATATTGTTGGAGAACATAATAAATTATACAGTTCATTTGACGGACTCTGCTTAGAGTGCCAGTTTTATCCCGACAGTCCAAATCACCAGCATTTTCCGAATACGATATTCCAATCCGGACAAGTTTATAACGAAACTATTATGTATGCTTTTGATGTAATAAAATAACAAAAGGAACTATCACCTCTAATAATTATAAAATGAAAAAAATCTTTCTTAACCGATCTTTAAGTGTGCTGATACCTGTGGTATTTTTTGTGCTAACGAGCTGTGTTGCACAAAACGAAGAACTTTCTTTAAAATCAAAAGATAATCTCAATGAAATCAATTTGTCTCTGACCAAAGACGGAAAATTATCGTACAAGGTTTCCCGTAAAGATAAAACAATAATCGAAGATTCGCCTCTTGGACTTGTTTTTGAAAATCAGGATTTTTCATCAGGCTTGTCTGTTGCAAAAGTTTCAGCTATTGAAGAAAAGCGTGAGCAATACGAACTTAAAGTAGCGAACAACAAAGTAATAGATCATGTTTTTAAAAGCAAAAGCATTACATTCAAAAACAGCAAAGACGCTTTAATGACAATAGATTTAATTGCAGGCCAAGAAGGTGTTGCTTTTAGATATAAGTTTCCCGAGCAGGAAAAGCAAACTAGAATACTTAAAAATGAATTGACAGGTTTTCATATAGCTCAGAATGTAAAGGGATGGTTGCAGCCTTATAACAAAGCAGGAGATTATACACCAGGTTATGAGGATTTTTATATTAATGTAAAGCCTGGAGATCCTATAAATGGTGCCAGAGGTGAATCAGTTGGCTGGTGCATGCCGGCGCTTTTTAATGTAAATAATACTCAAAATTGGATTTTAATTGCAGAATCAGGAACTGATGGTTCATTTCCGGGCTGTCATTTAGATTCAGATTCTAAAGATGGAATTTACAGAATCGCTTTTGCTAAAAATGATGAAAAATTCACACTGCCTTTAGCTGATAAAGGAATTGCATATCCTGAATCAAACTTGCCTTGGACAATGCCTTGGAGAGTAATTATGATTGGAGATAAAGCAGGAGATATATTATTGTCTACCATGATTACCGATTTGGCTCCAGCTTCTAAAATTGAAGAGACTTCATGGATTGTTCCAGGAAAAGCGGCTTGGTCGTGGTGGTCACATCCTGAAGATTTTACGCCAGAAATGTATAAAAAGTTTACAGATGTTTCGGCATCATTTGGATTTAGATACACGCTTTTTGACGCTGGATGGGAAAAAGCCAACAGAGAAGGAAAAATTATTGACGATGCTTTGTCGAAAGGAGTTCAGCCACTGGTTTGGGGTTATTCGGCTGAATATTTTGACGCTGATAAAAGGAAGAAGAGATTTAAGGAGCTGGCAGAAATGGGCGTAAAAGGAGTTAAAATAGATTTTTGGTGTTCAGACAGACAGGAAGTTATGGGAACGCTGCAGTCGGTTTTTGAAGATGCAGCCAAAGAACATCTTTTGGTAAATCTGCACGGTACTACAATGCCAAGAGGCTGGCATAGAACATGGCCGAATTTCGTAACAGCTGAGGCTATTTTAGGAACTGAAAGTTATTTTTATGAGCCAAGATTTCCTGAAAAAGCGGCGGAGCAAAACACTGTATTGCCTTTTACAAGAAACGTTGCAGGACCAGCAGATTATACGCCATTTGCTTTGACTTTTAGAAAGTACACTCGTTTAAATACAGCGACGCACGAATTGGCTATGGCCATGATTTATACTTCAGGAATAATTCATTTTGCCGATTCAGAAGAGGTTTTTAATTCACTCCCGAATGAGTTGAAGAATTTACTGAAAGAAATGCCAGCAACATGGGATAAAACAGAATGCATTATTGGAGAGCCGGGCAAAGCATTAGTATTGTCACGCCAGAAAGATAATCTTTCTTATATCGTGGGTATTAATGGAACTAATGTAAATCAAACCATAACAATTGATTTAAAAAAATACGGCAAAGGTTTTTCAAAATTCAGGATTATTTCTGAAGGGAAAGATCCTTTAATGGATTTTAAAATAGAATCGCATGCTGTAAGTTCAAAATGGAAATATAGCTTGGCTCCAAAAGGTGGTTTTATCATCCAATTTATTAAGTAGCGGAAAATAGAAAAATAAGTTTGGTTAATAATGTGTGATTTTTAAAGATACGAGAGTCTATTGATTTTTATTTTATACTTATTAACGAAAAAAGTTTAAATGCTTTAGGAGCTTTAAAACTTAAGTTTTTTTATCTATTAAGATGTTATTGATTGACATTTCTTCGCATCAAAAAATAAAAGCTTACAATCAAGAAGCGAAGCAGTATTTTTTTATAAAAAAGACCGATTGTTCTTTTTTTATTGTAATTTTGTCATAGTAAAAAAAAGGGCCATGAAAATAAAGACATCCAAGTCAGAAAATACTAAGCAGTTAATTATAGAAAAAACGGCATCGGTTTTTAATACAAAAGGCTATGCAGGTACTTCCATCAATGATTTGATGAACGTAACGGGGCTTTCGAAAGGCTGTATTTATGGTAATTTTGAAAATAAGGATGAAATTGCCCTGAAAGTCTTTGATTACAATTTTGCGAAGATTACCCAGCATATGAAAGAACGCATCCTAGCAACAGGCGATTCAGTTGAAGGATTGTTGGTTTATCCAGAAATGTATAAAAACTACTATAAATATCCGTTTTTACAGTCGGGATGCCCGATACTCAATACAGCTACAGAAGCAGATGATACACATCCGCAACTTAAGGAACGCGCGCAAAAGGCACTTGATCTTTGGAAAACTGCTATTGTGAATCAGGTAAAACGAGGTATTGAAGAAAAGGAAATAAAAGAAGAAACAGATCCAAATGAATTGGCTGTGATTATGATTTCGATAATCGAAGGGGCATTTATGCAAGCAAAAGTGAACAATAGAATGACCGAGCTCAAGGTAGCAATGTCGTTTTTGGAAAAAATGATTATGCAGTTAAGAGCATAATTTTTTTTACTATAAAAAAGACCGATTGGTTTATTTTGAATTATAAAATAATAAACAATAATAAAATGGAAGAATTTGATATTGCCGTTATAGGATCAGGTCCTGGCGGATATGTAGCCGCAATTAGAAGCGCACAGCTTGGTTACAAAACAGTTTTAATAGAAAAATATAACAGTTTGGGCGGTACTTGCACCAATGTGGGATGCATTCCTACGAAAGCACTCCTGGATAGCACGCATCATTATGCAGATGCAGGGAAGAGTTTTAGAGCGCATGGAATAGAATTTTCTGATATCCAGCTAAACTTTGAGCAGCTTTACAGACGCAAAAGCGAGGTGGTGCAGAAGAACACACAAGGCCTAGAATTTCTGATGAAAAAGAATAAAATCAGCGTACTTCATGGTATAGCTTCTTTTGTCAGCGATGAACAAATTAAAGTTTCACATGCCGATCAGACCGAAACTTTTTTAAAATCAAAGAAATATATTATTGCTACAGGATCTAAACCAGCTACGATTCCTAGTGTCATCATAGATAAAAAAAGGGTAATTACTTCTACTGAAGCGTTGGATATGAAAGAGAAGCCTGAACATATTGCTATCATCGGTGGTGGCGTAATTGGTGTTGAAATGGCATCGATCTTTAATAGAATAGGAACAAAAGTGACCATTTTAGAGTATGCTGATAACCTTATTGCTAATATGGATCAGGAACTCGGAAGTGCTTTGGCTAAAATTTTAAGTAAGGAAGGTGTTGAAATTAAATTGGGACAAGCGGTTTACAAAACAGAAAATCTGGGTGAAAAAGCTAAAGTGTATTTCAAAAATAAACAAGGCGAACAAAATGAGCTAAAGGTTGATTATGTGTTAGTTGCAGTAGGTAGAAAACCCAATGTAACTGCTTTGGGGCTGGAGAATACCAATGTAACATTAAATGCCAATGGCACTATCAAGGTAAATGAACTTCTCCAAACAGCAGTACCTAATATTTACGCTATTGGTGATGTTATTGGTGGAGCCATGTTGGCTCATAAAGCCGAGGAAGAAGCTGTATTTGCGGTGGAAAGGATAAATGGTCAAAAACCGCACATTCATTATAACCGTATTCCTTCCGTGGTATATACTTGGCCAGAGGTTGCTTCTGTAGGGGCCACGGAAGAGGAATTAAAAAGAGATGGAGTTGCTTATCAAATAGGCAAGTTTCCTTTTGCAGTCAACGCCAGAGCCAGAGCAGGTATGGAGCAGGAGGGTTTTGTGAAGGTGATTTCTGATCCAAAATATGGCGAATTATTGGGTGTGCACATTATAGGAGCTAGAGCAGCAGATCTTATCGCACAAGCCGTTGTAGGGTTAGAGTACGAAGTGACCGCGGGAGACATGGCTTCTATCAGTTATGCTCATCCAACCTATTCAGAAGCGCTTAAAGAAGCATACACGATTGCTTCAGGAAAGCCGTCACTTAATATTTAAAACAAAGGATTGAAAAAATCATAATTCATTTTAGTTTAAAATTAGATTTAAACTAGACTAGTGGCAGCGTAAATTTGTGCTGCCTCTAGTGTTTTATGCTCTTAGACTGAATAGTTGATGCACAACGGAATTAGTGCGCAGGAAATGGCGAGAAATATAGTGACCCTGATATAATAGATTCTGCCAAAGGGAGGTTCGTTTTGCAAGATACATGTTATTGTGTGGAATGGAATCGTTTTGCTGCGAAATCATTTTTTAAATAATTCTGAAAAATAATATTCTATTTCTTTTTGTAATACAGCTGCACTAATCCAGTTTCAAATGTTTTTGCCGAAACAAATTCAAGTATTTGCTCAGGTCTGCCGTCTTTAAAAAGTTTGGTTCCATTACCTAATAAAACAGGGATAATTGAAATTATGAATTCATCGATTAAACTATTTTTCAACAGTTCATTTATTACTTCAGCGCCGCCATCACAATAAATATTTTTTCCTTTTTCAGATTTTAGCTTCTCGACTAGTTCGGCTATGTTTCCTGTATAAAAAATTGTCCTCCCTATTTGTGGCCTTTCAGTTCGAGTGATGACATAAACATCTCTTTGGCCGTTGTCGTAATGAGATGCACCGATTTCCTTTAGCACATAATCATATGTTTTTCTGCCAATAATTAAAGTATCTACATTAGCAGTAAATTCAGCATATCCATAATCTTCATCTTTTTTTTCTACAAGTTTCAAAAAGCTAAGATCGTCATTTGGCTTTGCTATGTAGCCATCTAAGCTCATAGCGATGAAAAGTGATATTTTTCGCATTTTTTATTAAGTTTTAATGTTCTGTCAAATGTACTTTTGTGCCACCGATTATACTTTGTAAAAATGCGACAAATTATAATGATGAAGGCCAAAATCCAGTATTTCGCTTAATTTCATTACTGAGATGCGAATGGTCGTAATAGCCACATTCAAATGCAATATTCGAAAGGCTTCGATGTTGATTTGTTTTTTGGATAATATTTAAAGCATTTTGAAAACGAATAATATTTGAATATTCTTTTGGAGAGAGTCCAATGTATTTTTTAAAATTACGCTCCAACTGTTTCACCGTTGTGCAATTCTTTTTAGCTAATTCGTAAATGCTGATTTGTCCGTTTGTTAAATCTATATCCCTAATAACAGATTGCAGAGGAATGTTTTTGTTGTTTATTCTATCCAAATAGAAGCGGTTAAAATAATCGAATGGTTTTTCAAATATCTTATCAGCATGAAATGAATTAGATTTTTCAAATTCAACAGTATTATTAATCAATATATTTTGCGGGTCGTAGCTATAGAAATTAGCAAAAGCGGCAGGTTTTAGACATGCGCCAGCTAAATGAGTATCCATATCAATTAAACTGTCTTTATAGGAATTCATAGCACCAACAGCGTAAGTTTTTCCGAATTCCAGATGTAGAGATCCGTTATCTGTCAAACAGTTGCTTCCTAAATTTATAATAATTCCACTGCATCCGTCTGGATAAACCCGTTCCCACTGCGCTTCGTATGGGTTTCCTTTTAGTTCCCAAAAGAAATGAATATAAGGTTCTAATTCCTTGCAGGGTTTTATTTTTATGTATTCCATACGCATCTATATTAGTTACAAAAGTAGCTAACCTTCAATTTGAACGAATAAAAAGACTGTTAAATATGTCTATGCTTTTGACCGATAAATCCATCTTATGGGATAGCATTATATATAATTTTATTTTCAGTTCAGATCTTACTTCGTTGTTATGGTTTTTTGGGTAAGACTGCTAATGTTAGTAAAATTTGTTAGGTTTTGTTTGTGCAGGGGAGATTAATAGTTATTTAATCTCCTTTGTTTTGTTAAGCCAAAGTGATTAAGACAATTTAATAAATATGTGATTTATATGAAAAGCGAGAATTTTAAAATTAAAAAGAGCAGTTCCCTAAAATTGGCTGTCATAGCTTTTATGCTATTGTTTTTTGGTCCAGTAAAAGGATATTGCCAAAATGAAGAAAAGACAAAAAGTGCTTTTGGAGTTATTGAAAGACTTGTGGGAAGTCGCGCCAACGAATTTCAGTTAAGTCTTGATGAAAACAAAAAAAGTAACTCGGAATGGTTTGAAATTGAGACAGAGAATAATTTGGTCAAGATAAAAGGTTCGACTAATACCGCAATCTGTTATGCCGCATACAATTTCTTAAGAGACATAGGAGCAGTTTTGACCAGTTGGGAGGGAAACAGAATTGATTTGCCTAAAACATGGCCGAAATATTCAAAAAAAGGAGAAACGCCTTTTCAGTACAGAGAATATCTGAATGCCTGTACTTTTGGCTATACAACTCCGTGGTGGGACTGGAAACGTTGGGAACAGGAAATTGATTGGATGGCATTGCACGGAATCAATCTGCCGACAGCAATGGAAGGTCAAGAAGCGGTTTGGCAGGAATTATGGAAAGAATATGGCTTAACCAGCTCGCAGTTAGAATCTCATTTTGCAGGACCAGCTTATCTTCCTTGGCAGCGTATGGGCAATATTAATAGTTTGGAAGGTCCATTGCCACAAGAATGGTTTGTTAAAAAAGAAGCACTTCAGAAGAAAATCTTAGAAAGAATGAAAGCGTTGGACATGCATCCTGTCGTACCGGCTTTTAGCGGTTATGTGCCAAAGGCTTTCGCCGAAAAGCATCCCGAAGCTAAAATCACAGAACTTAAATCATGGTCAGGCGGTGGATTTGCGAGTACTTTTCTATTAGATTCCAAAGATCCATTATTCAAACAAATTGGAAAGCGTTTTATTGAAATTTATACCAAAATGTATGGAAAGTCTAATTTTTATTTAGCCGATTCCTTCAATGAAATCGAGCCTCCTGTTTCTGAGCACAATAAATATGAAGAACTTTCCAATTATGGAAGCGCTGTTTATGAAACTATAGATGAAGCCGCTCCTGGTGCTGTTTGGGTTATGCAGGGATGGCTTTTTGGTGATAACAAAGAATTTTGGACTAAGGAAGCAACGAAGGCATTTTTAAGCAAAGTTCCAAATGAGAAAGTGATGGTTCAAGATTACGCCAACGATAGATATAAGGTGTGGGAAAATCAGGAAGCTTTTTATGGCAAACAATGGACATACGGGTATGTACATAATTACGGAGGATCAAACCCAGTTTATGGAGATTTGAATTTTTATAAAGATGAATTGGCAAGCTTGCTTAAAAATCCAAATAGAGGAAATATTGTAGGCTACGGAGCAATGCCAGAAGGATTAAACAATAATTCGATAGTTTACGAATATATATATGATCTGCCATGGACTAAAGCAGAACAGCCTTTAAATGATTGGATGGCTAAATATTTAAATGCAAGGTATGGACAGACTTCAGAATCTGTTTTTCATGCTTGGGAATTATTGCTCAAATCGGTTTATAATGTTAAATATTGGGAAACACGTTGGTGGAACGACTGGGCTGGAGCATATCTATTATTCAAACGTCCTACAGTGAAAATTACGGAGTTTAAAGGAAATCCGGGAGATAAAATCAAATTAAAAGAAGCTTTGGATATTTTAAAAAAAGAAGCTAAAAAGTACAATAAGAACAATCTTATTCAATACGATTTAATAGATGTTTCGAGACATTATAATTCACTTTCTATTGACGAAGAATTGATTGAATGCATAAAAGCGTATCAGGAGAAAAACATTGCAAAAGGAGATCAATTGTTTAAACAGATCGAAAAACAAGTTTTAGAAACAGATAAGATGATGTCTGGACAGCCTTTAAATAATTTAAATCAATGGGTGAAATCGGCCTCAGATTATGGAAGTTCACCAGAAGTTTCTTCATTGTATGCTAAAAATGCCAAAACATTAATTACCCTATGGGGTGGAGAAGGCCATTTGAATGACTATGCTTCAAGGTCATGGAAAGGAATGTACAAAGGATTTTACTGGCCAAGATGGAAAATGTTTTTGGAGGCTCTAAAAAAAGCAGCCGTTACTAATACTTCTTTTGATGAAAATAAAGAAAGAGAATCAATTAAAAATTGGGAAATTAATTGGACAGAAAGCAAATAAATTTATTCTTATGTGATAATAACTCGTATATATACATATTTTAACCCAATATTAATAACATAACATAAAGCCACACCATCAGTATGCAGAAGAAAAATTTCCGAAATCGATTTATTAGTCAGTTTTTCATTATATAATTGTATAAAAAAAACGTCGCTAAACCTTACTATCATTGACTTTATAGAAATTATCCATGTTTATGAATAACTTGTCCATTTGTTAACATTTCTTTAGCACTAATTTCGTCAATACTTTAACTAAAATAACCAACATTTACAATGGAAAAACTTAAACTATTATTATTAGCCTTTTTCTTTGGCTTCTCAATTAATACTTGGGCACAAAAGACAGAAGTGTCCGGTGTTGTATTGGATGACAAAGGTATTCCTATGCCAGCAGTTAATGTACTTGAGAAAGGTACAACTAATACTGTTACAACAGATTTTGACGGAAAATTTAAATTTACGGCTTCAAACAAAAATGCAACACTTGTGTTTTCATTTATGGGGTTTGAAGATCAAGCCGTAAAATTAGACGGGACAAAAAACAATTATTCGATTAAAATGATGTCTACCACAACCAACTTAGAGCAAGTTGTTGTTGTTGGTTACGGTAAAGGATCTCGTAAAAACTTAACCACTGCAGTTTCATCTGTTAAGGCTGAAGATTTGAACAGAGGAGCAATCAGCGACGTTGGACAGCTTTTGCAAGGAAAAGTTTCTGGTTTGAATATTTCTTCAAGCGGCGATCCAACAAAAACGGCTTCTGTGGTTTTGCGTGGAGCTTCAACGTTAAATAGTTCTCAAGGACCATTTTATGTAATTGACGGTATTCCTGGTGTAGACATTTCTGTGATTTCTCCAGATGATATTGCTACTATTGACGTTTTGAAAGATGCTGCAGCAACGGCAATTTATGGTAACCGTGCTGCAAATGGGGTTATTATGGTAACAACAAAAAAAGGAAGCAAGGGTAGAACGCAAGTGGCATACAATGGATATGTTGGATGGGAAGAAGTTTCAAACAATCTGGATATGATGAATGCAGATCAGTTGAGAGATTTTACAACAAAAAACAATCTAAACTTTACTCCAGAAAATGACAAAGGTGCCAACACGAACTGGCAAAAAGAAATTTTAAGACCTGGACGTGCCAAATCAAGCAGCCATAATCTTTCTATGAGTGGTGGAGGAGATCACGGAAGCTATACTGCAAGCATCACTTCGATTAATAAAGAAGGAGTTATGTTAAAAAGTGATTTCTCTCGTATTATTGCCCGCTTGTCTGTTGAGCAATATGCTTTTGATGATAAAGTTAAATTTGGTTTGAATGTTACTAATTCAAATACAAAATATCAAAATGTACCACAACGTAATACGGTACTTTTGCAAGCAGCAAGTTATCTTCCTGTGTCTCCAGTAAGAAATCCTGATGGAAGTTTATTTGAAAATTTTGTGAGCCCAGGATATTTTAACCCTGTAGCTTTAATTGAACATGGTACTGACGAAACTAGAACAGATAACCTTGTAGGGAATCTTACTGCAGAAGTAAAACTTCCTTTTGGAATTACGTATAATTTGAATTTAGCACATCAGAGATTAACGGCTTCACACGGAGAGTTTTATGACAGTTATTATTCTCAATACAATAGTGCGAACTTTTACAACAACCCAGATCCACCTTTGACAAAAACTTTGGTTAACTTTGGTGTAAATGGCTCTGCATTGAGAAATTCTTATGAAACTAGAAATAATATTATTGAGAGTTTCTTTACATGGGATAAAACATTTGGAGATCATAAAATAAAAGCTGTTTTGGGGTACTCATGGCAGGAAAATACTTTAGGAGATGGTTTTCAGGCTACAACGACAAACTTTCCTGTAGACAATGTTGGATACAATAACTTAGCTTTAAGTAATTACACTTCAGTTAATGGTTATGTAGTAAATTTTGGAGATAGCAAAGCCTATCAAAAAACACGTTTAATCTCATACTTCGGACGTTTAAACTATAATTATAAAGACAAATATCTTTTGCAAGGATCTCTAAGAAGAGACGGTGGATCTATGTTTGGTGCAAATAATCAATGGGGATATTTTCCATCTGTAGGAGGTGCATGGAGATTGGACAAGGAAAGTTTTATGCAGAACCAGAATATTTTTAGCGATTTGAAACTGCGTGCAAGCTGGGGGGTAACAGGAAATTCTTCTGGGTTTAATGCTTATACGGCTCAATTTATATCTGGAAGTTTAGGAACTTTTTATTATAACGGACAGCAGATTGGGGCTTATGGACCTAACCAGGCTGCAAATCCTGATTTGAAATGGGAAAAAACAGCGACAGCAAATATTGGACTTGATTTCTCTATTGCGAAAGGAAAAGTAACAGGTTCTGTTGATGTTTACAACAAGAAGACAACAGATATGATCTTCAACTATAATGTTAATCCAGTATTGGTGCCAGTAGGAACAATTGTAGCAAACGGAGGTACAATGTCTAACAAAGGTATTGAGCTTAGCTTAAGCACAACTCCAGTTAAAACAGCAAATTTCAGCTGGAATTCTAACCTGAACTTGGCTCATAACAAAAATGAGATCGTGAAATTAACTAGTCCGTTTTTTGTTGGAGGTGACTCTATCCGTCGTGTACAGCCAGACGGAGGCGGACAAACAGGAAGTACTTTGCAAATTTTTAAAGAAGGAAAACCTCTTGGACAGTTCTTTACCTTGAAATATGCAGGGAAAAATGCAGCTGGGGTTTCTCAGTATTATGACAAAAATGGAGATTTGACAACAACACCGCAAATCGGAGTAGATTATCATTATGCAGGAAGTGCACAGCCAAAATTATTGATGGGATGGGCAAATAATTTTCAATACAAAAAATTTGATTTAAGTATTTTCTTCAGAGGAGTTTTCGGGAATAAAATTTTCAACGCAACTCGTGCCGATTTGTTTAGACCAAGTACGGCAATGACCAATAATATTTTGGTTGATGCAGGAAATGAATCTCCAAATGATTTAAACTCATTTAAATATTCAGATCGTTTTATCGAAGACGGCAGCTATATAAGATTGGACAACATGACATTAGGATATAATTTTGGTAAAGTAGGCAGGTTCATAAGCAGTCTTCGCCTTTATCACACGGTAAATAATGTATTTGTGATTACTAAATATACTGGAATTGATCCTGAGGTAGAACAAGGAGGAACAGCTCCTGGTGTAGATTCAAATAACTTCTATCCAAAAACAAGAACGTATTTGTTCGGTTTAAATGTGACCTTCTAAAAATTAAATGCTAAAAATTATGAAAAAGATATTAAAATATTTAGGACTCCCAGTACTTATGGCTGGTTTAGTATGGTCTTGCAGTGACCTTGATGTGCCTATTACAACACAATTGACACCTGATGTGTTTCCTCAAAATTCAACGCAATACGTTCAGGCCACGGGTCCAGTTTATGTAGCTTTCAGAGGAGAATTTTCTTTTGCTTGGTGGTGGGCTCAATCTTTAAGTACAGATGAATCTATTTTGCCTGCAAGAGGAGGAAACTGGTTCGATAACAGAAATTATATTGCCATGCATTACCATGACTGGAATGCCGATAATGGTATCATTGGAAGTCTTTGGGACTGGACATCTAAAGTGATTGGAACATGCAATCAGACGATATCTATTTTAAGACAGACAATGCCAGAAGGAACAGAGAAAAAGACTCTGATTTCAGAGATCAAAACAATGCGTGCTATTTCTTATTTCATGTTAATGGATAGTTATGGAGATGTGCCTTTGGATACTTTGTATGGAGATTTTACTGCTCATGCTAAAACACCAAGAAAAGAAGTTTTTAATTTTATTGAAAAAGAATTAAAAAGTGCCGTTCCTAATTTGAATCCTGCATCTGGGGTTAGCACTTATGGACGACCAAACAAGCAGACTGCCAATGCAATGCTGGCTAAATTATATCTGAATGCTGAAGTGTACGCAGGAACCTCACGTTATACAGATTGTATTGCAGCTTGCGATGAGGTAATTAATTCAGGATTATATGCTGTTGAGCCAAGAGCAACTTACCTGCAGATGTTTTACCCAACCAATGGGCCGCAAATGAAAGAGTTTATTTTTGCAGTTCCTTATGATCCAGCAGCAGTTACAGTTGGCTACAACGGACAAATGTATCACGCACGTTATGATGTGCCACGTTCTGAGAGAGCTAAATTTGGTCTTTCTTTTACGCCAAGTGCGCCTAGAAGTACGCTTCCTGAATTTTATGCTTATTTTAATGATCCTAACGATATTCGTAACAAACAGTGGTTGAGTGGTCTTCAGTACATGAATGATGGCGTGACTCCAGTTATGGTTACAACAACAAAAAAAGGATATGACCAGTTTTACACAGGATCTGATGGAGGTGCGTCATATACTTATCAAGTAAATTTAACGCCAAATATTATACCTCGTCAGAGTGAAGCTTTATTTGATCTTGGAAACGATGAAATTGCTTGGAACATGGGGTATAGAAATATTAAATTTTACCCAGATGCTACTTCAACAAATCGTAACCAAAAGAATGATGTTCCTTTCTTACGCTATTCAGATGTGCTGTTAATGAAAGCAGAATCAATACTTCGCGGAGGCGCTGTAACTTTAGGTCAAAGCGCAGATGCATTGGTAAACATGGTTCGTTCTAACCGTACAACATCTGCACCTGTAAGCGGTGTTACTTTAGAAGAGCTTTACAAAGAAAGAAGCCGTGAGTTTGCTTGGGAAGCTTGGCATAGAAACGATATGATCCGTTTTGGAAAATATGAAGGATCATGGGGCTATAAAACTAATACAGATGTTTATCGTCGTGTATTCCCGATTCCAACCAATGCTATGGTTTTAAATCCAGCTTTAATTCAAAATGACGGATATTAAAAATAAGGGTTTTAAATAGGTACGCATTGTGTAACCCGATTTAATTTTGAAAGGAGAAGAGCGTAAAATTCTTCTCCTTTTTACTAAAAGTAACATTGGTTTTTGCTACTTATAATAACCAATTCATTTTTGTTTCATTTTTAGAATGCTTGCAAAGCCTAATCAAATGTGTTTTTTGAAGATAAATGAGAGATTAAGCTTTGTAACATTCTTTTAATTTTTAGAAAAATCATTATCAGCCCAATTTGTCCCATCAATACACAGCATAAATGAAACTAAGTAAAATCTATAAAATAGGACATATTGCCATAAGTTTGACTTTAGTTTTTTTATTGTCATGCAACGCTCAGAAAGCCATTTCCTTGCAAAAGAAACAAGTATCAGATATGGTTTATCCGTTGTTGGACACCGAAAATTCAAGATGGTTTTACTTTTCATCAGCAAGCCGCCCTTTTGGTATGGTTAATTTAAGTCCCGATACTGAAATTAAAGGCGATTGGGGAGGCGGATATAAATACACTACAGATACAGTTAAAGGTTTCAGCCACATTCACGAATGGCAGATGTCTGGTGTATCTATAATGCCAGTTACGATTTCTGACACGAATAAATCAACCGTTTTTAAAGATTTTTATTCCAAATTTAGCCATCAGACCGAAATCATAACACCAGGATACCATTCGTTGAAATTAGATAGATATCAGATTACAGCAGAATTGACCAGCACACCAAGAGTTGGATTTCATCAATATGCTTTTCCCAAAAATGCACAAAAAGCCATTCTTTTTAACCTCAATACGATTTTAGGCCCTTGCGAAAATACCAATGGGAAATTAGAAAAAAACAATGATTATGAACTTTCTGGATCATTAGTTTTAAGCACTAATTTCAGACGTCCAAAACCATTGACCGTATTTTTTAAAGTTAAAACCAATGAGCCAATTTCTTCTATAGAAAGAGATAATACGACAGGAAATTATTTAATACATTTTGGTGAAGCTAAAGATAAAATACTGATAAAAGTAGGCATTTCGTATACCTCTATAGAAAATGCCTCTATGAATATTGAAACTGAATTGCCTCATTGGAATTTTAACCAAACAGTTGCTGATTCAAGAAAAGAATGGAGTGCTTTATTAGGAAGAATAAAAATAGAAGGAGGCACTGAAAACGATCAAAGAAGATTTTATACTGATTTATGGCATGCCTTACAAGGAAGAAAAATGATTAGCGATGCAAATGGAGCTTATCCTGATAATACAGGAGAAAAATTTAGGGTGGGACAGCTGCCGGTAAATGCTGATGGAAAACCGAAATTCAACCATTATAATTCTGATGCCTTTTGGGGAGCCCAATGGACCATCAATAATCTTTGGGGATTGGTTTATCCTGAAATCATGGAAGAATTTGTGCATTCGCTAATGCAGTATTATAAAGATGGAGGTATTATTCCTCGGGGTCCTGCTGGCGGAAATGATACGTATGTAATGACAGGAGCATCGACAACTCCATTTATAGTGAGCGCAATCCAAAAAGGAATTGTAAAAGACAATCTTGAAGAGATTTATACTGCACTCAAAAAAAATCATATGCCAGGCGGTATTATGGGAAAAGCTGGATATGAACACAATACCAATATTGGAGGCGGACTAAAATATTATTTGCAAAAAGGATATGTGCCGTATCCGCTTCCTGATGGGGATTTTGGCAGCCACCAAGACGGAGCAAGCCAAACTTTAGAATATGCCTATCAGGATTGGACTTTGGCACAGCTGGCAAAAAAACTGAACCATGAAGATGATTATTTATATTTCATGAAAAGATCCGAGAATTATAAAAACATATTTGATTCGTCAATCGGTTGGATGCGTCCGAGAAATGCGCAAGGAGAATGGCGAGAAAATTATGATCCTTATCAGTATGAAAACGGATTTATTGAATCTAACGGAGCACAGTCAACTTGGCTTGTTCCTCATGATATTGAAGGTTTAGCATCATTAATGGGCGGAAAAGAAAAGGCGGTAGAAAAATTGAATATTCAATTTGAAACAGCTAAAAAACAAAATTATACCTCAGGAACTTCACATGACGCAGAATTGCATCCAGAATTCAGCAGGATTCCTGTAAATTTCGGAAATCAGCCATCAATCCAAACTTCCAATATATTTACTCTTTTAGGAAGAGCCGATTTAACGCAGTTCTGGACTAGAAACGTAGTGAAAACGACTTTCAGCGGATTATCTCCTGCAACTGGATATAACGGAGATGAAGACCAAGGTCTAATGGGAAGTTTAAACGTTTTGCTTAAAATAGGCTTGTTTCAAATGAATGGGGGAACAGACAAGGATGCAGTTTACCAAATAGGGAGCCCAATTTTCAACAAAATTACGATAGATTTGAATCCGGCATATTATTCAGGAAAGACATTTGTAATTAGAGCCCAGAATAATAGCTCAGAAAATGTATATATAAAAAATATCAGATACAATAATAAAGCAGTAGAAGACTTTACGCTTTCGCATCAACAGATTACAAATGGAGGTGAGTTAATCTTAGAAATGTCAGATCAGCCAAAATCTTAATACTAAAGAAATAATTAGGGAATGAAAAATACAAAGTCGCTCATTTTTTTAGCAGCAAGTTTTCTTCTTGCCATAAATAGCAGTGCTCAGCAGAATGTACATCAATATGTTGATCCAATGATAGGTTCAGAAGGCGTGGGAAGAGTTTTTATCGGGCCTTCTTGTCCTTATGGAATGGTAAAACCAAGTCCAGATTGTACTTCTAGTCCAAACAGCGGTTGGCTTCCAGAACCAAAAGAAGTGACAGGATTCAGTCAAGTGCATGTGAGTGGAACGGGTGGAGGACCAAAGTACGGCAACATCCTGATTATGCCTTTTTCTGGTGCTTTGGATAAAATGGATCAGACTTCTTTTAGAGCTGAAGAAAATGTAAAATTGGGTTACTACGAAACCATTTTCAAAGAAAATAACATTAAAACTGAAATTACGACTGGAGAGAAAGTTTCATTTTATAGAATTACCTATCCTAAAAAAAGTTCAAAAGAATTAAAGATAGACCCAGGATTTTTTCTGGGAGAAGAAAAAATTCCTGATGCTAGAGAAGCCCAGCAGTTTGTTGGCTCACAAATTGAAATAGTTTCAGATACAGAAGTGAGAGGCTATAGCAGAATTAGAGGCGGATGGAATAATGGAAGAGCTTACACGGTTTATTTCTGTGCCGTTTTCGATCAGCCAATAGCGAAATACGTGACTTTCAAAGACGGGAAATTCTATAATAATCAGAAAACCCAATTTGATTCGGGAAAGAAAACAGCCGCATTATTGTCTTTCGGAAATGGAGGAAAAGAAGAGCTGAACGTCAAAATCGGAATTTCGTTTTTGAGCGAATTAAAAGCGAAGAATAATATAGATGCTGAAATTCCGCATTGGGATTTTAATGTAGTATTGGGCGCACTGCAAAATAAATGGGAGAATTTATTAAGCCGTATTCAGCTTTCAAAAGACACTTCAGACGAGTATAAAAGAATGTTTTATACAGGTTTGTATCACACTATGATTATGCCTGTGGACAGAACAGGAGAGAATCCTTTATGGACAAATGATGAGCCGTATTACGATGATTTTTATACGATTTGGGACACATTTAGAACTTCAAGTCCGTTAATCACGCTAATTGATAGCAAACGAAAAGTAGATATCATCAACGCGATGCTTAATATTTACAAACGTGAAGGATATATGCCAGAAGGAAGAAGCGGAAATGATAATGGAAGAACTCAAGGCGGATCAAATGCTGAGGTGGTTATCGCTGATGCTTTTGTGAAAAACTTAAAAGGAATTGACTACGAATTGGCTTTGCAAGCCATGATTAAGGACGCTACGGTGCCTCCGGGAGGAAATGAAGAAAGAGAAGGACGCGGCGGACTTTTGGATTACCTTAAATTAGGTTACGTTCCTTATGGCACTGACCGCGCAGGAAACCGAACAATCGATTATTCGTACAACGATTATAATATTGCCACAGTGGCCAAAGGTTTAGGCAAAACAGAATTGTATAATCAATACATGAAACAAGCTGAAAGCTGGCAGAATTTATGGCGTGCCGATTACGAAAATAACGGAGCAAAAGGATTTATCATGCCAAAAGACAAAGACGGAAATTGGCTGGATGATGTCGTTTTTGGAGAATCCAAAATCCAGAAACCTACTTTTAAATATACGCCTGTTATTATCGAATCCCCTTGGTACGTTTGCCATTGGTGCGTGTTTTTCTACGAAGGAACTTCTTGGGAATATTCATTCAGTATTCCGCACGACGTTCCAGAACTGATCAAAAAATCAGGTGGTGAAAAAGCGTTTGAAAACCGTCTGGATATTTTCTTTGATCAAAATTTATATAATGTGGCCAATGAACCTTCATTTTTAACGCCTTGTTTGTACCATTGGATCGGAAAACCTTATTTGAGCAGTGACAGGATTAGAAGCATTATAAAGAATAATTTTAATACTTCGAGAGAAGGTTTGCCAGGAAATGATGATTCTGGCGCTATGTCTTCCTGGCTGGCTTTCCACATGATGGGATTATACCCAAATGCTGGACAGCCTTATTATCTGATTAATACGCCTTTAATTAAAGAAACAGCAATACAGTTGGAAAATGGCAAAAAGTTTACCATCTCAGCTAAAAAAATGACGGATAAAAACAGATACATAAAAAGTGCGCTACTAAATGGAAAACCATACAACAAAGCATGGATTACGTATGATGATATTAATAACGGTGGCGAATTGGTTTTAGAAATGGATTCAAAACCATCAGCTTGGGGAACGACAATTTTACCGCCAAATAAATAAAAAATGATAAACAGGATGAAAAATATATTTTTAATGCTTCTTTTCTGCATCGTTTATCAGAAAGGAATATCTCAGAATTACATTCCAACATTAAAAAATAATACCCAACTGCATTATGTCTGCAAACTGCACGGACAAACGAGAACTTTACAGCTCATAGCAGAAACAGCAACTGATAAATTAGCTTTTAAATTAGAAACCAGAGGCGTGAAAAGTAAAATAGTAATGCTTCCCGAAGCCGTAAAAAACGGAACTGAATTAAGTTTTAATCAAGGAGAATATGAGCCAGTTTTAAACTTAAAACCAACAGAAACGTTTTTTATGATTTCGCAGTCGGCTTATCAAGATTTAGTCAAAAAAGGTTCCTTTGTTTATAATAATACAACATATGTTCTAGATAAAAAAAATGCAGAAAGTGTTCAAATTGAAGGCAAACCAATTGATGCTCTGCATGTAAAAGCGAAGATTGATGAAACTGAAATGTGGATTGTAAAAAATCCAGATTTCCCCTTAATCTGTAAAATCACAAATAATCCATTAGGAATCAACCCAACGTTGGTAAAAGTTGTGGATTAATAAAGTAAACTGTGGGTGAAGCAGAACAAAATTTAACTTTAACACATAGAAACATAGATTATTTTACTGCTTTTGTTTAAGAGTAGCAAAAAAAAGCAAGCTTTAACACATAGCTATGTGTTTTCAAATAAGTGAAACGCCTTTTCTAAAGTTTACAAAGCTATGTTTCTATGTGTTAAAATTAATTTCACCCAAAGGGTTAAAGTTTCTGAGTTATAATAATAAACCATGGCATTTAAAAATTTCTGTTGGGTATTGATTTTTGCAGTTCTAATTTCTTGTAAAACAGAACAGCATTCGCACGATCAAAAAATAAAGATTGCTTTTATAGCCGATGCACATTTACAGGATATTTTTGCCAAATTTGAAGACAGCAATTATCAAGGCATTCAAAACCCTGTAACGGGCGAATACGCCAATATTAGGACCATGAATGCGCAACTGCATTCAACTCGAATTTTTAATGAAAACTACTTTGCTTTTTTAGAAGCGCTAAATGACATCGTAAAAAGGGGCATAAAACAGGTTGTGCTTCCAGGTGATTTTAGTGATGATGGACAGCCCGTTCATGTTCGCGGATTACGAAAAATTCTTAACGAATATTCTCAGAAATACGGCATTTCGTTTTATGTAACCACAGGAAATCACGATGTTGTAAGACCTTTTTTGCAAGATGCTGTTAAAACCGATTTTTTAGGAAAAGATGGAAAAGAACAGATTATTAGCAGTTCTGAAAACAATTTTAATGCAAGTAAAAGCGAGCTAGTTCCAATTATAACTGCCGATATAAAAAATTGGGGTTATAAAGAGACGATTGAAGAAATGCGTGATTTTGGTTTCTTTCCTAAAAAGACCGATTTGTATTGGGAAACACCTTTTTCAAACTACACTTACCAAGAATATAATTTTGAAGAAGCCCAAAAAGAATCCGCTTTAGAAAAAAGAACGTATACAATTAAAAACACCAATTTGTTTCTGCCAGATGCAAGTTATTTGGTCGAACCCATACAAGGAATCTGGCTTTTGGCTATAGATGCCAATGCGTATGTTCCGAATGAAAAATTATCAGGAAAACCAAATGATCCTCATGACTTTTCTGGAGCCAATACAGGGTACAATAATGTTCTGATTTATAAAAGCCATTTGCTAAAGTGGGTAAAAAAAGTGGCAGAGCAAGCAAAAGCAAAAGGAAAAATACTAATTGCTTTTAGCCATTACCCAATGGTGGAATTTAATAATAATGCTTCAGCTGAATTGAAACAGCTTTTCGGTGCCGATAAAATGCAATTACAGCGTGTTCCCAATGAAGATGTCGCACAGCAATTTGCAGATGCGGGAATTCAGGTTCATTTTGGGGGACACATGCACATAAACGATACAGGCGTTAGAACGACAGCAAAAGGAAACACGCTGTTTAATATTCAAACTCCATCGCTTGCCGCTTATATGCCAGCTTATAAAATTTTGACCATTGATTCAGATTCTGAACTCGAAGTTGAAACTGTTGTAATTGGAAAAGTACATAAATTCAATAGTCTATTTCCTTTTTATGAAGAAGAATACTCGCACTTAAAAGAAATAAAAAGTAAAGACGTTTGGGATAAAGAAATTCTAAAGGCAAAAGATTACGAAGAATTTACCAATTGGCATTTAAAAGAGTTGGTTCGTTTAAGATTCTTGCCCGAAGATTTTCCGACTGAATTTCTAAAATCTATTGTAAATCTATCAGGAAGAGATTTATTAGAAAAGAACAAAAATAAGGAAGAAGTGGCTAAAGATTTGAAAGTGAATTCTCTGACCCTTTCCGATTTTGAATCATGGAATGGTTTTGATATGATTTTCGATTTTTACCGTTTAAAAAGTGCTGACGAATTAGCATTTTCAAAAATTGGAAAAGAAAGATTAAAACAATATGAAGTCATATGCAGACAGTTAAAAAAAGCAGATGATCCCAAACTGATTTTATGGTCAGAAATATTTCATAAAACGATGAATGGAGAGCCTTCCGATCATTTTAAGATTGATTTGAAAAATGGTAAAATTCATAACTTATCTGTTAAATAATTTTAATATTTATTAAATCAAAAAGATTAAATTGCATTTATAATTTATTTTCATGAGATTAAAATTCCTTATAGTATTCTTATTATCTGCCAGTTTTTATTATTCGTATTCACAGAATATAAAATTTGCGCATTATAACGACAATAACGGACTGTCTCATAATTCGGTACGCCATATTGTACAGGATAAAAAAGGTTTTATGTGGTTTGGAACATTCTCTGGATTAAACCGTTTCGACGGTTATCAGTTCAAGAATTACATGAGTTCTACTCCTGGAAAAAATAAATTGTACAATGATGATATTACAGCTTTAGAATTAGACGAAGCTTCTAATAATTTGTGGATTGGAACCCGAAAAGGATTGACGCTTTTTAAAATGGACACCCATGTCTTCACGACTTTTTTTCATAAAAAAAACGATCCAAACAGTTTGCCTGATGATGAAGTGAGATCGGTTTATGCAGATAAATACAATAGAGTTTGGGTAGGCACAAAAACCAAAGGAGTTTATTTGTTTTTTCTGAAAGAGAACCGATTCGAGAAAATCCAGCTTAAAGGTTTTGATTATGTCAAAGAGATTTTTGAAGATAAAAAAGGCAATGTTTGGGTTGGTAGTTATGAAAAATCAGGTGTGGCCAAAATTACAATGGATGCAAAAGGGGCAATTGTTAGGATTATGACCTATACGCTCTCTGTACCAAATTCAAATGTCAAAAATCCATATCTTAATTTTATTTACGAAGATGCCAAATCGGATATTTTTATAGGAACTCGAGAAGGACTATACAAATTGGATAAAGCAAGAAATCAGTTCATTAATCTTTATATTGAGAATAAACAGATTCGAGGAGCTTTAGGTCCATATTTTCTATCTGTTGCAAAAGCCCCAGACGGGAAATATTGGGTAGGAACGTTAGGAGGATTGCTGGTTTGCAATGAATTGGAAGATATCCAAAAAGGAAATTATAAATGGTATTATTCTATTTTGTCAGATGATAGTTCGCTGGTTGATAATTTAATAGCATCACTTTATTTTGATAAATCTGGGGTACTATGGATTGGAACCGAAGATGGTCTGGATAAATATGATCCTTATGAAAATCAGTTTACTTTAAACAAAGACATATCGCGTTCTATTGGAAATCAGGCGCCAAGAATAAGAGGTTTTGCCAAAACATACGATGAAAAAGTAATTGTAGCGACTTATCATAACGGACTTTTTATTTCCAATACAAAAGGCTCAGTTCCTTTGCATAATACAGGAAAAGATATTGCCAGCATTTATTCCGATGATGGAAAGATATTTTACTGCGGTCTTTGGGGTGGAAATATTTTGGTGTACAATTATTTGACAAATTCTTCCAGAGAAATACATACGGGATTTGATAATTCGCCTGTTTTTGCTTTTTCTAAAATTGATGGAGAGTCTCTCATTGCGGGTTCATTTGGAGAAGGTGCTTTAATTTTAAATACTAAAACCCTGCAAGTGCAGACCTCAAGCAAGCTTTTGCCAAACTTTCAAATCAATGCGATTGACAGAGATGCCAAAAATAATATATGGTTTGCTACAGAAACGGGAGTGGTAAAATACAATATCAATTCAGGGAAAATAGAAACCTATTCATCGCTTTTTATCAAAGAAAAAGGAGTGCCGCATGATGAGAATGTAAGTGATGTTTTAGTTGACGTAAAAGGCAAGATATGGGCTTCAACACGTTTTGGACTATGTTTATACAATCCGAAAAAGAACGAATTTGAGCCGATAAAACAACTGAAAGAACTTTCAGGAAAATGGATTACCGATATCCTTTCAGATGCGAAAGGAAATTTATGGCTGAACATCAATAACAACAACATTGCTTTTGTTAGAGCAGATTTGAAAGATATCAGCATTTACCACGTAAACAGCGGTAACAGGCTCGATGTTTTCAGCTCCAGTGGCTTCTTTTATTTTAATAATTCGAATATTTTTCTGGGCGGTAAAAACGGAATCATTTCTTTTTCACCACCAGCAATGAAAAGAAACAAATGGTCGCCATTGCCCGTTATTTCCGAATTTAAGATTCAGAACGAAGAAGTTTTTCCAGAAATGGAAATCAATGGAGAAATTCCGCTTTCAAAAGATCTGAATTATGGTAAAGAAATTGAGCTGAGCCATAAAAACCGAAATTTTTCGATTCAGTTTTCGACTCCTTCCTTTGCAAATGAAAAATTGAATAGATTTCAGTATATGCTCGAAGGTTTTGACAAACATTGGATTACTGCTAACAGCACTTCAAGAATAGTGCAGTATACGAATTTGTATCCTGGTAATTACACTTTTAAAATACGATCAAGCAATAGTGACGGATATTGGAGTAAAACGGTTTCTTATAAAATAAAAATCCTGCCTCCGTTCTGGCTTACGCCGACTTCATTTTTAATGTTTTTTGCGATTCTGTTTGGAGTTTTCTATTTCATCAGAAGAGAGATTAAAAACCGAATAAGGCTAAAACAAGAACTGCTTACCGAAAAAGTAAATAGAGAACATGATATAAAACTCAATAATGAAAAGCTGCGTTTCTTTACGAATATTTCGCATGAACTAAGAACGCCATTAACATTAATTTTAGGGCCAGCAAAACAGCTTTTGGAAGAAAACAGCAATGCAACCGATTATGAAAAAAGCAGATATAATCTAATTTATCAAAATGCTAGCCGATTGTTGAATTTGGTAAATCAGGTTTTAGATTTTAGAAAAGCGCAATCAGGCGAATTAAAACTGAAAGTGACTAAAACAGATATTCTGTCATATTCTAAGAATATTTTCGATTCGTTTAAAGAAATGGCTTTTAACAAAAAGATTAAACTCAATTTTATCACAGAGGATCAGCAAATAATTGGATGGCTGGATAATGACAAGTATGATAAAATACTGTATAATCTTTTATCGAATGCTTTGAAGTTTACCAATAAAAACGGAAATGTTGATTTGTATGTAAGGCTTAAAGATGCCGTTGAAGATATTTTGGTAATTGAGGTAACTGATGACGGAATCGGGATTCCGCTAAAAAGCCAGAATAAAATTTTTAAACGTTTTTATCAGGCATCGAACAGTCAGGAAAATAACACCGGATCGGGAATTGGTTTATCGCTGGTGAAATCTTTGGTATCTATTCACAAAGGAGCTATTTCTGTTGAAAGCACACCGGGAAAAGGAAGTACATTTAGAGTTGAAATTCCAATAGACCGTGCTTCTTATGAAGATAAAGAAGTCTTTGAATATGCTCTTAAAAATGATAATCTAAGCATGCTTATTCCAGAAAAAGCAGCGAAGAAAATCATTCAAAATACAGATTTAAAAGAAAAAATCTTGGTTATTGAAGACAATAGTGAACTCAGAAAATATCTGGTTGATTATCTGTCTGATTATTACAAAGTTTATGATGCCGAAAATGGACAAGAAGGTTTGAAAATCTGCCGACAAATTAAGCCGATCTTATGTGTTACAGATGTCATGATGCCTGTTATGGACGGATTGGAATTTTGTAGAGAACTTAAAAATGATGAATTTATAAGTCATATTCCCGTTATAATGCTGACTGCACTTTCTGAAAATATGGATAAGGTAAAGGGTTACGACACTGGAGCTGATGGTTATCTGGTAAAACCTTTTGAGCCATTGTTGTTGAAAACTGTTATTGAGAATATGATCAAATCGAGATTGGAGCTCAAACAGAAATTTTCTGGAGAAGTGGAAAGCAAAGTAAGTATGCTGACACATTCGCCAGTAGATGAAGAATTTATGGAAAAAGTGACCAATCTGATCAATGATAATTTAAGTGAAGTAGATCTGTCTACCGATTTCTTGTGTGATAAATTGGGAGTAAGTTCGTCTAAACTCTACAGAAAAATTAAAGAACTTACCGACTTGGCTCCAAACGAATTTATTAGAACGATCCGTTTGAAAAAATCAGCAGAATTGCTTAAAACTAAAAAATATAATGTTTCAGAAGTAACCAATCTCGTTGGTTTCAATGACCCGTTATATTTCAGCAGATGCTTCAAAAAACAATTTGGTTTCCCGCCAAGTAAACTGATATAATTAAGTTTTTTCTGCCACGAATTCACGAATTTTTTTAGCTCATATTAGATCGGATTTTTGTTCTAATTGCTCTAATTTCTACAAATCGCTTATTTTCATTCCGAGGAGAACTTGAGTGATAGCGAATAGGTGAAGCAAATTTCCATAAGTAACTCCGCAAAGATTTTAACTCCATTAAAAACGTAGACCAAGATTTCAACCTTGGGTACAAAATATATTTCCATTTGCGGTATTCTGCGCTTAAGCAATTATAAATATTCATCTAAATAATTTAGAAAAAATCCGTGTAATTTTTACTTAAAAAAGAAGTAGCATCTGTCTTCAAATAAAAATTCGTGAATTCGTGGCGAAAAACACATTGCCATAGCTTTTCGTTTGTTTAGTATGAAAAAATCCTACAATAATCAATTTTATCCATGTTTTTGATGTATTAGTCCATTTTGAAAGAAGGATGTAATTCTATTTTTGTCTTGTAACTTTTAACTATTAAGCATTATGAAAAAGCATATAGATACAGATAATCCTTTAAAAAATTTAGATGAGTGGGAAGATGATTTGCTAATGCGATATCCTGATCCTTCTGAAAAAAATGTAAAAGAAAAGCAGAAAGAAGAGTTCAGGAATTATGTCGATTCAGAAAGGGTAGAAACAGTTAAAGAGTTTTATAGAATAAACCACACGTATCAAACCTATGATTTTGTTTGCAGTAAAGAACAGGAATTTCTGCAATTCAACAAAAAAGAAATGTCAATCTGGGAGGCTGTTGATTTTTTAAACACACTTGTAGACGACAGCGATCCAGATATTGATTTAGATCAGACGCAACATCTTTTACAGACTTCAGAAGCAATTAGAGCTGATGGCCATCCTGATTGGTTTGTCTTGACGGGTTTTATTCATGATTTGGGTAAAATATTATGCTTGTTTGGAGAACCCCAATGGGCAGTTGTGGGAGATACATTTCCTGTTGGATGTGCGTATTCGGATAAAATCGTGTATTCAGAATTTTTTAAAGAAAACCCAGATTATACAGATCCAAGATTCAATACCAAATTTGGAATCTACACAGAAAATTGTGGATTGGATAAGGTAAAGATGAGTTGGGGGCATGACGAATATTTATATCAGATTATGAAAGATTATCTGCCAGAACCAGCATTATACATGATTCGTTATCATTCATTCTATTCTCAGCACAAAGAAAATGCTTACGCACATTTAATGAATGAAAAAGACATTGAAATGTTTGACTGGGTTAGAAAGTTCAATCCGTACGATTTGTACACAAAAGCTCCAGTTAAGCCCGATGTACAAGCATTGCTTCCTTATTATAAAGAATTAGCGGCTAAATATCTGCCTGAGAAATTGAAGTTTTAAAAGGCCAGATAGATACATAGAAACATAGTTTTTTGAGCTAAAGATGTATTATAAGAACTAGTTTTCCACACATAGCTTGATATTTTATAATAAGTCAAACGCCTTTGAATAAAGAAAAAACTATGTCTCTATGTGTTTAAAAAAAATAATGTCAGCTATCTAAAACCAAAACAAATGCAGAAAACCAAAACCAAAATACTTTTATTCAGCCTGCTTATACTTTGTGGTGCAGCTGTTTTGGCACAGGAAAAAAATCGCAACGATTGGGAAAATCCTCTTGTGTTTCAAATCAACAGAGAACCCGCAAGAGCAGCTTTTCTTCCTTATGCAGATGAAACTTCCGTAATCATTGATAAATATGAAAATTCGCCTTGGTATTTTTCTTTGAATGGCAAATGGAAATTTTCATGGTCGCCAACACCAGACGAGCGTCCAAAGGATTTTTATAAAACAGATTTCAGCACTATACACTGGAAAGAACTTCAAGTGCCTTCGAATTGGGAATTAAACGGATATGGAGTTCCGATTTACACCAACATAACGTATCCTTTCGAAAAAAATCCGCCTTTTATCAATCATTGGGATAATCCTGTTGGGTCTTATAAAAAAGATTTTGTGCTACCTGAAAATTGGAAAGGCCGACATGTTTTTCTTCATTTCGAAGCAGGAACTTCAGCAATGTACATATGGGTAAATGGAGAAAAAGTGGGTTACACAGAAAATACTAAAAGCCCCGCAGAATTTGATATTTCGAAGTATTTGAAACCGGGTAAAAATAATTTAGCTATTGAAGTTTACAGATGGAGCGATGGTTCTTATTTAGAAGATCAAGATATGTGGCGACTTTCTGGAATTGACAGAAATGTGTATTTGTATAGTACTGACAATGTTCGCATTTCGGATTTCTTTGCAAAACCAGATTTAGATGCAAAGTATAAAAACGGAAGTTTAAATGTTGATGTGAGTTTAAAAAATCTGACTTCAAAAGCGGTAAACAACCAAAAGCTGGTTGCAAAATTGGTTGACGCCTGGGGTAAAAATATTTTTAGCAAAGAGTTTAATGTCAATTTTGAAGCTTCAAAAATTCAGAATCTTAATTTTTCTCAAAGTATTTCAAGTCCGAAATTGTGGAGTAGTGAAACGCCGAATTTGTACACTTTGCTTTTGACTTTAAAAAATACAAAAGGAGAAATTGTAGAAACCGTTGGAACCCAAATCGGATTCAGAAAAGTGGAACTAAAAGGCGGACAATTATTGGTAAACGGTGTCCGATTAATGGTTCATGGCGTAAACATTCACGAACATAATCCAGAAACTGGACATTATCAGGATGAAGCCACGATGTTGAAAGACATTCAGATGATGAAACAGCTCAATATCAATTCTGTACGTTGCAGCCATTATCCAAACAATATTCTGTGGGTAAAATTATGTAACAAATACGGTTTGTTTTTGGTGGATGAAGCCAATATTGAAAGCCATGGAATGGGAGTAGAAGGACAGCCTCTAAAGTGGATGAATCCAAAAACGAATCCGGGTCATCTTCCAGAATGGAGAGAAGCACATTTAGACCGAATTTATAGTCTTGTTGAAAGAGATAAAAATATGCCATCGGTAATTATATGGTCATTAGGAAACGAAAGTGCTAATGGACCTGTATTTCATGAAGCTTACAAATGGATCAAAAAAAGAGACAATACCAGATTGGTTCAGTTTGAACAGGCAAAAGAAAATGAGAATACAGATATCGTCTGCCCAATGTATCCAACAATTGAATACATGAAAGAATATGCTGCGAGAAAAGAAGCGACCCGTCCGTTTATTATGTGTGAGTATTCGCATGCCATGGGGAACAGTAGCGGAAACTTTCAGGAATATTGGGACATCATTCGTGGCAGCAGAAATATGCAGGGCGGATTTATTTGGGATTGGGTAGATCAGGGATTTTATGGAATTGATGAAGCGGGTCGTAAGTATTGGACTTATGGTGGCGATATGGGAAGCCAAAACTATCTAAACGACGAAAATTTCTGCCATAACGGATTAGTTTATGCTGATAGAACACCGCATCCTGGAGCATTTGAAGTGAAGAAAGTCTATCAGAATATTTTATTCAAAGCAGTCGATATCAAAAATGGTATAATCGAAATTAATAATGATTTTGGATTCACAAACCTGAACAAGTACAACTTTAGATATGAAGTTTTAGAAAATGGTAAAGTAATCAAAGAAGGAAATTTGAATGTTGCTTTAGATCCAAAGACTAAAAAACAATTCAAACTTGATTTACCAAAATTAGAATCAAAAGAAGGAATAGAATATTTGCTGAATGTTTTTGCCTACACTAAAACGGGATCAGATTTACTGCCTCA
This sequence comes from Flavobacterium sp. F52, assembly GCF_000278705.1. NCBI lineage: Bacteria > Pseudomonadati > Bacteroidota > Flavobacteriia > Flavobacteriales > Flavobacteriaceae > Flavobacterium > Flavobacterium sp. F52. Next base: position 34,387 of record NZ_AKZQ01000043.1, on the reverse strand, counting down.
GAATTTTGAGGTTGCGAAAGAACAATTTGTAATCGAAGACGGTAAATATTTCCAAAAATCTGAAAAAGCAAACAATTCGAAAGTTCAAGATGAGAAAGATCAGTTTGTTTTAACTTCTGATAATGTTACAGTTAAAATCAGCAAATCGACCGGATTGATTTCCTATTACAGTATAAAAGGCGAAGAATATTTTAAGCAATATCCTGAACCTAACTTCTGGAGAGCGCCAACCGATAATGATTTTGGAAACAAAATGCAGGTTAGAACCAATGTCTGGAGAACGGCAGGAAAAAATACATCACTAGAAAATATTCAGCAAATTGAAGAAAACGGTAAGCAATATATTGTTGCTAAATTGAAGTTGAATGATGTTGCTTCAGACTACACTATTAAATATGCATTAGGAAATGACGGTGCTTTGGAAATTCAGGCTTCTTATAAAAAAGGAAATAATCCAGTGCCAGAGCTGCCGCGTTTCGGAATGATTTTCACCTTGAAAAATACTTTGGAGAATCTGGATTATTACGGAAGAGGTCCTTTAGAAAATTATCCAGATAGGAAAACTTCTTCATTCAAAGGAATTTATAACAGTAAAGTTGCAGACCAATATGTGCCTTATACGCGCCCGCAGGAAAATGGATATAAGACCGATATACGCTGGTTTAAATTGTCAAGCAATACAGGAAATGGCTTGGAAGTAAAAGGTCTGCAGCCTTTATGTATGAGTACTTTGAATAATTATCCGAGCGATTTTGATGGCGGGATTTCTAAAAAGAACCTTCATTCCAGTGACATCACTCCAAGAGATGAAGTAGTTGTTTGTGTAGACTTAACCCAGCGAGGTTTAGGAGGCGACAATAGCTGGGGACAACCGCCACACGAACAATATGTATTAAGCCAAAGCGAATACAGCTACGGATTTATTATTAAACCACTTTAAATAACCTGTTGTTTAGTTCCAGTCACAGTTTTCAGTCACATAAACACTGAATACTGCGGCTGTGACTGAATACTGCGATAGAAAATTAAAACTAGAACTAAAAAATGAGTAACCCTACAAACGGAAGATTAATTTCTTTAGATGCGCTGCGCGGATTTGTAATGTTTTGGATTATGAGTGGCGAACATATAATTCATGCTCTAGCCAAGGCGGCCCCAATTCCTATTTTTCTCTGGATGTCATCGCAATTGCATCATGCGGAATGGAATGGCATTACATTCTATGACATGATTTTCCCTGTGTTTTTGTTTGTAGCAGGCGTTTCTATGCCATATTCTTTTGAGAAGAAAATGAATTTAGCGGGAGTATCAACACCGCAGGAATTGCCCTCAAAAGAAAAACGAAAAATATACCTTTCTATGCTGAGGAGAACCATTATTTTAGTGGTTTTAGGTTTTGTAGTAAATGGATTATTGCGTTTTGATGGCTTTGACCATACCCGTTTTGCGAGTGTTTTAGGAAGAATTGGAATAGCTTGGTTTTTTGCCGGAATGATTTATTTGAATTTTGATTTCAAAAAACAGTTCATATGGTTTTTAGGCATTTTGATGGGCTATTATGCGGCCATGAAATGGATACCAGTTCCTGAGTTTGGAGCGGGAGTTTTAACCAAAGAGGGATCATTAGAAGGATATATTGACCGCCTATTTTTACCGGGCAGACTTCACAGTACCGTTTATGATCCAGAAGGCATTTTTTCGACTCTTCCCGCTATTTCTACGGCATTATTAGGAGTTTTTACAGGAACATTTTTAAAAGCAAAAAATCAGTTTTCAATAAATGCAAAGTTAATTTTGATGGCCTTGACAGCTGTTTTGTTAATTATTGCAGGCTTAATTTGGGACATTGATTTTCCAATCAACAAGCATTTATGGACAAGCTCTTTTGTCTGTTTTGTCGGCGGATTTAGTATTTTATTTTTTATCTTTTTCTATTTGATAATTGATTTGTCTGGCTTTCATAAATGGGCATTTCCGTTGATTTTAATTGGTTCAAATTCGATTTTAATATATATCGCAGCCGAAGGCTCTGTAGATTTTAAACATACTGCTGATTACTTTTTTGGAGGTATGATACAGTATTTGCCAATGATATGGCAGCCAGTATTTGTTGCTCTCTCAGTAACTGGTGTACAGCTTCTTTTACTTTATTTTCTGTATAAAAGAAAATGGTTTCTCAAGATTTGATGCGATCAGATCTTACAATACATTTTACTATCTAACCACACAATAACCACACATTATGAATGTATTACAAACCGCAGATTACATTGTTTTCTTTATTTACTTTATCATAGTCACTGCCTATGGAATGTACATTTATAGAAGCAAGAAAACTGCAGCAACCAGTTCCAAAGAATATTTTTTAGCAGAGGGTTCGCTTACTTGGTGGGCAATTGGAGCTTCTTTGATTGCGTCTAATATTTCAGCAGAACATTTTATCGGGATGAGCGGTTCGGGTTTTGCCATTGGGCTCGCTATTGCTTCTTACGAATGGATGTCTGCGGCCACTCTGATTATCGTGGCCATGTTTATTCTTCCCGTTTATTTGAAGAATAAAATATTTACCATGCCGCAGTTCCTAGCCAAAAGATATAGTGGAACCGTAAGCACGATCATGGCCATAATTTGGCTTTTAATTTATGTATTTGTAAATCTTACTTCGATTATCTATTTAGGGGCTTTGGCCATTTCATCCATTGCACCGATAAGTTTTCAGTTTTGTGTGATTGGATTGAGTCTGTTTGCTGTAATTGTGACTTTGGGCGGTATGAAAGTAATCGGATATACGGATATGTTTCAGGTAATTGTTTTAATTCTGGGTGGACTGGTAACAACTTATTTGGCCTTGACACTATTGTCAGACCAATTCGGTTTTGGAAAGGATATCTTAAAAGGATTGTCTGTAATTGCCGATCAAGCTCCAGGACATTTGCATATGATCTTAGATAAGTCCAATCCGCATTATAATGAATTGCCAGGAATGTCGGTTTTAGTTGGGGGAATGTTAATTAACAATCTGGCCTATTGGGGGTGCAATCAATATATCGTTCAACGAGCTTTAGGAGCCGATTTAAAAACAGCGCGCAAAGGAATTTTATTTGCCGCTTTTCTAAAATTATTGGTTCCAATTATTGCCGTTTTACCGGGTATTGCCATGTTTGTCATGCATGAAAACGGAACGTTTCAGCAGGAAATGGTTGATGCGGCTGGAGTTTTAAAACCAGATCATGCGTACCCGACTTTAATGAATCTGCTTCCCGCAGGATTAAAAGGAGTGGCATTGGCGGCTTTAACAGCGGCAATTGTGGCTTCTTTGGCTGGAAAAGCCAATAGTATTTCAACTATTTTTTCGCTAGATATTTATAAAAAATATTTCAACTCACAAGCATCAGAAAAAAAATTGGTTCGTATAGGAAAGTGGTGTGTGGTGGTTTGTATGATCATTGCAGCTTTTGTAGCTCCTGCATTAAAATCATTAGATCAGGCGTATCAATTTATACAAGAATATGTGGGATTCTTTTCGCCAGGAGTTTTAGCAATTTTCTTGTTGGGAATGTTTTGGAAAAAAACAACTCCAGCTGCAGGATTGGCAGGGGCATTGTTAACGGTGCCTATTGCAGCGGTCTTAAAATTCTTGCCGATGTGGACAGAAGGCGCTTTTCCTGATTATCCTTTCTTAGACAGAATGACTATTGTTTTCTTTATCATTGTATTGATAATGGTGGGAATCAGTTTAGCCAAACCAGTATCAGAAGAGGAAGCTGAAATTCATAAAATTGAAGTTGATAAATCGATGTTTAAAGTATCATCAGAGTTTATAGTTGGATCTTTTATTATCTGTGGAATTTTAGTGGCTTTGTACACTGTTTTCTGGTAATTTCTGTTTTGCCACGAAGGCACAAAGACTCAAAGTTTATTTAAAAGGATTAAATTGAAAATTGCTCGCAAAAGCGTAAAGTTTATTAAGGAGAGAAGGTTTAAAAAAAAACTTAGCGACTTAGTGTCTTTGTGGCATAAAAAAAAATAGAAATGAAAAGAAATTTTGTAATCATACTGGTTGTTTTTTGTGTTTGCTTAACTGTTTCAGCGCAAAAAGTATTTGATATTAAAAAATACGGCGCTGTGGGAGATGGTAAAACTTTAAATACAAAAGCAATCCAAAAAGCCATTGATGCAGCTAATAAAAGTAAAGGCGGTAGAATTCTTTTTTCTAAAGGGACGTTTTTATCGGGAAGTATTGTTTTAAAAAGTAATGTAGAATTATTTTTTGAAGAAGATGCCGTTTTGTTAGGAAGCACCAACCCAGATGATTATCCGAAATATGAAGGAATAAGAGCTTTGATTATCGCAGCTGAATCTAAAAATATGGCGGTAAAAGGAAAAGGCATTATAAATGGACAGGGAAGAGAACTGGCTTTAGCAATTGATTCGCTGCATCACACGGGAGTTCGAATAGATCCGAAATATAATTACAGAAGAATGCGTCCTGAAGATGGAAGAGGAAAACTAATTTCGTTTGTAAAATGCGATTCGATCACAATGACTGATATTACTTTGAAAAATAGTCCAGGCTGGACACAATGTTTTAGAGAATGCAAGAATATTGTCATTGATTTTATGAAAGTAGAAAGCAGAGCGTATTGGAACAATGACGGAATTGACGTTGATGGTTGCGAAAATGTCCGAATAACCAATTGCAATGTGAACACTGCCGATGATGGAATCTGCTTGAAATCGGAAGTTCCGGGACTTCACAATAACAATATTTACATTGGAAACTGTACAATAAGATCGAGCGCCAATGCTGTGAAATTTGGAACAGGTTCTTACGGTAGTTTCAAAAATGTAACCATCGAAAATATCAAAGTTTTTGACACGTTTAGATCCGCAGTAGCGATTGAATCTGTTGACGGAGCCGAAATTGAGAATATCAAAGTTTCAGATATTACAGCTGTTAATACAGGAAATGCAATATTGATTCGTTTGGGGCATAGAAACGGAGATAAACCAGGATCTATTAAAAATGTATCGGTAAAAAACGTAAAAGTGCAAGTACCGTTTGGTCGTCCTGATATTGACTACGATATGCGCGGGCCTGAGGTTGATTATTTCCATAATCCGTTTCCATCTTCTATTGCTGGAATTCCGGGGCATTTAATTGAAAATGTGACATTAGAAAATATTGAAATCATTTATCCAGGAAGGGCATCCAAAGGAATGGCATATCATCCACTAAGCCGATTAAAAGATGTAAAAGAAAACATCAACGGTTATCCTGAATTTAACATGTTTGGAGAACTGCCTTCTTGGGGATTTTATGTCCGTCACGTAAACGGAATCGAAATGAAGAATATAAAACTGATTTTGGATAAAGAAGATTTCCGTCCAGCTTTTGTTTTTGATGATGTTAAAAATCTAACGATGAAGGCAATTGATATTCCTTCAGATAAAAACAATCAGATTGTTTTCAAAGATGTTTTGGAAAGCAATTTGGATAGCGAAGCTGCAAAAAGAAAAATAGAACCAGAACAGAATAAATTTGAATTGCCTGCCCATTAAGAGTTGGCCGCAAAGACGCTAAGAAGCAAAGTATTTTTGTTTCACGCAGATTGAAAAAATCTAAGCAGATTTAACAGATATTTTATAAAAAAAATCTAATTAAATCTGCCTAAATCTGAAAAATCTGCGTGAAAAAAACTTAGCGCCTTTGTGCCTTTGTGGCAAAAAAAAATAAAAAATATGAAAAAGAAATCGATCATCACGCTGCTAATTTTCTGCCTTTCGTTAACCGTTTCTGCGCAGAAAATCTACGACGTTAAAAAATATGGAGCAAAAGGAGACGGTAAAACCAATGATGCTGCAGCTATTCAAAAAGCAATCGACGCTTGCAGCAAAACGGGTGGAAGAGTTTTAATTCCAGCACCATTTACCTTTTTAGCAGGACCAATTGACGTCAAATCAAAAGTAGATTTGCATATCGAAGCGGGTGCGAAACTATTGGCAAGTCCAGATGAAAAACTCTATACAAAAAGTGCTTTCAGAACCAATCCGGGAGAAGGGACGATTTGGATTGGAGGAGAAAACGTGGAAGATTTCACCATTAGCGGAAGCGGGAAAATAGATGGAAACGGAGTTTCTTTTATGGGAGCAGAAGAAGATGACGCATATGTTTTAAAACCATTCAATGTTCTTGATCCAAGACCTCACGTATTGACGATTATCGGTGGTAAAAATATCAGAATTAAAGATGTTCATATCGGAAACTCAGCTTATTGGACAGTTCATTTGGTAGGCTGTAACGATGTAGTAATCAGTGGTATTACTTTATTGAACAGCTTGAAAGTCCGCAACAGCGACGGAATTGATTTGGACCATTCTAAAAATGTCAGAATCAGTGATTGTTATATTGAGAGCGGAGACGATTGCATCTGTTTGAAAAACAGAAGAGAATTTGAAGAATTTGGAGCTTGCGAAAATATTACAGTTACCAATTGTACTATGACCAGCAGCAGCTGTGCTATTAAAATTGGTTCAGAAAATATGGATGCTATTAGACAGGTTGTTTTCAATAATTGTATTATTAAAAACAGCAATCGCGCATTAGGGATTCAGAATCGTGACGAGGGAACGGTAAGCGATGTTATTTTCTCTAACATCATTATAGAAAGTAAATTAAACACGGATACTTGGTGGGGAAAAGCAGAACCGATTTATATAACAGCTTTCAGCAGAGCAAAAATAAATCATAAAGATGCCAATTGGCGTTTCCCGAAAGGAGCAACAGAAGGAAAAGTGGGCGAAATCAAGAATATTTATTTTTCTAATATCCAATGCACAGGAGAAAACGGTGTTTTTGTAAGCGGAGAATCTAAAGATAAAATCAAGAATATTGTTTTTGATAATGTGAGTGTTTTTATAGATAAAATTACATCCTTTCCAGGCGGATTGTACGACAGACGCCCTGCTAATGTAGAAGGTTTTGTAAAAGGAACCACTTCTGGTTTCTATTTTGATTCGGCAGAAAGCATTAAGGTTCAGAATTGTACCGTTCAATGGGGCAAAAATAAGCCAGATTATTTTAAATATGCAGTTGAAAGTAAAAACGTTGATGTTTTGAAAGTAATCAATTTAGATGGAGAAGCCGCTTTCCCAGATAAGTATGAGGCAGTTAAAAAGTAATTTATTCTTGAAAAAATAAGTGTAAAAATTACAATAAAGAGATGCTTTAAAAAGATTAATTAATAAATTGCAGATATAAAAACAATACAATGAAAATAAATTTAATTTCAACATTATTCATAGGAGGTTTGCTATTTAGCACTATTTATGGAAATGCTCAAAAAGCGGTTCTAGAGGTTGATGCTTCCAAAACGATAACTAAAATTCAGCCGACCATGTTCGGTTTGTTTTTTGAAGACATAAATTTTGCTGCTGATGGTGGACTTTATGCTGAAATGATTAAAAACAGATCTTTTGAATTTGAGAAACCTTTAATGGGATGGGAACAACCTAAAAGCAGTAGATCTTCCATGAATAAGGAATCCGGTATGGCTCTGCCCATCAACGTAGCGGCAAATAATACTAATTTTTGCAGGGTTGAAATTAATAATGACAAAGGTTATGCTTTAATAAATGAAGGTTTTAGAGGAATGGGAGTGAAGAAAGATGCGAGATACAATCTTTCGTTTAAGGCAGCTAATCATAAAGGAGCCATCAGAAAGATTATTTTCCAACTGATTGACAAAGATCAAAAAGTACTTGGAGAAACCAGTGTAGTTCCAAAATCTGATGAATGGACCAATTATACAGCACAATTTGCGGCAACTGAAACAGAAGCCAAAGCAAAGCTGAAAATCACTTTTGAAGGAACAGGAACAATTGATTTGGACATGATTTCATTATTTCCTGAAGATACTTGGAAGAATAGAAAAAATGGACTTCGTAAAGATTTAGTTCAGCTTTTATACGATGTAAAACCAGGATTTTTACGTTTTCCAGGTGGTTGTATTGTGGAAGGAAGAACTTTGTCAGATCGTTACCAATGGAAAAAATCTATTGGGAATGTTGAGGATAGAAAAACCATGATGAACAGATGGAATGTTGAATTCAATCATAAATTAACGCCAGATTATTTTCAAAGTTTTGGTTTAGGATTTTTTGAATATTTTCAGCTTTCAGAAGATATAGGGGCAGAACCGCTTCCAATTTTGAGCTGCGGAATGGCGTGCCAGTACAACACTGGAGAATTAGCATCCATAGACGAACTGAATCCGTACGTACAAGATGCTTTAGATTTGATTGAATTTGCAAACGGCGCTGTTACGACAGCTTGGGGAAAAGTTCGTTCAGATATGGGACATCCAAAACCGTTTAACTTAAAATATATCGGAGTTGGAAACGAGCAGTGGGGCGCTGATTATATTGAAAGATATAAAGTTTTTGAAAAAGCTATAAAAGCAAAATATCCAAATATCATTATTGTGTCAGGGAGCGGGCCTTCACCAGATGGTGAACATTTTGATTATGCAATGAAAGAACTGAAAAAGCTGAATGCAGAATTGGTTGATGAACATTATTACCAAAGCCCAAAATGGTTTAGGGAAAATGCTGGCCGTTACGATAATTATGATCGCAAAGGCCCAAAAATATTTGCTGGAGAATATGCGGCACAAAGTGTTTCTGGGGCAAATCCAAACAATAGAAATAATTGGGAATGCGCCTTTTCTGAGGCTGCTTTTATGACAGGATTGGAGAGAAATGCAGAAGTAGTGCAATTAACTTCTTATGCACCTTTAATGGCTCACGAAGATGCTTGGCAATGGACACCAGATATGATTTGGTTCAATAATCTTCAGTCTTATGGTTCGGCAAACTATTATGTACAGCAATTGTTTTCGACTAATAAAGGAACCGATTTATTAAGCATTACGCAAGATGGAAAAGCGTTAATTGGTCAGCATAATTTATACGCATCGGCTGTAAAAGACGTGAACAGTAAGGAAATTATTGTGAAATTGGTTAATACAGCTTCAACACCATCCGACATAAGTATTGATTTGAAAGGAGCGAAATTGGGGGCAAAAGGAAGTTTGATTAGACTGGTAAGTGCAAATTTACAGGATGAAAACACTTTTGCAGATCCCAAAAAAATCACGCCAAAACAAAGCGAATATAAGATTACGAAAGGGAGTCAGCAATTGAATCTTCCTCCGTATTCAGTAACAGTGTTAAAATTGAAAACGATTTAATTAATTTCATCAAAAAGTAAAATTCATGCTGCATCATTCTTTAAAAAAAAGCTTTTTTCTGCTCATTGCATTAGCAGGAGTTTCTGCTTCTGCGCAAAAAGATTTAAAACTGCAATACAAACAGCCCGCTGTTGAATGGACAGAGGCACTGCCTGTAGGAAATGGTACTCTGGGCGCAATGGTTTTTGGAAGGGTTGAAGCAGAGTTTATTCAGTTAAATGAAGCTACTTTATGGAGTGGAGGACCAGTTCATAAAAATGTAAATCCAGATGCTTTTAAAAACTTAGCTTTAATTAGAGAAGCGCTTAAAAATGAAGATTTTGAAAAAGCTAATGTTTTGACCAAAAACATGCAAGGACCATATAGCGAAAGTTTTATGCCTTTAGGAGATCTTATTTTAAAGCAGGATTTTGGCGGGCAAAAAGCGGCATCATACGATAGAAGCTTAGATATACAAACCGGATTAGCCGTAACAAGTTTTAATGCTGGCGGAGTAAATTACAAACGAGAAATCTTTGCTTCGGCTCCGGCACAATGTATTGTAATTAAGCTTTCGGCAGACCAGCTGAAAAAACTTTCTGTGACCATTGATGCGGCAAGTCTTTTAAAAAATCAGAAAGCAGTACAGAATCAAACATTAGTTTTAAAGGGAAAAGCACCTTCGCACGCCGATCCTAACTATATCGATTATAATAAGGAACCCGTTATTTATGAGGATGTAACTGGATGTAGAGGTATGCGCTTCGAATTGATTATAAAACCGGTTGTAAAAGACGGCCAAATAAGCTCTGAGGGAGATAAATTAGTTATCAAAAATGCCAGCGAAATTCTACTTTTCGTTTCCGCAGCGACAAGTTTTAACGGATTTGATAAATGTCCAGACAGTCAAGGAAAAGACGAACATAAATTTGCTGAAGCTCCAATAAAAAAAGTTGCTGGTAAAAAATATGATTCTCTATTAAAAGAACATATTGCTGATTTTCAAAAATTCTTCAATAGGGTTTCATTAATGCTAAACGAAAAAGAAACATCCAAGTCTGATCTTCCAACTGACATACGATTAGAACAATATGCAAAAGGTGAAAAAGATGCGGGTCTAGAAGCTTTGTTTTTTCAATTTGGACGATATTTACTGATTTCTTCTTCGCGTACGCATAATGCGCCAGCAAACCTGCAAGGAATTTGGAACAATAAGCTTCGTGCACCTTGGAGCAGTAATTATACGACCAATATTAATTTGCAGATGAATTATTGGCCCGTAGAATCGGGAAGTTTATCAGAATTGTTTTTTTCGCTCGACGAATTCATTAAAAATGCTTCTGCAACAGGAGCAGAAACAGCTAAAAGTTATTATCATGCCAACGGTTGGGTTTTGCATCATAACTCTGATATTTGGGCTATGACTAATCCGGTTGGAGATTTTGGAAAAGGAGATCCAATGTGGGCCAACTGGTACATGGGAGCCAATTGGCTGAGCAGACATTTATGGGAACATTATCAATATACTGGCGATAAAAATTACCTAAAAAAAGTATATCCCATTATAAAAGGTGCGGCAGAATTTAGTTTAGACTGGCTACAAAAAGATAAAAATGGCCATCTGGTAACAATGCCTTCAACCTCTCCAGAAAATATATTTTATTATGACGGCAAGAAACAGGGAACTGTAACAACAGCTTCGACAATGGATATCGCAATCATAAAAGATTTATTTGAAAATACCATTGAAGCTTCTAAGGTTTTATATGCCGATTTAGAGTTTAGACAGAAAGTCAACAGTGCGAGAGAGGAATTACTTCCTTTTCAAATTGGAAGTAAAGGGCAATTACAGGAATGGTATAAAGATTTTGAAGAAGAAGATCCGCACCACAGGCACACTTCACATCTGTATGCTTTGCATCCAGCCAATTTAATTTCTCCTCTTCAAACCCCAGAATTGGCTGCTGCGGCAAAGAAAACACTAGAACTTCGAGGAGATGATGGAACAGGTTGGAGTTTGGCATGGAAAGTAAATATGTGGGCGAGACTTTTGGATGGAAATCATGCCTATCAGTTATTCAAAAATCAATTGCGATTAACTAAAGATAATGATCCTAACTACAGCAGACACGGAGGCTGTTATCCAAATCTTTTTGATGCGCATCCACCATTTCAGATTGATGGAAATTTTGCAGGAACTGCTGGTGTAATCGAAATGCTGATGCAGAGTCAAAATAAAGAGATACATCTGCTTCCTGCTTTGCCAGATTCATGGAAAGATGGAGAAATTAAGGGAATTACAGCAAAAGGCAATTTTACTGTAGATATAAAATGGAATGAAGGTAAAATGAGCCAGACCACAATTGTGTCTAATATCGGAGGAACTTGCTCTATACGATCAGCACAACCATTTATAATTGAAAAGTTGAATGTCAAAAGTGAAAAATCGTCTATTGGTTACACTGCGGTTTTTGAGACTAAAAAGGGGACTTCTTATAGCATTACACCTTTAAAATAAGATTGTAATTTAATAAAAACAACAAAAACGAATTATAGTGAAAAGCAAATAAAATCTTTTGCCCAAACAGACAACAATGTCATTTAGAATAATAGCACATTAAGAAGCTGTAATTTCTAAGTGATATTCTGTAAGAAACGCCAGAGATGTTTTTGTTAATTTTGATATACATTGGTGTGGCAAAATGCTGTACAATCTGTCAGAAAAGAAACAGGGGACCGACGGGGTTCGTCTGAAGGTTCTGTACAATGATTTAGTTAATTTGCCCCATACCTTTTCAGGCACCCGTCGGCTGCCAAGAAGCTCCTTAATTTTTGAGGGGCTTTTTTGTTGAGAGGATTAAAGAAATCCTTAATTTCAATCAGGTTACGCGCAACTATATGATTGAGCGGTAGCACGTTTTCTGGTACTATCTGCTTGGCTATAAAGAAAACCGCCTGCATCTTTAGAACACAGGCGGCGGTTATTATTGTTTAAATTATTTAGACGATAAAGATGTTGGCTATATCCACTACTTGCTGGGTATTTAAAGGCTCATCGTAGGCTTCTGATCCTGCTGCAGCTCCAAACGCGGCAGCGGTATTAAATCCAGCTTGCACCGTTACGCCTTCTCCGTCATAGACGGCCTGAGTGGCAGCTGGCATTCCAGCACCTCTCTCGGCATTTGAAATCCAGCCTTTAAGACCTCTTAGTCTTCTAACCTCTGACGCATGGCGCGCTTCTACCGAATGGATCTGCAGAGCAGCTGTAAGCAGGTCCGGTGTTGTAATCAAGTTGGCGGCCTGTCCCTTGTAAGCTCTTACGCCAGTATCTTCAAAAGCTTGTGCCAAAGCTAGAAAAGTAGGATAGTCATTAAAAGGATCAAAAGCGCCTCCAACTGTAAAGTCAAAGGTCGGCTTAGCGACAAAATTGGCACTTGCTGTTCCTCCAAGTCCCGCAATAAGAAATTTAACATGGTCGGACTCGTGAGCTGAGATCTGCTGGAATACCTTTAAATCCCTACCGCCGTTCTCAGATGCTGGGATGACACCTGAATCCAGTGCCATAGCATAAAATTCATCTTCTAAGTATTCAAGGGTGAGAGCGAACTGCAGTGCACCTATTGGCGTTGCAGGAGTAGCTGTTATATCTTTGGCAAAAGCTTTGCTGCTCAAGGCAGAAAGCCCGAAAGGTATTGAGGCCATAGCCAGATTTTTTCCGATATTTCCAAACTGAGCAAAACTTTCTCTTCTGGTGCCCATGCTTTGCATTATGCGCTCATCGGCGAAGGATTCTATAAATTTTAGGATGTTCATAATTTCCAGTTTTTAAGTTAGCATTAAGGCAGGTATTTAGCGGTAAATTTAGTGGAGATAAATCCTCCAGCAATCGGAAGTATCTTTGAAGGATCCTTCGCATCATCTAGTCCTGTTGACATATTCACGATATCATCTCCTGCAAAATCCTTTGAATTAGGATTGATTAGGCTTCGGATAGCCGATGCGTGGCGAGCTTCTACCGAGACAATTTTTCCTGCCAGCAACAGATAATCGGCTGTTTTAATCAATCTCCCAGCTCCGTTATATGCGGCAACTCCCGTGTCTTCAAGCGCTTTGGCTGTAGCAAGGACTTCAGTGCGGCTGTTAAAGTTTAGAGAACCGTAGTTAAAAGAAAGTGTTGGCAGTAGTTGTGTGGACGGATTAGGAAGCGCTCCGGTTAAGGCAGCTTTAAAGAAATCTCTGTGCACCACCTCATGATGATAAAGATCAGTCAGTACTTCACGTTCTAAAGAACTGAACGCGCTGTTGAAGCTAGAGGCGTTAACGACTTTCGTGTAAAAGTCGGCTTCTAGCTGCTCTAGGGCATAGGCATAGGTGAGCACCCCGAAATCTCCCGAGCCTAAATCGAATACGCCATTGCGGACGCCCGGAAGGGTATCCTCCTGCATGGGTTGGTCATCATCACTGTCGCTGCATCCTGCGATAAGAAGACTTGCGGAGGCAAGTGCCAAACCGCTGAGCTTCAAAAAACTTCTTCTGCTGTCCAGGGACGGGTTTACTGCCTGGATTTTAACTTCGTTTTTCATAATCTAGTTTTTATTAGGTTAAACAACACTGGTTTAGTTCGCTGGTATTTAGGTATTAACGAAATTTTAGCAAGTACGGTTTTAAAATGAAACTCTTTTTTTTAAAACGTCCGCTACGCTTATGAAAAATGAAGATAAAGGAGTCTGAAACTCTGTTTATATTTTTAGAGCTAACGAAAAAAGGAGATTAAATTTATGTAAGGTTTCACAGGTATTATATAAGCAACAGCGTCATTTATGAGACAAATTTGATTTATTAATTTAAACATTATCGATATGCTTCATCCTGTTACGCCTTGGACAGCTACTGTTCAGGCAGATATTGTAAATGCCGAGTTGCTGCATGAAACCGCGCTTTTCGAGTACCAACTTCAGATATATAATGCTGGCGATTCCCTATGGCTTGCTGTGCAGTGGCCTAAATCTGGAAGAATGGCATTTAGACTGGCCTTTGGCATGAACAGCAATTTTTATAAAGTTCAGGTTAAGAAGCGGGAAAATGATTTGCTAATAGAAGCTTGGACTAGACTGGGACATTATACGGTCAGGCTTTGTTTTCCAGAAGCAGATTCAGCGCTGTTTCGTTATACTACCTCATTCACAGCGGCTTTTTCTCTACTGATTCCATTCTGGCCTCGAGATATTGTGCCACTAACCTATGACGGCAGGGTAGAGAATACCTCAGGGATCATCCATTCACATCAGCAGGGGGCGCGCTCAGGGCATATCTTTTTTAGCATGACTCGACCTGAAACAGGATCGGTCTTCTATTTCCAAAATCTAAGCGCCATGTCTGCCTACTGCGAGACATCGCAGACTTCGCTTTCGGAAACAGTCGGAGGAAGCTGGCCAGAAATAGGATTTGAATTTCCCGTAAACCGCGAGAAGCCTATCCCTGAGGGGATAGAATTTATTATATCGGATGCTTTGGTTTTGCTCGATGAAAAGATTATGAAGGAAGAAAGTCAGATGACCTCTGCGTTTTTAAATCATCTTAGCGTCATTTACAATCATATTGAAAAGCCTGAACCTGTTTATCAGGACTGGTTTGGTATCGCGGAGAAAGTTCTGGGGCAACTGCACCTGAATAAGGGGTGTTGGACAATGGCCAATAGTTCGCCTTTCTTGAATGCTTATGTATGCGATTATAAAACCCCTGCTGAAATTATGGTGCAGTTGGCTGTGAAGCTGCCTCTTCATGAATATTTAGCCTGGTCTGAAAGTTCCCATCCCATGTATGATGATCTGGATATGGGACTTGAGGACTTCTATGATGAGCGTGTTAAAAGCATCGTCCGCTGGCATCCCGCTCTTGTAGACCAGCTAGACAAATCTGAAGAGCAGAAACGTGAGATGGTGATGGATTCTTGGTATCTCCATCATCCGCTTTTAAATTTGGCGCGTCTAGCCCTTAGAGGGGATAAAATTGCAGAGAAGCTCTTTCTGGATTCCGTAGATTATGCCGTAAAGACCGCACGGCATTTTGACTATAATTGGCCAGTTTTTTATAAGATGACAACCTATGAGGTAATTAAGGCAGAAACCCAGCCAGGAGAGGGAGGGGAGAAGGATGTGCCAGGCTCATATGCTCATGTGATGTTGATGGCGTACAAGCTCACAGATGAAAAGCGTTTTTTAAATGAAGCCCTGCGTGCACTTAAAAGTTTAGAAGGGCTAGGATTTGACATTTTCTATCAGGCCAATAATACAGCTTTTACCGCCGGTGCATTGGCAGAGCTCTATCTCGAAACCAATGATGAGAAGTTCCTCAAGCTGAGCTATAGCTGTATAGCTGGCCTACTTAAAAACATGCAGATCTGGAGTTGCGGCTACGGTTACGGAAAGCATTTCCCCAGTTTCTTTTCGGTATTTCCCTTAGATGATGCGCCCTATACAGCAGCTTACGAAGAGTTTGAAGTCTATGCTGCTCTTCATCATTATATGGAAGTGACACAAAATATTGACATACTCCCAGCATTAAAAGTATTAATTCCTGAGTTCATCAAATATGCTTCAGCAAGGCTTGCCTATTATTATCCGCCATTATTGCCTCAGGATATGATTGCTCAAGACATTAAAACAGGGGAAGTGCAGAAAGAGCTATGGGTGCCTTTGGAAGACATTCACGATGGGTGGGAGAAATCTGGAGAAGTCGGACAGGAAGTTTATGGGGCAGGCCTCGCTTTCGGAGTGGTGCCCCGACAGTATTTTAGGCTAAAGGATCTTAATGCAATAGGCTTTATCAATTATCCTGCAGTAAAGTTCCGCTTCGCAAAAAAAAAGATCACCTTTATAGTAGCTGGAAGTCCAAAGTTTAGGGCTCTAATGAAAGTCAGCGGGCTTTCCAAAACTGCCGTATCAAAAATTAAGGTAGAGGTTAAAGAGAATTCCAAATATACCGAAATTAAAGCCGTCAATGGGAATGAATTTGAATTTCCTGGTGATGCGGCAGTAAGAATCAGCTGGTAATTTGGCTCATGCAAAAGATGGAACATTATTTTTAGAACAGATGCCCACTTGGGACTTAAATTTAAAAGATATGAAAACATATAAAGTAGGTATCATAGGCTATGGTGGATTTGGCCAATTTCTGCACCATTGGTGGGACAGGCTGGAGCAAATCGAGATAGTGGCTATCGCTGATACCACGGCAGGTCTTAAGACTGAAGGGAATTGTAAGTTGTATGGGAGTTGGAAGGAGTTGCTTGCAGATCCCCAAATAGATATTGTAAGCATTGTAACACCTCCTGCGCTGCATGCTGAAATGGCCTGCGCTGCCATGCAAGCTGGAAAGCACGTATTGCTTGAAAAGCCTGTTGCCATTAATCTGCTCCAAGCTGAGCGTATTCTGAAGGTCCAGGCAGAGACGGAAAAGATTATTACTGTTGACCATATGATCCGATATAATCCCATTATCCACTCTTTGATGGCACTCTCGGAAATCGGAGCGCTTGGAAAGTTGCGGCATGCCGCTGTACACAATTATGCACAGGATCAAGCTCTACCTGCGGAGCACTGGTTTTGGGATGAAAAAGTCTCAGGTGGCATTATGGTGGAGCATGGAGTACACTTTTTTGACATAGTAAGCGCACTTAGCCGTCAGAAGCCCGTAGAGGTTTATGGCACTTCTGATCAGCGCAATCAAAGGCAGAGAGACCGCATGTCAGCAATTGTCAAATATGATGATGGACTCCTAGGGGAATATCATCATGCTTTTTCCGGCCCTGGTTTTTTTGAACAGACTACTCTTCATTTGGCATATGATCTTGCAAGAATTGAAATCGAAGGCTGGATGCCAATGAAAGGCACTCTGAAGGCTCTTACCAATTCTTCAACTCGAAAAGCTTTTACTTCTCTGCCAGATTGGAAAGAAATTTCAGCAGAAGCGATTGGCTGTGGTTCTGATGACTCGAGGCCAGAAGGCTGGGGAGCAGCAGAGGCATTATCAGAGGAGAAAGATTCTGTAAAGGCTGGCGGAATATTTTATAAAGTAGACCATATAGTTTCGGGCAGTTTTGAAATTCAGAGGACCAAGGCAGAAGTGTACGGTAGATGCGTGCAGGAGCTTTTACTTGATGTCATTGCAAAGATTGAAAACAAAGAGCATGAGCTTGCCGTTACGCTCCAAGATGGAGTGCAGGCGTTGCGAACTGCACTTCTAGCTTCAAGATAGCTTAAGAGCAACCTTTAAAAGATGATTCTACGGAAATAAAAAAAGGAAACAGTGTGTTTTGCTGTTTCCTTTTTTATAATTGTTAAGATTAATGGTAATTATCTGCCGCTAGATGCGGTAATTTTTCCCAACTGTAGCCTGTAGTCCGGTCTTTTTGCATTGTAGATATCCACAAAGGTTTCTTTATTATCAGTTTGGGAATATACATTAGAAAAAATACTGTTGCCATACCAGTTTTCCAGATCTGAATTATCAGTATTGTTTTCTGTAAAGATGTTGCCAGTGCACTGGTTGAAAAACATCTCTTCAAATTTGATTTTTTTCAAATTATCAGCATTCATTTCAGTTTTGCTATCCAACAACACTGCTGGATTAAATCCTGATACAACGCTTCTTTTTAGTTCTAGAGCAGTGTTTTCGCCGACATAGATTGCTTCTTTTACTAAACCTGACTGAACATCAGCCTTAATATTCTCGCTGTCATTAAGCAGGGTAAGATTGGAAGCAGAAACGAAGGTCGATTTTTTTGTGAAGTCAGTTTCGTTTTTCTTTTCATAAGCTTTAACCTCTAGGCATCTAGAACCATCTTTGTTGCTTGAAAGGTATGAAGATCTCACTGCAAGAGAATTGAAAAGGCGACATTGTGCTCCTTGAGTAATTTTAAAGTCGTCATTGATAGATTTATAAGAAACCAACTGCGATGCATTTACATCTCCGCCATAAAAGGCAAAAGAATCGCCTCCTGAAAAGCTCACCATAATGTTTTCTAAGACTGTTTTATTTCCAGCTCCTGCAACTGTAAGGCCGTTAAAGGCATCTGCTCCCTTTACTTTTCTTCCAGCAAATTCAATACGAACATATTTTAAGATTCCTGAGGAGCTAGCAACATTGTTGCCACCATATACGGTAAGGGCAGGATCAAGATCCATGTTATAGGAGCCCACGCTTCCAAATTTATTGATAGGCGCATCACCCAAAATAACTAGGCCGCCCCAGTCACCTGCTTTTTTCATGCTGGCATTTGAGGTAAATATGATAGGGTCTGTTTCCTGACCTTCAGCCATAATTTTGGATCCTTTTGTAATAATAAGAGTGCCTTTGGTTGCGGCATCTCCAATAATTACTGTACCCGGATCAATAGTTAGAACTGAATTATTGGTTACATATACATTGCCATGAAGAATGTATACGTTTTTTTTCATCAATTTAGTATTCTCGGTAATGTTTCCAGCCAGTATTTGGTTTGCATCTTTGGATTCGGTTTTCTGTGGCTTGAATTCTGTCCAGTTGTCCAACCAGTTTGCATATCCAATTATTCCTTTTTCTTGCTGTGCATTTGCTGCCACTGCTAGTAGTAGACAAATCGTTAAAGTAATTTTTTTCATAGTCTTGGGGCTATTGTTATTATTACATGTTTTTGGTACTCAAATAGTTTACTTATTTTTATTTTATAGCAGATATAAAAATGATCGCCAGTATTTAAAAACAAAAATCTCTACTTTTCGGATGACCTACTACAAATATACTAAAAAGATTAGACTCTGCGGGGCTTTGCTTATATTTAACATTTGTTGAAGCAAACTTAGCTGAGAAAAGTTTTTCAGAGGCTTTTTATCTGTTTTTGAATTACCAGAATAGGTTTCATTTTTTAAATATTTGGTTTCATCTTATAAAATGAAACCAGATTGATATACGAATAGATATCCATTTAAATTTTAAGGCTTTAATTTTAGTAAGATATTAATTCCAATAAATTATAGCTCTATGAAAAAGAAAACACTATTAATGGCATTGATCAGTTTATGTGCTTTGGCATATTTAAGCTCAGAGGCTCAAACTAAAAAAAAGCCTAATATCATAATGGTTATCTCAGACGATACAGGCTGGGGAGACCTAGGAGTCTACGGAGGAGGAGTAGGTCGAGGCATGCCGACACCCAATCTCGACAGAATGGCAAAAGAAGGCATGCAATTTTGGTCATTTTACGGACAGCCAAGCTGTACCCCAGGAAGAGCCGCGATGCTTACAGGACGCATTCCGAATAGAAGCGGTATGACCACAGTTGCTTTTCAAGGACAGGGAGGCGGACTGCCTAAAGAAGAATGGACGTTGGCTTCGGTGCTTAAAAAAGCCAATTACAAAACGTATTTTTCTGGAAAATGGCACCTTGGAGAAGCAGACTATGCAATGCCTATAGCGCATGGTTTTGACAAAATGCAGAATGTGGTGCTTTACCATTTGAATGCTTATACTTATGCTTTCCAGTCTTGGAATCCAGAGATGTCTCCAGAGATGCTGGAGCTTTTCAAAAAAGTAACTACAGGTATACTTGAAGGCGAAGCAGGTGGAAAAGCTAGAGAGGTTAGTAAGGTTACTGAAGAAAATATAGCTGAACTGGATATGATGATGGTAGAAAATAACTTAAAGCAGCTTGATGAATATGGAAAAAGCAAAGATCCGTTTTTTATGTGTATCAATTTTGCTAAAAACCATCAGCCAAACCTTCCTTCTAAACAGTTTGCAGGCAAATCTCCAGGTAGGAGCAAATATTCAGATGCTGTAGTAGAGATGGATTACAATGTAGGCCGTATTATGGATAAAATTCGTTCTTTGGGCATAGCAGAAAATACAATTGTCATTTATACAGTAGATAATGGCGCTTGGCAAGATGTGCATCCTGATTCTGGATATACTCCTTTTAGAGGTACCAAAGGAACAGATAGAGAAGGTGGCAGCCGCGTGCCTGCAATTGCTTGGTGGCCAGGACAGATTGAGGCAGGAAGCCAAAGCCATGATATCGTAGGCGGACTTGATCTTATGGCTACTTTTGCAAGCCTTGCTGGAGTGGAGCTTCCTAAAAAAGACAGAGCAGGTGCTGACATGGTTTTTGATAGCTATGATATGTCAAATGTATTGTTTAAAAAAGGAACGCCGCTTCGTGATAGATGGTTCTATTTTACAGAGGCCGAATTGTCGCCAGGAGCTGTACGAATAGGAAAATTCAAAGCGGTATTTAATACGCGAGGAGATAATGGTGCTATTGCAGGAAGTGACGCCCCTGGGCAGCAACTAGGCTGGAGAGGAGATGAAACCTATGTAGCAACAGTTCCCGCTATTTACAATCTGTGGCAAGATCCTCAAGAGCGTTATGATTTGTTCATGAACAGCTGGACAGAGAAAACATGGACAGCTATAATTTTTAACCAGGCCATTGCAGATCTGATGAAAACCTATGCCCAGATACCTCCAAGAGCACCTCAGAGCGAAACTTTTACAGGCGAGATGCAGATAGAGCGTTTTAGGACTATTGAACAGGTGAAAAAAATGATGAACGAAAAGAAAACCACTCTGCCACCATTAAGCGTGGATCCAAAATAGCTTGGATATAGAACTTTAACAATCAAAGAGACAGCGTGCTGTCTCTTTTTATTTTTTGGCTAAAATATGTTTTCCTTAATTATAGAATGTTGGGCTACGAAGCTCTGAAAAGAAGATCAACATTCAGCAATGCCATGATGGATTTTTTTATAATTTAGCTTCTTATAATGGGAAACGATAAAATTTTAAGCGGAAGAATTCCTGTTCCTGAAGAATTTCAGGAGGTATTTTCGCATTTTTATTTTGCAGAGAACAATTCGGAAGGGACGATCACACAAACACTTCTGCCTTCCTATCAGACTATTATGATCTTCATTTTTGGAGAAAAGGCTTTGATCCACACGCAGAACGATGCCAGCTTGGAAGTGGAGAAGTCTATTGTTCTGGGGCCCGTAAAAAAAGCATTTGACTATTCTCTACCCGCGGGAAGCAAAATTTTAGCAGCAAACTTTAAAGACGATGCCTTTTATCGTTTTTTTGGACCGGCGGCCATTTCAGAGAATCTACCCGTTGATTCTGATTCGTTGCTAGATGAAAACTGCTTTACTGCTCTTTGGAACAGACTTGCAGGGATTGAAGATCAAGAACGGCAGGTAGAGTGTATCCTTGAATTTTGCAGGCCTTATCTGAGAAATCGAAACCCGGTGGTCCAGCAACTAATAGAACTAAATACTACAGCTTACAGTCCCATAAAGGAAGTGGCAGGAGATAAAAACCAAACTGAGCGCGCCATACAGCTTACCCATAAAAAACATTTGGGCTATTCAGCCAAAGAGATTATGCGCTTTCAGCGTTTTCTTAAAGCTGTCCAGATCATGCAGACTATTGCAGGGAGAGCTTCAAAAGAGGATTGGTTTGAAATCATTGAGCAGTGCGGGTATTATGCTCAGAGCCAGCTTATTAACGATTTTAAACATTATATAAATCTAAGCCCATCCAGATATCTTAAGCTGCAATGCAGCATATGCAGTCCTTTGGAGTAATTTTCGTTTTCTTACAATTTTATGGCATGTGCCAAGTCTAAATTTGTCCTATCAATTTAAAATTATAGAACAATGAGACATTTAATTATTTATGCCCATCCTAATGGGGAAAGCTTGAACGGAAGATTTAAAGATGCCTTGCAAGGTTATTTGTTGCAAAAAGGCAATGAGGTTATAGTTAGAGATTTATATGAATTGCAATTTGATCCTGTACTTTCACTTCAAGATATGGAAGGCCAAAGAAAAGGCCAGGTGGAAGATGATGTAAGACTAGAGCAGGAATTCATAAGCTGGGCAGAGCACATAACGTTTATTCATCCGATCTGGTGGACAGGAATGCCCGCTGTTATGAAGGGCTATATTGATCGAGTATTTAGCTATGGATTTGCTTACCGCTATGATCAGGGCGTTCAGAAGGGGCTTCTTAAGGGGAAGCAGGCTGTGATCATTAATACGCATGGCAAATCGCATGATGAATACCGTGAAATTAGAATGGATAGGGCATTAAGGCTTACTTCCGACAAAGGAATCTACAACTACTGTGGATTTGAGATCAGCCAACATTTCTTTTTTGAAAAGGCAGACCGTGTGGATGCCGAAACTGTGGAATCATGGATTACAGAAATATTGGCCTTGTACAAAAACACGGCTGTCGCATTATGAATATCTCGCATTCAGCGCAGGATATTCTGCACAGATATCGCAATGAGGCTGGAGCAATAAAAGCAGAGCAGGGACTTATTCTTATTCCAGATGTGAGTGGCTTCACCGATTTTGTCCCAAGTATATGTATCGAAGCAGGAAGCTATATTTTGCGTGAGCTTCTTATGGCTATTATGGATAGTAACCGTCTAGGGATGAAGGTTTCTGAAGTAGAAGGAGATGCTGTCCTTTTCTATAAATTTGGTCTGCCTCCTCACATTGATCTTATTATTGAGCAGTACGAAATCATGCTGAAGAATTTCAGGGAAAAGCTGGACGCCATAGAATCCCTTATCGACAGAAAGCTTAATTTATCCCTGAAGTTGATCGCGCATTACGGGCTTTTTGCCGAATATGCTGTGGGCGGTTTCAGTAAGCTTTATGGCAATGCAGTAGTGCAGTCGCATTGTTTGCTCAAAAATGCAATTCAGAGTAGCACTTATTTGTTATTCACTTCTGAATTGTTGAATTGTAGTGGCTCGGATCGCAGCTTTGCCTCAGAAGAAAACTATAGCTATATAGATTATAAAAATAGAAATCTTGCTTAAATTTAAATCCTGACAAATTAAAACTCTTTTGTTTCAAGTGTCAGAAATTAGTAAGGCACATGGAGAAGGTTTTTTTTAGTTAAAACCAAGATAAAACTGACATTTTTTCGCTTGAAAAACTGAAAAAATGTCATTTTTTTCTACTGGCATAATTTTGGTTTTTTTCTCGTCGGCACTGCTAGCCAGTGCATGTTCACAAATATTGTCTAACAATTAAAAGTAAAATGTTATGAATCTTATCAAAAGAAATGCAGACCAACGCACTGGTTTGCCTCGTATGTTTTTTGATGATGTTTTTGGCCGCGAGCTTTTCAATTGGGAAAACAGCAATTTTTCTGCAACAAGCACCACGCTGCCATCGGTAAACATCAAAGAGACAGCAGACCATTATGAAGTCGAAGTTGCCGCTCCTGGGCTAGATAAGAACGACTTCAAAGTAACCCTTGACGGAAACCTGCTCACAATTTCTTCAGAGAAAGAAAACAATCAAACTATCGAGCAAGAGAATTTTACCCGCAGGGAATTCAGCTATCAATCTTTCCAAAGAAGTTTTGAGCTACCTAAAAATGTGGTGGACGAAGAAAAAATCAGCGCCCGCTATGAAAACGGTCTTCTTTATCTGTCCATCCCTAAAAAGGAGGAAGCCAAACAGAAACCTCCAAGAAGGATTGAAATCGCGTAATTTTCAATCTGTTATTTTACCTTGTTTTTAGTTAAAGCTGTCCATTTGGACAGCTTTTTATTGTTGTTAAAACCAGAATTATGTCTTCACAATTATTCTCAGGGATAGCTGTGCTGTCCTGTGTTGTCTTATTTTTAATTTTATTGTTGCGTCGATTTAGACAGCCCTATTTTACCGCATACATTATAGCGGGCGTTCTTCTGGGACCAAAACTATTAAACGTGATCCACGATCCCGCAGTAGCTGTGGAATTAGGAGAGATAGGAATTGTGTTGCTTATGTTTTCTATCGGGGCTGAGATAGATCTGCATCATTTAGGCAGGAATTTCTATAAACCCTTTGCAATAGTTCTAGTACAGATTCTGATGAGCTTTTTATGCATGTATGCTTTGGGGGTCTATTTGGACTGGTCGGCCAGCAGGATTATGCTGATGTCCTTTATCATAAGCCTTAGCAGTTCTGCTATAGTGTTTCAGTATCTGGAGAAATCTGGAGAAATTAGAAGTTCATTGGGTATTATAACCTGTGGTGTGCTGCTGATGCAGGATATTCTTGTTGTTCCAATGATCCTCTCACTCAATTTCATTTCAGGTAGTAATGCATCTTTTTTTGAACTTATTAAAGTATGTGCGGGAGGCATACTAATACTAGTGTTTTTAAGGGCTGCAATCAAAAAAAAGATTTTGAAGATTCCCATGAGAAGAGAAATCATTGCCGATCATGACCTGCAGGTGTTTATCGGTTTCTGCATTTGCTTTGGAATGGCTTGGGTGAGTTCTTGGTTTGGACTGTCGCCTGCTTTTGGAGCATTTGCTGCTGGAATAGTAATTGGCCAAGATAAAGCTACACGTTGGCTTGAAAAATCTTTGATTCCCTTGAGGGTTTTCTTCATGGCATTCTTTTTTCTCGCCATTGGATTGCAGCTTGATTTACATTTTTTTGCTGCAAATGCAGGCACAATTATAATTGTTGCTGTAAGTGTTCTGTTGATCAGCAGCCTTATTAATAGCCTGCTTTTTAGGTTAACGGGTAGCAGCTGGAGAGATAGTATATATGCTGGTGGACTGCTGTCGCAGATAGGTGAATTCAGTTTTGTTTTGCTTACCCTTGCCGCCTCACTTGGTCTTGTCGAGGATTACATCTATCAGATCACTCTTGCAGTCATAACTTCTACCATGCTACTATCTAGTATCTGGCTTACTATAATCCGAAGGTTGATCTATACGTTGCCGCCTGTTGGAAAATCTTAGTATTTAGATTTTTATGTTTTTTTTAGGAATGTTAAAATTGTATTAAATTTTATTTTGTTTAATATTTTTTGATTTTTGTTAAACAAAATTGTTGTAAATTTAATCTAGCTAATCATAAAAAAGACACACTATGAAAACTATTAAAATGAAATTCGCAGCCGCATTGGCTTTATTTGTTTTGACACTGAGTTCATGCAGCAGTGATGATAATGGCCCTTCACAGGATAATATGAGTATTTATGCAACCGCGAAAGCGAATGCCCAATTAAGCGTTTTGGCATCAGCTTTGGAAAAAGCAGGTCTTGCTAGCACATTGAGTTCTTCAGGATCTTTAACCGTATTTGCTCCAACTAACGAAGCTTTTAACGCATTTTTGTCTAAAAATGGATATGCAGATCTTAATGCAGTTCCCGTAGCTGCCTTAAAAGAAATTTTACTTAATCATGTTCTAAGCACAAAAGTTAAGTCTAGTGCTATAGTAACGGGATATGTTAAAACCCTCGCAAAGGGAAGCGCCTCTACAAGCAACACCCTTAGCATGTACATAGAAAAAAATACTGCTGTGGATATTAACGGAGGAAAAGCCAATGGAGGAGCAACTGTAACCACTGCCGATATAGAGGCAACAAACGGTGTGGTACATATAGTCGATGGCGTTATCGGTCTGCCTACTATAGTGACTCATGCTATAGCAAACAAAAACTTTACTACTCTTGTGTCGGCACTAACCTATAATCCTGCTTCGGGATTTGCAGCCATGCTTTCGGGAACCACAGGTTCTCCATTTACCGTTTTCGCTCCCACAAACACTGCTTTTGCAAGTTTTTTAACGGAGACTGGATTTTCTGGACTCTCAGCCATTCCAGCGAATGTTCTGGAAACAACCTTAAAATATCATGTTGTGGCTGGTGCAAATGTCCAGTCTTCAGCATTGACTAATGGGCAGACGGTAAATACTGCCGCAAGCCAAAGTTTTACAATTAATACGGCTGGAGGAGCAAAGATAACCGATGCAAACGGAAGAATAAGCAACATCATTATTACCGATGTACAGTGCTCCAATGGTATTATTCATGCTATAGATAAGGTTCTCCTGCCTAAATTGTAATTTCTTGTTTGTAATTTTTTGTGGGCAATTGTTTTTAATGGCGGTTAAAAGCTTTTTTAACCGCTTTTTTTTTAAATAAATCTTGATTGGTTAGGAACTACAAGATTATTTCTGACTTGATTTATTTTGCCAGACAATAAACATCAATACGTTTTAAAATGAAAACTAGAATAATTTTACTCATTGACGATGACTGCGATGATATTGCATTTTTTAAGGAGGCATTCGCGGAGATGGATGATCGTTTTACGCTTATCTGCGTAGATGGCGGTGCGAAAGCCATTCAAATGCTTAATGAAATGGATAGTGCCCCTGCGCTTATATTCCTTGATGCGGGCATGCCCATGATTAATGGATGGGAATGCCTGAAGCTTCTCAAAGCTGAGAGCCGTTTTACATCCTATCCTATCATTATGGCTTCAACCTCTCAATTGTCTTCAGGAATAGAAAAAGCCCGTGATTTAGGGGCACTGGCCTATATGATTAAACCTTGGGATTTTAAAGAATTGGTATTTATGATCAAGTTGATTTGCGCAGGATTGGATGGGGCCCTGCAGCAGAATCTGTTAGATCTTGAGCTGGCGATGCCAAATCATTTTTTTGTCTTTTGAGCAACACAGGACCAGCCAGATGCAGATTGGCTTAAAAGAAGGACGGGTTCATCTTATCAAAATAACATCATAACTTTCCCTAAAAATAAAGTTGTGTATCCTAAAAGAGCTATGACGGATATATGATGAAATCGGACTGCCTTTTTTGGCAGAATTAGCACGGACTTTTTATAGGCTAAATTTAGAGAAACTTTAGTTTTTTTTACCTTGCATTTTTTTGCATGTTTTAACCTTTGGGCATTTGGGAATTTTAAAACGAAAATTCATTTTGTTTTGAATAATGTTTCTACAATTTTCATCTTAATTTTCTTTTCTATATTCTATTTAATATTATAAAGTAGTAATTTTCTTTAATATTGTTCTCTTTTAAATTTACTGCGTAAATATTTTATTAACAATTGTTAAAGTATTTTTAAAAGAAAAAGCTTTGTGTTTGCTAGAGTTTGCGCATTATTTTGTGATTTAAAATGAATTATTTTGCGTTTTTAAGTTAAAATTTTAAGTATAGTTGCATGTTTTTGCGTTTTTATTTGTAATATATTTACGGTTATTAACCAAAAAACTGCCCAACTTATGAATCAAAAACTACTCAATCTATTCTTTTTAATAGCTATAAACGGCTTTATTTTAGGTCAGGGAACTAATATAACTCCAGGCTGTTCTAATAGCGGACCTGAAATAAGTGCAAGCCCTAAAGCAGATTTAAGAGGGACTTATTTAACATCAGTCTATAATTTGGACTGGCCAAGCAATAGGACTGCAACTCCTGCAGTTCAGCAAGCCGAGCTAATTACAATTTTGGATAAATTGGTTCTTACAGGAATCAATACGGTTTATTTTCAGGTTAGACCGGAATGCGATGCTCTTTATAACTCATCAATAGAACCTTGGTCGTATTGGCTGACAGGAACTCAAGGTGCGCCGCCAAACCCAATGTGGGATCCTTTAAGTTTTGCCATAACAGAATGCAGAAAACGAGGATTGGATCTGCATGCATGGCTGAACCCTTATCGTGCAAGTGTTGGCGGTTATACATTGGCAAACAATCATGTTTCTAAATTAAATCCGTCTTGGGTTTTTACAGCTTCAAATAATGCCAATCTTAAAATTTTGAATCCGGGTTTGCCAGCGGTACGAAATTATATTATCAGTATTGTAGAAGATATTGCTTCGCGATATGATATTGACGGAATTGTTTTTGACGATTATTTTTATCCAGATCAGGGTATGGCAAATAATCAAGATGCCACGACTTATGCCAATAACAATCCGACAGGAATAAGTAATATTGATGACTGGCGCCGTGATAACGTGAATCGAATGATTGCAGGTGTTTATGATGCTTTGCAGGTTATTAATGCCAATTATAATAAAAATATTGTTTTTGGAGTTGCTCCGTTTGGCATCTGGAAAAGTGGAGTTCCGACAGGAATTGTTGGAAATCCTTCTTATAGCGCATTATATTGTGATCCAATAAATTGGCTTCAAAATGGGAAAGTAGATTTTATTTCTCCTCAATTATATTGGAAAATTGGCGGTTCTCAAGATTATATCAAACTTTCGCAATGGTGGAATGATCAGGCCGCGACTTATGGCAGACATCTATATGTTAGTCAAGGGTATGATCGCTTGCCGAGTACTTCATCTCAAAATTGGCCTGCTTCAGAGATTCAGAATCAGATAGATCAAAACCGAATTGCGGGAATGACCAATACTTTTGGACAGACTTCTTATTCTACGCGATATATTATGAGCGACGAAAAAGGAATTGCAACAGCTTTACAAAATAATCAGTATAAGTATAAATCATTTCCGCCTTCGATGCCATGGAAGGACAATATTTGTCCATTAGAACCAACAAATATTAGATTTGAAGGCAATATTCTAAAATGGGATGCTCCAGTTGCAGCCACTGATGGCGATTTGGCAATAAAATATGTGGTGTATGCATTTGCAACACAGGCCGATATTCCAAATTTTAAACAAGATGGAACCAAAGTTTTGGATATTGTAAATGCAACTCAGATTGTATTGACTACAGCTCAATTGACTGCTCCAAATAATTATTTTCTGGTGACGGCTTTGGATAAAAATAATAACGAAAGTGCTAATATTACAGGTATTCCATATAGTAGCTTGCCAGCCGCTCCAGTAGCTTTAAGTCCGACCGAAGGAGAGTTGTATGTAAATTCTCCTGTAAATTTTTCTTGGAATTCTACAGTTAGTAATGCAGATTACCGCATTCAAGTTTCGAAATCTGCAACAGGATGGACAGAAACGAACGGATTTACGACTGCAACGACCCCAAATGCTACAGTTGTTGTAAATGCTGTCGTAAATACAACCATGAGTTATGTTTGGGATCAAGCTAACGCTGCAGTTTATGAAGCTCCAATAGGAGGAACAACTTATTATTACACTATAAGAAGTTATAGTGCTGCAACAGGAACTTCAAAATATTCTACTCCTGTAAGTTTTACTCCAAAAAGTGTCAATTGTACTGTGCCAGGAACAACTGTTATTACTGTTGATAACATTGATGCAACTTTAGTAGGATCATGGACAGCAACATCTGCCACTGCTGGCTATGTTGGGGCAAATTATATTCATGATGGCGATACGGGAAAAGGAACCAAAACAGCAACTTTTACTCCAACAATTACGCAAAGAGGCAAGTATGAAGTTTTTATCAATCATACTGCTGGAACCAATCGCGCCAATAATGTTCCTGTCGATATCATTCACGAAAGTGGAACGACAACTGTTCCTGTAAATCAGCAGATTAATAATGGAACATGGGTTTCATTGGGAACTTATAATTTTAGCGCAGGTACTAATAATAAGGTTGTAATTCGGACAACTGGCACTTCAGGCGTTGTTATTGCTGATGCTGTTCGATTTTATTTCATAGATTGTTTGCCTGATGCTACACCGCCAGTAGCTGATTTTACACCGGTGTCGGCTACAATTTGTGCAGGACAAACGGTTTCATATACGAATGCATCTACTAATGCAACTTCCTACAGTTGGTCGTTTCCAGGAGGAACTCCGAGTACGAGCACTGCTACGAATCCAGTTGTAACTTATAATACTGCAGGAACTTATAATGTTGTTTTAACCGCTACAAATGGAGCAGGTTCAAATACGAAAACATTGACGAGTGTAATTACTGTAAATCCTTCAGGAGCAGTTACAGCAGGATTTACAGCTCCTTATTCAGAATTGGCAACAGGCGAAAATATGACTTTTACCAATACTTCTACAGGCGCTACAACTTATGCATGGACCTTTCCTAATGGTTCTCCAGCAACGAGTACAGCTGCAAACCCTACAGTAAATTTTACGACAACAGGCAGTAAGACTATTACTTTGGTAGCTTCAAATGCTTGTGGTAGTAATACTTACACAATGACAATCTGCGTTGGAACAAATACCAAAACTACATTGGAAACTTTCGAAAGTTCGGCAGGAAGATTTACAAGTGTTCCTACTGCGTCAGGTTCGACTGTTGGAATTGCCACTACATCAACATTGGCAAGAGCTACAGATAGTTTTAAAAACGGGACAGCAAGCTTAAAAGCAGTTTTGTATGATAATACAACGGTAACAACAAATTGGTTAGTGCGTTTGCTTTCGGGCGGAGGTACACCTGCGAATAATCAGGCTTTTGTTGGGAATCAGGGATCTTTTGGATTTTGGATGAAAACGAGCACGGCAAATGCAGGAGCAACGGTAACGGCTTGGATTGATGATACGGATGGTTTAGAAGAATTGCCTCCACAAACAATCATCAACAACGGAGCTTGGAACTATTACGAATGGTTTTTGCCAACTGCCGTTGGAACCACTATTACTACTGGAAATGGAATCGTTGGCGGAGCATCTGTAACTTTGGATGCTATTGTAATCAAACAAAATAATACCGCGTCTACCATGACAGTTTGGATTGATGATATTCAGCACAATTATATTTCTGCTTGCTCTGGAACTAGAAAAATGTTGGATGTAGAAGAGGCTGAAGATCTTAAAGTTTCTAATGAATTAATTGTGTATCCTAATCCAACCAATGGAATATTGAATTTGAAATTGGATAGCAACATAAAGTCCGATGTCAGATTATTTAATATTACAGGACAGCAATTGTTGAGCACCACTTTTGAAGGTACAGAACAACAGCTTGATTTGAACAATTTTACAAAAGGAATTTACCTTCTTCAGGTTTCAACTGATGGGAAGATAACTACTAAAAAGATCATTTTAAATAAGTAATTTTTGTTTTTAGGTTAAGGCCGCCAATTCAATTGGCGGTTCTTTTTGTGCTAAAAAAATAATTTTAAAAGTGTTTTCTTATTAATAATCATAACCACGTAAACTATTTATTAACAAAAAGCAAAAAACATGAGGAAAAACAAACTTATCGATTTGCGAAACCAAATTGCTTCAATTATGGTTTTGTTTAGTATTGCAACCGGTTTGGCGCAAACGACGCCAGACTCCAAAAAACCAAGTGATGAGCAGCTCTATTCTTTGGCAGACAAATACTTGAAATCTTCTATTAAAAAAGAAGTCAAACCTGATGGAAAGGTATTTCTACAAAGAGAAATGGGCGACTATCTGGCATTAGCGAATAAAAAAAATGCAGTAACCAGCAAGCCAGATTTAGTAGAAAAACACGATGAATTAGAATGCGAGCACAATGGGGAACTTTTGAAAGAGTATCTAAATAGGCCACATCCTTCGGTTAAAACAATGGTAAAATATTTTACTGAAGCTAGTAAAGAATTTGATGTTCCTGTAGAAATTTTAATGGCAGCTGGACAAGTGCAAAGCAATTGGGCGCAAGTGTCTTCTTCTTTCTACGGGTCTTGGGGAGTAATGGGATTGATTGAAAGCGATTTTAACAATCAAATTGCTGTAGCGTCTAAATTAATCAAATCTACTCCAGAGGCTATTAAAACGGATGCTAAAACTAATATCAGGGCAGCAGCAGCCTTATTAAAAAGTTATCAAAAAAAAACGAATCCAAAAGGATTGGAAGATTGGTTTGATGCGACACGAGAATTAACAGGTTTGAAAGATGAAGAAATGAAAACTTCATTGGCAGAACGTTTTTTTAAAGTAATAAAAGAAGGGTCCAAAACAGTTACACTTTGGAAAGAAATCATAGATATAAAAGGAAATTCAGTAACAATTCCATCAAACAAAAACTCCAAAAGTTCTACGGCAAAAATAAGCGCCGTTCAAGCAACAGCAGCGGTCGATTATCCTGATGCTTTGTCAAGAATTACCTCTTGCAATTATGGAGTTGGGCGAAATGGCTACGGTATAGATTACTATTTTGTCCATTATATGGCAACAGGCACGTATGAAGGTGCTATTTCTTATTTTAATGATTGCAGCAGAACAACACCAACTTCTGCACACTATTGTATACGCAACTCAGATGGCCAGATTTCGCAAGTTGTGCGCGAGGCTGATCGTGCTTATTCGCAAGGAGTTTCAGGATATCCGCAATGGAATGGAGCCGGAGTAAGTACAGAACACGAAGTTTTAGCAACCAATTTATCTATGTGGGACAGCCAACCTATGCTTAATGCAGCGGCAGCTTTGGCAATTGATGTCTGCGATAGAAATGGTGTTCCGAAAACAAGACGTGTTACCAATGGTAATCGCGGAATTTATGGCCATAACGATGTAAATACGGGAACAGATTGTCCTAATCTTACAACAGCTCGCTGGAATGTTTTATTGGCGAAAATTGCAGCGGGCAGTTCAACAAATGTTCCAGTTCCAACAGCACCTACTGCGGGTCAGATGTATGTAAGTACTCCCGTAAACTTTACATGGGATTCTACAGTTTCAAATGCCGATTACCGCATTCAGGTTTCCAAATCGAATGCAGGGTGGAACGATACGGACGGATTTACATCTGCAGCAGCGCCAAACAGCACCGTAGTTGTAAATGATGTTGTCAATACGGTAAAAACGTATTCCTGGAATGCTACAAGCGCAGCAGTTGCCGAATCTCCGATAGGCGGAACGGTTTACTATTACACAATCAGAAGCTATAGCGCAGCAACGGGCACTTCAAAATATTCGGCTCCCGTGAGCTTTACTCCAAAAAGCGCCGGCTGCACACTGCCGGGCTCAACTTCGATTACGGTTGACAATCTAGCGGCGACTTTGGCAGGGGCCTGGACCTCCACTTCAGCAACAGCAGGATATATAGGTACGGATTATATTCATGATGGCGATACTGGAAAAGGGGCAAAATCGGCGACTTTCACCCCTTCAATTCCTCAAAGAGGGAAGTATGAGGTATTCATCAACTTTACGGCTGGCACAAACCGCCCTACAAACGTTCCGGTTGATATCATTCATGAAAACGGAACAAGTACAGTTACGGTAAACCAGCAGATCAATAATGGAACTTGGGTTTCATTGGGCAGATACAATTTCAGCGCCGGTTCTGCGGGAAAAGCTGTGATCCGCACAGCTGGCACGACAGGAGTGGTTATTGCAGATGCCTTTAAATTCACCTTTATTGACTGCCTGCCTGAAAATACGGCTCCAGCAGCCAGTTTTATGCCAACAGCTGCCGCAGTTTGTGAAGGGCAAACGGTAGCCTATACCAGCACTTCTGCAAATGCAACTTCATACAGCTGGTCATTTCCGGGAGGAACGCCAAGCACAAGCACTGCCGCAAATCCAGTAGTCACTTACAGCACGGCAGGAACTTATGATGCAAGCTTGACTGCTACAAATAGTGTAGGTTCTGACACTAAAACAATAACAGGATTGGTGACTGTAAATCCTGCAGCAACTGTCGTAGCTGGATTCACAGCCCCTTTGACAGAATTGGCAATTGGAGAGAGCATAACGCTGACAAATACTTCTACAGGGGCAACTGCTTACGCTTGGACTTTCCCTAACGGATCTCCTTCGGCAAGTACAGCTGCAAATCCGTCAGTAAGCTTTACATCTGCAGGTTCAAAGACTGTTACATTAGTAGCTTCAAACGCCTGCGGAAGCAATACCTACACAATGACATTTTGTGTGGGGTCAAATACTACAACAGCTTTGGAAACTTTTGAAGCTTCTGCCGGAAGATTCACGCAAGTTCCAACTACTTCTGGCTCTACTGTTGGTATTGCCACAACTTCAACTTTAGCACGAGCTACAGATAGCTATAAAAGCGGAACAGCAAGTTTAAAAGCAGTTTTATATGACAATACATCAGTTGCTACAGATTGGCTGG
Organism: Flavobacterium sp. F52; assembly: GCF_000278705.1. Lineage (NCBI taxonomy): Bacteria > Pseudomonadati > Bacteroidota > Flavobacteriia > Flavobacteriales > Flavobacteriaceae > Flavobacterium > Flavobacterium sp. F52. Next base: position 381 of record NZ_AKZQ01000043.1, on the reverse strand, counting down.
TGCGTCTGCTTTCAGGCGGAGGAACTCCTGCAAACAATCAGGCGTTTGTCGGGAACCAGGGCTCTTTCGGCTTTTGGCTGAAGACCAGCACTGCAAATGCAGGAGCAACAGTAACGGCTTGGATTGATGATGCTGACGGATTGGAAGAACTGCCTCCACAAGCCATTATAAACAACGGAGCTTGGAATTACTATGAGTGGTTTTTGCCAACTGCGGCAGGAACAACAATTACGACAGGAAACGGAACCGTTAATGGGGCTTCTGTAACTTTGGATGCCATAGTAATCAAACAGGGCAATACGGCCAACACCATGACAGTTTGGATCGATGATATCCAGCACAATTATATTTCTGGATGTTCCGGAACCAGAAAAATGCTGG
>NZ_AKZQ01000042.1:0-223271 GCF_000278705.1 Flavobacterium sp. F52 | reverse complement strand
AGATGTTTGGGCAGTTTTTTTTTACTTGTTATTAATCTTTACGAATGTAATTATTGTTTCTGCTCATACCTATTAGTTTTATTTTGTTCAATATTTTTTGATAAAAATTAAACAATTCTTACCTTTAATCTATAAATCAAGCCTTTATTTAAACTGAGGTATAAAACATGAAGTTTTTAATAGTGACCCTAATATAAAAATGGTGTTTATGGAAAAAATACTTGTAATAGGAGGAAGCGGAGGAATTGGAGAAGCAATAGTATTGGAGCAATTGGGAACGAAGCAAGTTTATAACATTAGCAGAACTGCTCCTAATATTTCACATCCTAACTTAATTCATTTTACGGCAGACATTTTAAAGGACGCGCTTCCAGAAATTGAGAAAATTGATGCTATTGTTTACTGTCCAGGTTCTATAAATCTGAAACCTATTCTGAGTTTAAGCATTGATGATTTCAGAAATGATTTCGAAATCAATGTTATTGGTGCTGTGAAAGTAATACAGCATTATCTGCCAGCCTTAAAAAAAGGGACAAATCCGTCTGTGGTCCTTTTCAGCACAGTTGCAGTAAAACTTGGAATCCCTTATCATGCTAGTGTTGCTGCAGCAAAGGGTGGAGTAGAAGGTCTTGTTAAATCACTAGGTGCAGAGCTCGCTCCCGCAATCCGTATTAACGCTATTGCGCCTACTATTACAGAAACTCCATTGTCAGCTTCAATCCTCAGAAATGATCGTATGAAAGAAAACATGTCTGAGCGTCATCCTTTAAAAAGATATTTACAGCCTAAAGAAGTGGCTAAAATGGCACATTATCTTATTTCAAATGCGGCAGGATCTATTTCGGGACAAATTTTTCAAATGGATTGTGGCTTGGTCAGCTTTAAAATTTAATATGTCATCATGAAAATTCTATTAACCGGCTCAACAGGATATATTGGCAAAAGAATTCTGCCCTTACTACTTGAAGAGGGGCATGAGGTAATCTGCTGTGTACGGGACAAGAACAGATTTTTTTATCCTGAAAAGTATTCAGCAAACGTTAGACTTCTTGAGGTTGATTTTTTGCAATATAAAAGTGTAGAAACTATTCCTAATGATATTGATGCCGCGTATTACCTTATTCATTCCATGTCTAGCGCTGACAATTATGATGAGCTTGAAAGAATTTCTGCAAGTAATTTCAAAAAAAAGATAAATGATACAAGCGCTAGGCAAATTATTTATTTAAGCGGAATTGTCAATGATAAATCCTTATCTAAACACTTGGCTTCTAGAAAGACGGTAGAAGAAATCCTAAAAAGTGGTAAAACTCCAACAACAACCTTGAGAGCAGGAATTATAGTAGGTTCAGGCAGTGCATCTTTTGAAATTATACGGGATTTGGTCCATAAACTGCCTGTAATGATTACACCAAAATGGCTTAATACTAAATGCCAGCCTATTGCCATTGCCGATGTTTTAGAATTTTTAATGAAATCACTGCTAAACCCTAAAACATACAACGCGAGTTTTGATATTGGCGGGCCAGATATTCTTACATACAAGGAAATGTTGCTAGAATTTGCAAAGATTAAAAAACTCAAAAGATTTATTTATACACTGCCAGTAATGACGCCAAAGTTGTCTTCCTATTGGTTATATTTCATTACTTCCACTTCTTTTAAACTGGCTTCGGCATTAGTGAGTAGTATGAGAGTAGAAGTGGTTTGCAGGGACAATAGAATCAATGAGTTGTTGGATATAAAACCTATGAGTTACCGTCATGCGTTACAAAAAGCAATTGTAAAAATTGACCAAGATGAAGTAGCTTCGAGCTGGAAAGATGCGCAAATAAGCGGACAGTTTAAAGGAAGTATCTCATATTATTTAAAGGTTCCTAAAAAAGATTGTTTTATCGATAGAAGAAAAAGAAAAATTATAAACAGAGACTATACTATTGCTAAAATTTGGTCTATAGGAGGAGAAACCGGATGGTATTATGGTGATTGGCTTTGGGGTTTGAGGGGATTTATTGATAAGCTTTTTGGAGGTGTTGGAGTTCGACGAGGAAGAACGAATAAACATGATATACATGCAGGAGATGCTCTTGATTTTTGGCGTGTGGTGTATGCTAATAAGGAAGAAGGAAAATTAATTCTCTATGCAGAGATGAAACTTCCGGGAGAAGCATGGCTTGAATTCAAAATTTTTAATAATACATTATATCAGGCAGCAACTTTTAAGCCATCAGGAATTCTCGGAAGGCTGTACTGGTATGCTGTGCTGCCTTTTCATGGTTTTATTTTTAACGGCATGATCAATAAATTGATAAATTGACTTAATAACTTTGATATTTGTTATTGTTAAAGGCTATTGGAAAAGAACTTCTTACTTCTGTAATTATTTATAAATTCTTTTTGTTTTATTTGGTTAAACTCTTAAAATTATGCGGAAAAGTCAACTTAAAAACTAAAAGTATGGATAAAGTTTAATTAAAAATATGATTTTTATTTTTTAATTCAATTTTTTTTCTAATTTTATCATCAAATAATACCACTCTATTTTGATTGCAGGAAAAGCAAATACAGTCACAAAATCAAAATCTCTTACTCTAAGAGGTCTTCAGCCTATCTTTAACTGTTGAAGAATTGATATGCAAACACTATTCTTAAGTGTTTAGTATCATTATTGTATTTTTTATTTTCTCAACCAAACCTAATCAAATGAATTTTACCAATTTATTATATCGTTGTATTGATTGCAAATCACTTTATCTAAAAGGTTTGCAGCCAATATTTAATTGTTAAAAAGTTTCACTTCTCAGTTTACAGATTTTTATGCCAAAACTCTTCATTTTCATGAATAGTCGTGGTGTTTCTATTGTCAATTTTATTAAATTTTAAACTAAGAAAATGAAACTAACCAATAAAATAAAACTGATTATTGTGTTGTTGTCATGTATTACAACATATGCACAAAAAACTATAAAAGGAACTGTTACAGACAAACAATCCAATATACCCATGGTAGGCGTCAATGTTATTATTCCTAATTCAAAAGCAAGTACAATTACAGATTTTGATGGAAAATTTCAACTTCAAATACCTGAAAACAGCACTTCGATAGAATTTTCCTATATTGGATATCAAACCCAAAAAGTTACGATAGACGAAAAATCCAATTATACTATTTCTATGACTTCCGGTCAAGGCCAAAGCCTAGATGAAGTAGTAATTATTGGTTATGGAACGCAATCTAAAAAAGATGTGAGTTCTAGTATACAATCTATAAAAACCAAAGATTTGCCTCAGGGAACTTCTTCAAGTTTTGAAAACAGTTTGCAAGGACAGACTCCTGGGGTGAATATAAGTTCGTCATCGGCTACACCAGGAAGTGCTGTGAGCGTTAATATTCGTGGTGTTTCTTCTATATCAGCGAGCAGCCAGCCTTTGTATATCATAGACGGAATTCCAATCGTGTCTAGAAATAATTCGGCACTAAATGCAAATATACAGCCAGTTAATCCATTAGCAGATTTGAGCCCAAATGATATTGAATCTTTTACAGTTTTAAAAGATGCTGCCGCAGCCGCTATTTATGGATCAAGAGGTGCTAACGGAGTAATCTTAATTACCACAAAAAGAGGTAAAACAGGTAAAAGTATTGTAGATGTTAATTATTACACTTCTTTTGCTGAAATTTCGAAATATCCAAAAATGGTTGACAGCGAGAAGTTTAAAAAGTTTTTTAACACCGCTGCAGAATTTGACGGACTAGGTTCTGATTATTTTGATTGGATCGATACTTCAAAAGGAATCAATACCAATATCTACGATGAAATCTTTAGAGTTGGCGTAACGCAAAATTTAGATCTTAGCGTTAAAGGAGGAAGTGAAAAAACAAGCTATTACTTAAGCGGAAACTATTATAATCAGGAAGGAATCCAGATAGGGCAAGGCTTTAAGAGATTAAGTGCCCGTATGAATCTGGATCATAATATTAATGAAAAATTCAAAGTAGGAAATACTTTTTTTATAACTCGTAGCAATCATCAGAGAACAATTGGCGAAAATGATGAATATGGAGTGGTAATCAATGCGCAAGGCTGGGATCCTACAGAACCCATTTATGATGAAAATGGGAAGTATACCAATCCTTTTAAATACAACACTTGGTGGCCGCTTGAAAATCCTGTGCAAATTGCGAACGAATATAAAAACACTTCTCAATCTACACGTTTACAGGGTTCAGCATATGTTGAATGGAAAATTATTCCAGATTTAAAATTTAAATCTTCTTTTTCATTAGAATATTCCAACTTGGTTGAAGATTCTTATGTTCCCTCTGGAACAAATAAATCGAAAACAGGTGAGGGAATTTATGCCACTTATGAAGAAACAAATTGGCTTGTTGAAAATACTTTAAACTACACTAAACAATTTGGCGAAAAGCATAATTTCGGAGCTATTTTAGGATGGACAATACAAGAAAATGAAACTCGTTTTTCTGACCAATCTGGTGTCGGATACGCTACTAACACTACATCTAGTATTTCGGCTGCAAGTACTATTATTGCTAGTACTTCGGGTAAAAACCAATACGGTTTACAATCTTTTTTTGGAAGAGCAAATTATGTTTATGATGACAAATATATAGCATCATTTACTTTGAGAGCTGATGGTTCTTCTCGCTTTGGAGAGAATAATCAATACGGTTATTTTCCTTCAGGATCAGTGGCTTGGAGAATTAATAAAGAGAAATTCTTTAAAATTGAAAGCGTATCTGATCTTAAAATTAGGGCGAGTTATGGACTTACAGGAAACCAAGAAATTGGTTCAAATTGGAGAGGAACTTATACTCTAAACGCTAATTATAACGGAGTTCCGGGAATAGCACCTAACCGATTAGAAAATCCGGACTTGGGTTGGGAAAAAACAAAGCAACTTGATATAGGTTTAGATTTTGGATTGTTTAAAAACCGAATCACTTTAACGGCCGATTATTTTAACAAGCAAACAGATGATCTTTTATTGCAAGCAAAAGTTTCGGGACTTACTGGTTTCAATTCTGTTTATCAAAATGTTGGAGCTATAGAAAATAAAGGTTTTGAATTTGGAATTAATGCAGCCGTCTTTGATGGAGATGATTTTAAATGGAATACGGGAGTTAATTTAACACTGCTTGACAACAAGATTAAAAAATTGATTAATGACGGCGAAGAAGTGGGCAGAAATCATATTTTGAAGGAAGGGCAAGAAGTAAGTACTCTATATTTAATTAAATTTTTGGGTGTGGATCCACAAACCGGAGACGCAAAATTTGATGACATAAATAAAGATGGAATAATCGATTTCTCTGACAGACAAATGGTTGGAGGCGCATTGCCAACTTATTTTGGCGGATGGAGCAACAATTTCAGCTACAAAGGATTTACTTTGACGGCAAACTTTGTGTTCTCTGGAGGAAACAAAATATTCAATCAAAGCCGTCATGTTTACGATAATTATGGGTATACAAAAAGCGGCATCCCATATTCTAATATTAGCGAAAGAGTATATGATAATTATTGGAGAACGCCAGGGCAAATTACTGATGTGCCAAGGCCTTCTACAAAAGATGGACAGATGCAGCGCTTTAGCACGCAATTTTTGGAAGATGGAGATTATATCAGATTGAAAACTTTAAGTCTTGCTTATAAGCTGCCTTCTAATGTGATTCGCAAAATTGGTTTGAATAGTCTTTCTCTTTATATCCAAGCTCAAAACGTATTTACTATAACTGATTATTTAGGTTTCGATCCTGAAGTTTCTACAAATACTTCAAGTCAGGAAGATTTGAATATTCTGCAAGGGGAGGATTTTGGAACTTTAGGTCAGGCACGCACTTTTACATTAGGATTAAGTACAACATTTTAAAATTTGAAATCATGAAAAATAAAAAGATATATGTATTCTTGTCTATGTTACTTGCTTTTACAGTTTTAGGATGTGATGATGTACTGGACACAAAATTAGATGATGAAATTCCGGCGGCAACTGCCATAACTGATAATATTTCATTAAAAGCCGCCGCTGTAGGACTGTATGATGTGATGCAAAGCGGAACATACTACGGAGGTGAATTTATATTGGCTCAGGAATTAACGGGAGGCAATGCAGATGCGACCGGTTTTCAAGAGCGTTTTACCCAGTTGGACAACGCTATTGTACCACCATCAAATGCTTATATTCAAAGCAATTGGGTAAATGTTTATACACTTGTAAATGCCAGCAACTTGATTTTGCAGAAAATGGAAGAGCTTGAGCTGAAAGATGACAATTCTAAAGGAACTGCACTTTTTTGCAGAGCACTAGGACATTTTGATGCGTTGCGCCAATTCGGGCAGTTTACAGATCCAAACTCAAAATATGGTGTTCCAATTTCAACTAAATATTTGGATGCAAAATCTGCTAAAGAAATTTCCAGATCTACTGTTGCTCAGTCTTATCAGCAAATTATTTCAGACTTAAAAGATGCCATTGCAATTTTGAAATATGACAGCAATAGATTTTTTATTACAAAAGCTGCTGCTGAAGCTTTGCTTGCAAGGGTTTATCTCTATCAAGGCGATTATGATAATGCCATATTGTATGCCAGTAAAGTAATTAGCAATAGTACGTATAAATTAAATACAAAATTTAATGATATTTATGATGTTGAAGGTTCGTCTGAAGCTATCCTAGAGTTACAGTTTTTAGGTATTGACGGTAATAGTTTGACCGAATTTTTATCAGTTTCACCTCCAGAACTTTCTGCTGATTACAATAGTTTTTTCAAACCAATGGACGACGACAACGATCCAAGAAGTTATAAATATTACGATTCGGGAAAGGAAGTTTTTTGTGATAAATATGGAACTCGTGACAGCGAAATAGACGGAAATGCCATTATCATTAAACTTTCAGAAATCTATCTGATTCGGGCAGAAGCTTTGGCAAAGAAAACCCCTCAAGATTTAACTTCGGCTTTGGCTGATTTAAATGTGGTACGCCAAAGAGCTTTACCGAGTAAGCCTTACACTTTAGCCCAAATTCCAAATCTAGATGCTTTTGTTACTATTTTGATTGAAGAAAACAAAAGGGACTTAGGTTTTGAAGGACACCAATGGTTTACTATCGTTCGATTAGGCAGAGCAACTTCAATTTTGAATATTCCTGCTTTCAGAACAACTTATCCAATACCGCAAAACGAAATTACAATTGCCCAAGGCAAGTTAGAACAAAATCCAGGATACTAAAAAAATCCCCCAGGAAGCTGCTAATGCGGGATTCATTTACAAAAAATGTATGTCGCTTAGCAGTCTTCTTTAAATTCAAAAAAAGAAAAAGAAATGACAAATAAAACGCCGTTTGCACTTTGTATACACGGAGGTGCGGGTGTGATAACTCCCGAGAATCTATCACCAACAGATAAAAAAATGATAAAAGAGGATCTTATTCTTGCTCTTAATGCAGGAGAAGAGATCTTAGCAAAAGGCGGTAATGCCGTTGATGCGGTCGCTGCTGCCGTAGTAGCTTTAGAGAATAGCATTCATTTTAATGCGGGAAAGGGAGCCGTTTATTCTCGAGAAGGCAAACATCTATTAGAAGCTTCAATAATGGATGGCGCTACGTTAGAGGCTGGATCGGTAGCAAACAGTATGAAAATTAAAAATCCCGTTTTATTCGCCAAAAGTTTATTAGGATATAAAGACCTTATCATGATTTCTGGTGAAGCTGCCGATAATTTGGCAGAACAAACTAATCACGAATTAGTAGAAAACCATTACTTTGATACTGATTTTAGAAAAGAACAATTTTTGGAGGCAAAAAAAATCTCTGAAACAGCAACTTTTCTCGATCATACCAACTTAAAGATGGGAACTGTTGGCGCAGTTGCTATTGATAGAAATGGCAATATAGCCGCAGCGACTTCGACAGGAGGAATGACTAATAAATTGGATGGACGAATTGGCGACTCCGCGATTATTGGAGCCGGGACTTATGCCAATAATAAGACTTGCGGCGTCTCTTGCACTGGTGTTGGAGAATATTTTATTAGAGCCACAGTATCTTCCATGGTTTCAAATTTAATGGAATTTGGAAAAATGTCTCTAGAGCAGGCAACCGGAGTAACGATAAAAGGCCATTTGACAAAGCTGGGTGGAGAAGGAGGGCTTATTGCAATTGACAAAGACGGAAATATTAATTTTTCATATAATTCTCAAGGAATGTACCGTGGATTTGTGTGTGAAAAAAAGAAAGAAAAAAAAGTATATATCTGGGATAACGAAGAAGTATAACACTAAAATCATATCATGAAATCTATTCCGTTTTTTGTAATCTTGTGTTTACTACTGTTGTGTTCTTGCCAATCAAAGCTTAACAATGTTGAAGAGCTTAAAGCTAAAGGAAAGCTATTCATAATTGGTGGCGGAAAAAAATCTGATAAATTGGTTTCTGAATTGATTGCAGTTAGTAATCTAAATAAAGAAAACTTTATGGTGATACTTCCAATGGCTAGCGAAGAACCCGATTCGGCAGTTTATTATACGGCAAAACAATTTATTGGATTAGGTATAAATTCAAACAAGATAAAGGCTTTTAATTTTAATCGAATCAGCCAGCCAAAAATACAGATTGATTCTCTAAAAAAAGCTAGCCTAATTTATATTACTGGTGGAGATCAAAATTTGTTTATGAAATCAGTTTTGAATACCCCTGTTTATAAAGCCATTCATACTGCCTATCAAAATGGGGCAACCATAGCAGGAACAAGTGCTGGCGCAGCAGTAATGAGCACAAAAATGATTTCAGGAAATGAATTGAAGCACCCAACTTATACTGGAGAATTCCATAGCATCGAAGTAAAAAATTTTGAATTAGCAACGGGATTGGGTTTGCTGCCAAATGCCATTATCGATCAACATTTCATTTACCGAATGCGAATGAACCGTTTATTGTCGGTTGCTATGGAAAATCCAGATTATTTAGGAATCGGCATTGATGAATCGACCGCTATAGTGGTACAAGGTGACGATGCAAGAGTTACTGGAGATTCGCAAGTGGTCATTATAAGAAAAACAAACAAAACAAATATCCAAGTCAAAAACGGACTATTAGGAAGTAAAGATATTAGATTAGAAATCCTTCTGCCGGGAGAGAAATTTAAATTATAAAAAAAATGAAAATATTAGAAAAATTCCCAGATACAATTACTATAATTCTAGTAATTACACTTCTCTTTATAGGTCTGACATGGATAATTCCGTCAGGAGAATTCGATCGTACGATTGAAAACGGAACGGAGAAAATTATTGCAGGTTCTTACAAGTCTGTACAAGCATCTCCTCAAGGAATCAAAGCTTTTTTGGAAGCTCCGATTAAAGGATTTATTTCGGCATCTCAAATTATTGCTTTTGTCTTTCTGGTGGGAGGAGCGTTTTCTATTATAAACATGACGGGCGCCATAAACGCAGGACTTTTTAATGTAATTGAGTTTAGTCATAAAAGGCCAAAACATAAAATTTTTATTGTTCCATTTTTAATTGTATTATTTTCTTTTGCAGGAGCTACTTTTGGAATGAGCGAAGAGATTTTAATCTTTATTCTGATTACCGTACCCATGGCAAAAGCAATGGGTTATGATGCAATTGTTGGAGCGGCAATTCCAATTGTAGGAACTGGCGTTGGTTTTGGAGGTGCCTTTAGCAATCCATTTACTATTGGCATTGCACAAGGTATAGCACAAATTCCAATTTTTAGCGGAATGGAATATAGGATTTTTGTCTGGTTTATTTTAACAACATGTGCTTGCTTCGTAATTACGCATTATGCAATAAAAATTGGAAAAGATCCTAAGAAAAGCCTATTGTTTGGCATTGCCGATGAAAAAGAGAATAGCAATCTTGAGACATCTGACTTTAAATTAGACACCGCTAGGAAAATAATTTTATATGCACTTTTTGCAACCATTCTCATTTTAATTTACGGGGTGAGCAATTATAATTGGTACATAAACGAAATCGCTGCTTTGTTTTTGGCCTTAGCTATTTTTGTCTCCATTGTTTACAGAATGTCAATATCAAAAGCGATAGATGCTTTTGTATTGGGAGCTAAAGACATGATGACTGCGGCATTGGTAATAGGACTGGCCAAAGGACTTCTAATTATTACACAAGAAGGCAAAATTATTGACACGATACTTAATTCTATTGTATCAATAACCCAAAACACGCCAAAGGCTGTATCTGCTGAATGCATCTTTTTTTTCCAATCATTTTTAAACTTTTTCATTCCTTCAGGATCGGGACAAGCTTCTTTGACCATGCCCATTATAATTCCGATTTGTGATGCCTCAGAAATAAGCCGACAAATGGCAGTGCTGACTTTTCAATTAGGAGACGGCTTTACTAATCTTATTATTCCAACAAGCGGAGTTACAATGGGAGCGCTTTCTTTGGCTAAAATACCTTATAGCAAGTGGTTTAAATGGATGCTGCCTCGAATGGTGGTATTTTTAATAGCATCAATGCTGCTGATTCTTCCCCCTTTATATTTATTCAATTGGTAAAATCAGACTAAAATGAAAACAATAGCAATAACTTTTCTGTTTATTTTGAGCGCTTGCTCTTCTGAAAACAATACGGAAAATTCGGATCCAAAAACACCAGAAGCAAAAAACTATGTGTCTTACTTTACAGGAAATAAAGTAGATAAAATTACAGCCCCAAAGGGAGGAATTTGCTTGATGGGGGGAGCAACCGAAAACGATCAGGCAATGAAATGGTTTTTAAATAGGGCAGATGGCGGAGATGTTTTAATATTACGCACCTCTGGAACTGATGGCTATAATTCGTATTTGTATACCTCTTTAGGAATCGCTATTAATTCTGTTGAAACTATTGTTTTTAAAAATACCAAAGCGAGTTCTGATGCATATATAATAGAAAAAATAAATAATGCAGAAGCAATTTGGTTTGCAGGAGGAGATCAGTGGGAATATATTTCGTATTGGAGAAACACGCCAATTTCTGAAGCTATCAATAAAGCAATAATCAATAGAAAAGTTGTCGTGGGCGGAACCAGTGCTGGTATGGCGATTCAGGGAGGATTTTATTTTTCGGCTCAAAATGGCACGATCACTTCTCAAGAAGCATTGTTAAATCCTTTTGATACTAAAGTCACAATATCCAACGAGTCTTTTTTAGATAATGCAATTTTAAAAGATGTCATTACCGATACCCATTATGATAATCCCGATAGAAAAGGAAGACATATTGCTTTTTTAGCCCGAATTATAAATGATTATAAAGCTCAAGGAAAAGGAATAGCTTGCGATGAATACACTTCCGTTTGTATAGACGAAAAAGGAATTGCAAGAGTCTTTGGAAATTATCCTTCTAAAGATGATGTTGCCTATTTTATAATGCCAAATACAGAAATTCCAAACAACAAGCCAGAAATTTGCAAGCCAAACAATCCATTGGAATGGAATCTGAATAAGGTTGCCATTAGCGTTTACGAGGTTAAAGGAACTAGTGCTGGAACTAATACATTTAATTTAAATAATTGGATTGATGGAACTGGAGGCACATGGAAAAAATGGTTCGTAGAAAATGGCAAACTCAATGAATAAGGGAAACGCAATAGAATAATTAACTCTCAAAAATAAAATACCAATATAATACAAGATGTACCATTATCTTCAAAAATATAATAGATTCTTGCTGCGGTTAAATGTAAAGAACGAAACGTCTCGACTTCGTGCTGTAGTTTTGGGTTCAGCTGTCAGCAATGGTCCAACTCCATCTATAGAAGAGGCCTATGACCCTAAATCCTTGGAACATATTAAGGCAGGAACTTATCCTGTGGAAAAGGATATGGTTGCTGAAATGAAGGCTTTTAATGCCGTTTTTAAAAAATATGGCGTAAAAGTGTATCGCCCAGAAACGATTGAAAATTACAATCAGATTTTTGCCCGTGATATTGGATTTGTCATTGATGATGTTTTTGTAAAATCTAACATTTTGCCTGACAGAGAACGCGAACTGGACGCGATTCAATATGTAATTGATCAGATTGATCCATTAAAAATTGTTCGTCCGCCAGCAGAAGTTCATATAGAAGGCGGCGATGTTATGCTTTGGAAAGACCATATTTTTATAGGAACTTATAAAGGGAGCGATTATAAAGATTACATAACTGCAAGAACCAATATGCATGGCGTAAATTATATCAAATCTCTGTTTCCTCATAAAATTGTAAAAGAGTTTGATTTAGTAAAATCTAAGTTAGAAGCAAGAGACAACGCTTTGCATTTAGACTGCTGTTTTCAGCCAGTAGGAAAAGATAAAGGGATTATCTATAAAAGAGGTTTCCGCGAAGAGGCAGATTATTTGTATTTGGTTGAACTTTTCGGAAAAGAAAACTTATTTCATATCGAAAGAGAAGAAATGTACAATATGTTTTCGAATGTATTTTCAATAGATGAAGATGTGGTGGTCTCTGAGAAGAATTTTACGAGATTGAACAATTGGCTTCGTGAAAATGGTTTTACAGTTGAGGAAATTCCTTATTCAGAAATTTCAAAACAAGAAGGTCTGTTGAGATGTTCAACTTTGCCATTAATTAGGGATTAAATAATTGTTTCAAGTTTCAGGTTTCAAGTTTTTCCAGAATTTGACACTTGAAATTTAAAACAAAAAAATATAAAAATGAAACAGACAACAAATGCAATCCTAATGATTAGACCCGTAGCATTCAGAATGAATGAACAGACGGCAGTGAATAATTATTACCAGAAAGTATTGAATGGACTTTTGCCAGATACTGTTAATGCTAAAGCGCAGCAGGAGTTTGATGCTTTTGTAGAAAAGCTAAGGGCTGTTGGTGTCGATGTAACTGTTGTTGATGACATTATAGAAACCGATACTCCAGATAGTATTTTTCCAAACAATTGGGTTTCATTTCATGAGCATGGTGATGTAGTATTGTATCCTATGTTTGCAGAAAACCGTCGTCTGGAACGTCGTGATGATATCTTGGATATTTTGGAAAAAAAAGGCTTCGAGATTTCTAATATTATTTATTATAACGCGGCAGAAGAAGAAGGCATTTTCTTAGAAGGAACCGGAAGTTTACTTTTAGATCGTGCCAACGCAAAAGCATATTGTGCTTTGTCGCCTCGCGCAGATGAAGAATTGGTTATTAAATTCTGCCAAAACTTTGATTATACACCAGTAATTTTTAAAGCTTTTCAAACTGTAAATGGAAAGCGGAAACTGATTTATCATACTAATGTGATGATGTGCTTAGGCGAAACTTTTGCAGTTATTTGCGCAGATTCTATTGATGATGAAAAAGAGCGCAAAATGGTTTTGGATAATCTAAAAGAAGATAAGAAAGAGATTATTTTAATTACAGAAGATCAGGTAAATAATTTTGCAGGAAATATGCTGGAAGTGAGAGGGAAAGATGATAAGAGATATATTGTAATGAGTGCTTCAGCACATCAAAGCTTGACTCCGAAACAAATTGCCCAATTAGAAAATCATGCAGAAATTTTAAGTTCAAGTTTAGATACGATTGAAGCTTGCGGAGGCGGAAGTGCTAGATGTATGATGGCTGAAGTTTTCCTGCCAAGAATTCACAGCATTGCTTAGCGTTACTTTGAATGGAATGAGATAAATAAAGATGGAAAATATGAGAGGAAGTGCCTGTGGATATGGGGCGCAGAGATTTGCTAGTATACGTTAATTAATCAGTGTTTTTATTTTCATGATGCCAGCAGAAGAAAAGAAAAAGCCACTGTTTTAAATGAAGATCTAAAACAGTGGCTTGGTATTTATATGATTGGTAGAACTATAAAAGTTCTGTCTTTACTCAACGACTATCTTTTTGGATGCAGCAGATGAATCTTGAAGAACCCTTGCTACATATATGCCTTTGCGAAGTTTTGTTCTAATAGTTTGACTAGCATTGGTTTTCAGATTTTTTGCTTCATAAACCAGTTCGCCGCCAATTGAGTATATGGCTAGAGAATACTCTTTATCTGACTCTGAAGTAAAATGGATATTAAACTCTCCACCTTTTGACGGATTTGGATATATCTGTACGCCAGCATCTATTTCTATAATGTCTGCTGAAATATTCTGTGCAACAGCACTTTTTGAAGTCGTTCCTATTTTATTGAATTTAAATAGTTGGCATGAAGTCCCATAATATTCCCAAAGTTGGAGATTTGCTGTTCCATCCATATTGCAGTTGGATGTGTCCCAGCCTTTTGTGGTGTCAACTGCTGATTTTATGCTGTAATAGCCGTTGCCAACATCGGTTACCAGCCATTTTTGGGCATCATTAGTATAATTGTCCCAAAGTCTTATTGATTTCCCATTTGTTGGATCTGCACTTTCAAGATCTATTACACGTCCAGTTGAGCTTGCATTGGATTTAAAACGCCAATACCCGTTTCCAGCATCAATGGCAATCCACTGCTGTGCTGTTGTGCCCAATCGGTCCCAAGGTCGGATGGCAGTGCCATTTGCATTCGTTCCATACATAAGGTCTACCACTTTATTTGAATTTGTTTTAAATTCAATTTCATAGACGCCATTGTTTACTAGAGTAGTGCAGGTTTGCGACGGAATGTTGCTGTTTGCATATTCAGAGAACCATTGTTTGACTGGCGCAGCGCACGCCTCCCAGTTATTGTTGAAAGCAGTTGTAACATTGTAGGGATCTGCATTGGTTATAAGCCCCTCGGGTGCCAGTAGATTCCAACTGCAATTTCCTGTGGCATCGATTCTGCCCTTAAGATTAAGTCCGAAACCGCTTGTTGTTCCAGTTCCCCATGTCTCTGCTCCAGTAGGCGACCAATCGGTTTCTGTTATCATAATTGGCGCTATATTAGCAATCGGTTGCACATTGGCATTCCAAGCATTATTGAAGCTGGTTGTATTTTCAGCATTTGCTCCCCAATACCCTGGATAGACATGTACAGCATAGCCAATATTGCCACCTGTTATCAAATGGTTTGGATATCCCTGATAATGGGATTGGTATCCTGTTCCCGGTATCCAGCAGACATTATTTGCACCATTAGACCTAATTCTATTCACAATATCTTGAAAGAAGTTCTTCAATGCGGCAAAGTGCTCATCATCTGTTGCGCCCCAGTTTCCATTTGTTCCTAGTATTTCTATAGGTTCATTGGCAATTTCGAACATAACATTGTCTACATTTTTTAAGTTGGGATGACTCGATAGATATTGCCAAACAGTTCTTAAATAATTATGGTAGCTGTCTCCATAGGCAATTCGATTGGGACATACTCCAGGAGGGCGAAGCACAACATAAAGGCCTCTGCTTCTGGCGTGGTTGATTAGAGGAATTATGACTTGGTTTACATAAGTAACCAGTCTATTATAATCAAAGCACGAGATGTTATTTTCTCCAGCTGTGCATCCTGGTGTGTTAGTCCAGTAGGGATCGATATGGAGTCTTATGTAATTTAATTTCCATCCATTTGCTGTGTTTGTGAGCGCATCCATAACGGCATTATTGTAATTCAGACATCCCTGAACATTATAATTATCCCAGCGACATTGGCCATAAGAACAGCCATTGAACCAGGGACTGGGAGTTATGGCTACCCCGTGCAGCAATACATTTTTTCCGCAGGGATCTTTTAGATTCTTGCCATCAACATGTAGAGGAGGCAACGGCATTCCAGGCCATGCATATAATTCCATCAGAGGAATAATCGCCAGAAATAGAAAAATCACTTTTTTTACTCTTTTCATAACTTTAATTGGTTTAATTAGTTAGTAAATTAACCTACAAATTCTTGTAAGTTTTTCATTGCTAATTTAATAATAAAAGAAATTAAAAAACAACCGATTGCGTAATTTTTTAACATGAATTTAAGATTTCAGTATTTAGAGCAGGTAAAAGGGAAATTAAGTATTGCAATAGTTTATGTTTTTATTTTGGGTGATGTGAAAATTTTGTTGAGGGAGGATATTGATGGTATCATTTTCCTATTTTTTGCAATGCTCTTATTACAATTGTCTTAAAAATTTTGTATTTTAGTTCAAGCCCAGTTCCAAATCTTGAAGACATGCTGAACTTATGCAAATGTTCGGCAGCTTGAAAATCATCTCGAAGAAAAGTATCTCAGAATTGTAGTAACAGTTTTTTAGATAGCCACAGAACGTTTGATGGCCTGATGCTTTTAGAATGCTAAAATTGGGATTTATTTTTACAGTATAGATCGTTTTAACCTTAAATAGCTTAAGAGATGCAAATGAAGCAAAAAGACGAAAACCTAGACCAATCAGCCCATATTGCTGAATTTTTATCAGCTATTAAAACCAAATCAGACCGTTTAGCCAATTATTTTATTTTCACCTTTTTTGCTTTTGGCTTGTTTCTGGCTACTTTTTATGATACCTGGCAGATAGCAGTTGGAGTGGGTGGCCTATTATTGGTGGCCTATTTTTCTGCAAAAATGGTTCTTGTTGATTCAGACTTCTACCAGTATGTTTTAAGTGCTGTTTTAGGAATCTTTATGGCCCAATTTATCTATCAAATGCATGGCCTGTTTGAAATGCACTTTACGGCATTTCTTTCCAGCGCCATATTGATTACATATCAGAAATGGAAATTACAGATTCCTCTTCTAATCATCGTGATAGTGCATCACGCCCTGTTTGCCTATATGCAGTACTCAGGGGTAGGCGGCATTTATTTTACGCAGTTTGATCATATGTCGCTGCAGACCTTTATATTCCATATTGTTCTTGTGGCGGCTATTTTCTCAGTTTGCGGACTGTGGGCCTACCAGTTTAAGAAATACAGCGAAATGCATATCGATCTTATTTTCAAGAAAAAAGAAATTGAAAATATGGAACTTAAAAGAGCCAATTATGAATTGGACCACTTTGTGTATAGTGCTTCCCACGACCTAAGAGCACCACTAAATTCCATGCTGGGGCTGATTGAAATTGCAAAAGATGAGACAGAAGAAGAGCATACTTTGGAATATTTAGAAGCTTTGAAAGGCAATGCAGAAAGGCTGGACACCTTTATCTGTGATATTTTAGACTATTCGCGTAATCTCCGCACTGATGTAAGCAATGACTCGATTAGTTACAAAGAGCTTTTGAATGACATAGAGCAGAATCTAAAATTCATGGGCGATAATAGCCGCAGCGTTGATTTTATCACCGCTATTAGAGGGGACAGCCCTGTTTTTTCTGATAAAAGCAGGCTTAACAATATTCTAAATAATCTCATTTCAAATGCAATTCGTTATCAAGATACCGAAAAGAAAAATCCTTTTGTTAAAATTGAAATTGACATTTTGGAAGATGAAACGCATATTGTAATTAGTGATAACGGAATAGGCATTCCAGAAGAATCCCAGCCTAAAATATATGATATGTTTTATCGCGCATCTAACAAGGCGGTAGGATCAGGGCTTGGGCTCTATATTGCAAAGGAGGCTCTCAACAAACTTGGAGGCCAGATAAAGGTAACTTCCAAAGTGGGAGAGGGAACCGCTTTTTATATTCAAATCCCAAACAGACAGATTATAAAAATATAAAGTGATGGAAGCAGCTTCTCAAAAAACATTTTACAAAAAGGTTCTTGTTGTCGATGACAATCCGACAGACCGATTTATTGCAAAAAAAATGATTGAAAAATGCAGTTTTGCCCAAGAAACTATTCTGTGTGAATCTGCTCAGCAGGCATTGGAATATCTGAGAGCATTGGAAGATGAGCCTGATGCTTTACCGAATTTTATTTTTCTAGATATCAGCATGCCGGGCATGGATGGATACGAGTTTCTGGAGCAGTATGCCACTTTTCCAGAGGTGATTAAAGCCAAATGTATAATTTTAATGCTAACCACTTCTCTGCATCCCGATGACATTGAGCGCGCCCAAAGCAATCCTCTGGTCATCCGGTTTATAAACAAGCCTATAAGCAGAGATAAGCTCGAAATGATTTCCAATGATTTTCCTGCGGAAAATTAGGTGGGGTTTTGCTATTAGACAGAATAGTAGTGAGGAAGCTGGTTAGAAAGTGGATTATTTTACGTTTTTTTGATGTGTATTAGCAATCAAAATTTTTGCATTATGTGCTAAACATAAGTCAGAATGTAGCCCAGCAATGCGCCTCCCAAAACTACTAAGGCAGTATTTAATTTTTTTAAGGTAAAAACTGTAATACCGCTAACGCTTGCAATTAAAACTGTTCGCCAATCAGTAACAGTTTCTTCGGCCATAGATATGCACAAAGCGGCTATTATTGCTATAGAAGCAGCATTTACTGCATCAATAAAAACAGATAATCCTTTTGCCCCTCGTAATCGTTTCATTATAAAGTTAAGCAGTACAACGAAAATAAAAGATGGCAGAAAAATTGCAACAGTCGATATCACTGCTCCTGAAAGGCCATTTATTTGATAGCCGATAAAAGTTACAGAAGAAAATACAGGACCGGGTGTAAATTGGCCTACAGCAATGGCATCCATTAATTCCTGCTTTGTAAGTAGACCCTTGGCTGTTAATTCAGCATCCAAAAATGCAAACAGCACATATCCGCTTCCGTAGAGAATAGCACCTATTTTTAGAAACGTTAA
The DNA here is from genome assembly GCF_000278705.1 of Flavobacterium sp. F52. Taxonomy (NCBI): domain Bacteria; kingdom Pseudomonadati; phylum Bacteroidota; class Flavobacteriia; order Flavobacteriales; family Flavobacteriaceae; genus Flavobacterium; species Flavobacterium sp. F52. Next base: position 204,625 of record NZ_AKZQ01000042.1, on the reverse strand, counting down.
AAAGAGTTTAGAATTTACTGCTGTCCAAAATCCGGTTTGAGGCAAAGACATTAAAGCAAGTGGGGCAAAGCTGCCAAGTCCGTCAATTCTCATTTTTTGAATATAAAATACAGCCATAGCCAGAAGTCCCGATCCGAATAGCAGATAAATTTCATTAGCTCCGAAGATAGTAGCTGTAAGGACAGCTATTGCAATCAAACCTAAAAATATAGATTTTACCGACTTTACAGCTAATGGTGAGACTGCTCCAATAATAATGGCTATAATAGCTGGTTTGATGCCATAAATGAACGGCTGTACTTCAGGGAGCTGTCCATAAAGACTGTATAGGTGTGCCAGAATCCCAGTTATCAATACGGCTGGCATGATAAAACAGCACCCGGCAGTTAGCAAACCCTTCCAGCCTCCTTTGACATAACCTATATGAATAGCCATTTCGGTGCTGTTCGGTCCAGGAATAAGGTTGGTAGCTCCAAGCAGATCCAGAAAATGCTGTTCATCTAGCCATTTGTATTTCGAGACCACTTCTTTGTGCATCATGGCTATGTGCGCAGCAGGTCCGCCAAAGCCAATTGTTCCCAGCTTTAGGAATACCCGTGCAATTTCTTTAAGGGTTGCATTATGCTCCATTTTTCATTAAAGTTTTGTCAGCTGACCAATTGCCAGCACCTTTAATAATAAGAAAAATGCTTCCCAGTAGCATTGCCCAATCTGTGCGGCTCTCGTGCATCATTTCCCAAAAGCCATCTTGGGCAAGAATTTTGAATTTGGTAGTGACTATAGCTGCAACCATTATTACTAAAAGAGGAATGCCTGCCAATCTTGTGATAAATCCAATCAAAATTAGTATTCCACAGATTATTTCTAAGCCAGCAACAAGGTTTCCTAAGAATTCAGCAGAAGGCAGTCCCATTTTTTGGAAACGGCCTACGCCGCGAAGAGCGGGAAACAGAAATTTTTGAATGCCTTCTGAAAGAAATACCGTACCGACCATGAGACGGATAAGTAACGTAGTTTTTGAGTCGTCCGTCTTAATTATATTATGAAATTTCATGCTTATATGGGCTTAAGGATTTTTTGGACTAGTAATGTTTCAGCTCATAAATCTAAAAAATATATTCAGATTAAGATCTATTTTTTTAAAGGTTAAATGGCATAAAACTTTGATCTCTTAATAAGTCCTCTATCTGGTATTTTAAATCTGGATGAATGAGGTATTTCGTTGCTAATAGAGACAAGGAGCGTCGTATTTTTCTTTTTTAGATTTGTGAGCAATAGTTAGCTTGAATCTCTTGGGAGAGGGAAGTAACGAAGCTGTTAGCCCTATACGATGACTAATTTAATGATTAGACCCAAGACAGCCGCCACCACAATAATATAAGGTTCCTGAATTTTCTTTATATAAAGCAGCGCAAAAATGGTGACAATAGCGATGATAGCCGTTGGAATGTCTATTATGCTCCTTTTGGCTATTACAATTACAGATCCGACAAGTGCGCCTACCACAGCGGCCGTAATGCCTTCTACAAATGCTTTAACAGGCTTGTTCTGAGCAATCTTCTTAAACGATGGAGCCATCGCGATAGTAAAGAGATAGCAAGGAAGAAAGGTCGCTAGTGCAGCTACCAGTGCTCCCAAAAAACCATTGACGAGATAACCTATAAATCCTACAGTTATTACTACAGGGCCTGGCGTGATCATGGCAACAGCAACAGAGTCCAGAAACTGCTGTTCTGTAAGCCATTGATTTTCGGTCACAACTCCTGAATGAAGAAAGGGAACTATCGCAAGGCCGCTTCCGAAGACAAAGGTGCCGGCTTCAGCAAAAAAGACCGCTATTTTAGTGAGAGTTGAACTTTCATAGCTCCAAAATATAGCGAGAAAAGTAATTAAAGAAAAAGAGTTTGCAGTCTTTATATTCCACCATTTAGGACGCGCATAAACAATCATGTATAGAAGTCCTGCTGCTATAAAAAGAAACACTTGTTCTTTTTCTGTGACATAAGTGATAAGAACGGCAAGAATAAAAAATAGCCATAATAGCCATTTGGATTTTATTGCTTCAAGATTTGGTTTTCCTATAGATTTTAAAGTAAGTTTATACGAACTCAAAGCTATTATTCCGATAACAGCTGCGCCTACACCGTAAAATACAGCCTGAATCCAAGAAAGGCCACCATATATCTGATAAATAATCCCTAATAGCAGTACCATTAAGAAAGAGGGCAGTACAAAGGCAAATCCAATTAATGTTGCACCCAAAAAGCGATAATGCACAAATCCTAGATAAATGCCAAGCTGCGCTGCAAGAGGTCCAGGCGCTAGCTGTGCCAAGGCAAGTCCTTCTCGGTATTCTTCTTCAGTTATCCATTTTCGGTTTTCCACCAAATCTTTGTGCATATAGCCAACCAAAGCAACAGGACCTCCGAATCCGATTGTGCCGAGCTTTAAGAAATATAGAAACAGCTCTTTTAATGTGTATTTGGGATTTTCGTTCATAAACCTAAATTTTAAAATGCAATTCCAAATTGAAAGCCTGCTGTAAAGGAAGCTGGATGATCGTTGCCAAAGCGTACAGGGAGAGGTATAGCGGCAAAGTAGCTGCAATTGGCGCTTTTTATTATTGTTTTATTTATAACAGGTGTAAAGCCATATCTCCCCGAGGACTCAAAAGCGGCTCTTCCTGCAAATGTAAATCCGTTTCCTAAAGCAACCAGAATTCCAGGATGGAACAATAAATTGGTTACTTTATCAGTTCCCTGATCATCTTTAATATTCGGAACTACCTCAAAAGAAAATCCGATTTTCTCGTTTTTCCAAATATTGATTCCCGTTGGGAAACCCACAGCATAATAATCTCTGAAGTTTACAGCAGTTTGATCTTCACTTACAGTTACTATTGGATGCAAAATGCCAAAATATCCTGTAATCTTAGGATAAACAGTTTGAGAAAAAGAGGTGTGGCTGAATACTGATAAAATTAATAGAAGCTGAAATCTGAAAGACATTGGTTTTGGTTTTTATAAGTTATGAAAACAAAATTATCATCATTGAAGTTCTCTTAATAGAATGCTTTTTACGTTTTGTATATGGATTACTTTTTTTGATCTTTTTTTACTCAGACGGATTTGACAGGACGATTCTGTTGGATTTTAAAAGTTTAAACAGTAAGATATTGTTTGCAGTGTAACCCAAACAAGAAACAATATGTTAGAATACTATTACTGGAAAATAATGAAAGTTGATTGGCAGCGCTTATCTTCTGGTTCCAAAGTTTTAATTTTAGAATTTATTTTAATAATATTCTTTCAGTAATTATTTTATTTGAGGAAGCATCAATTCCCGTAACCTCTGCATACTTAACATTTGGTAGCCAGAACGAGCCTCCTTCAATTCGTACAAATATTTTTTCTACCTGTATTTTTTTGCGGTTCACATTTACAAATGCATGATATTTTTGATCTGAATCTATTTTCTTCAAGGTGAGGGGAAGTTTTTTATAGGCTGCAAACTGAAGCTCAAACTCTTCATTATTTAAAATCTTACTTTCGATTCCATAAGCAAATCTGCGCTGGATATAATTGAAGTCTTTTCGTTCTCCCTTTTCAGCATATCGAATCCAATACCCTTTTACGGGATTGCTTTTGTTTATTTTTCCGTTTTCTAGATAGTTTATGGCATAAACAGCAGTGTTTGTATTGGGATCTCGCTGAATGTAAAACAGCATATCATCTATATTTTTAGGTGTTGGAAAATGTAATGGCGATGGATTTTCAGACTGCGCCCATAGTTTTTCAGAGGCCATGTTTATTAAGATCGCTATAGCGATTACTGATTTTGAAAAATATTTAAACGTCAATTTGTCCATAACACAACATTTATACGTTAATTTTATTCGGTTGCACTCTGTTTTTCGTTTACCCGAAAAACCCAATATTTAATTAGTGGGTAATTAAAACCATACGATACAAAACTATCAGTGATTATTCTTCCGATTCGATAATCGATTTGAAATGTTTTCTGCAGAATGAGCGTGCCAAATGATTTTAAGGAAATGCTACCCAATACAACCAGCGCAAATTTGAAAAGCTGGTTATTGATACAGCTGCTATAGCCAGAGTGATTTTTAAATACCCAAAATCTATTGATGCTGAAATTGATAATTGCGCCAACACTTCCTGAAATTAAAATAGAGAAGGTGAAATGCAGCTTAAATATTTCGGTCAATAAAATCATTAAGCCATAATCCGTAAGACCGCCTAAAAATGCAGCAACTTGCGCCCGCAGAAAAGTGAAAATTGATTTTTTCTTAAACATCTCAGTCTTGGCTTCTGTCTTTTAAATCGCCTAGCTTTAAAAGTTTAAAGCTGTCTATGGTATTGATTACAAATAAAATAATGGTAATAAAGCCAGCCAAGTAAGCAATTGATCCATGAGCAAAGACTTCTGCAATTAAAATTAGAGCAATTATAAACCTGAGTTCTGTTGGACCGACAAGACCGGAATCTATGCTGTATTGGTTTGTGATTTTGTACCGTAGCTGGCTGATGATCATAGACCAGCCATATAATGCAACAAAAGCAAAAGCTATGATTTGCGTACCGTTTTCAGCATAGATGTAGTAGCCAAAGCCTATAAGCACGATACCAATCCAATCGACGATGATATCGAGTGCAAAACCATACCAGCGGCGCGGAATATTTCTGTAATATGCCAATCTTCCATCTAAAGAATCTCCTAACCAATTTATAGCCAATCCGATAATACCCAAAAGTAGATATTGATCTGTTGAATAAGCACCCAAAACAAAAGCTAAAAAGACTAACCCAGAACCAAGCGCACCAATTAAAGTGAGCAGGTTAGGCGAAATGAATCTTGGCACCTTCGGAAGCAAAAATACAATGGTCAGCTGCTCCGCTCTTTTTAAGATATTAGTCCGTTTGCGGTCTGAAAATGTTCTTTTAACAATGGCATTATTTCCTTCATGCTGCGTTTCCTTTCCCATTAATAACCCAATATTAGTAAACCTGACAGTATACCCAATTCCAGTTTTATAATTTTTACTTTTATCTTTCTTTGGACATTTTTTAAAAAATCGGAAGTTCTTTTTAGTTTACCTGATCTGACCAGATAACTAAATGCAATAACAAACAGCATATTACTTAACAATTCCCGCAAAACGTTGATAGAAAACCGTTGGGCTGTTCTCATTTTTAGGAGCATATTTTCCTGCTATAATGGGAATATAAATAACTCTTCTTCTGCTTTCTTCGCCTCGGATAGATGATTCCGCAACTCTGTGCCACAAACGCCCGTCGTGGATGGTTAAATCTCCAGCTTCTGGAATTATTGAAACTTCGTCTGGATCTTCTTTATGGTCTAAAAAGTATTTTTTGCGAAAAAGCATTTGGTAAATACTCTGTTTGTGCGTACCTGGAATGATTTTAAGACCACCGTTTTCAGGTTTTAAAGAGCTTAAATGAATGCCCACATTTAACATGGGATTTAATTTTGTACCATAAAAAATATCCCTCAAGCCATCTGTATGCCAGCCCATCTTGGTAAACTTGCTTTCAGGTCCATTGATATAATGATTGAAAACCATTCCATCTTTTTCTTCAGTGCCTAATCTTGCGCCATCGCCTGCCAATTGCAACAAGCTATTAAATCTTGGATCAAGTAGAAGGCCACTTAATGTTTGATGGTGCTGATTGATAAAGGCAAAGCGCTGCACAATAGGAGAGCCGTCTAAATCTTTACCATATTTAATTGGAACGCCGTTTACTTTTTGAAGATCATTGTCAATCCATTTTTGTTCTACTTCTTTTGAAGCATCAATGATTGATGAAACGGTTTCTGGGGTTATAAAATTTTTGAAATGGATAAAACCATATTGGTTAAAAAAGTTGATTTGTTCAGCAGTTAATTGATTAGCTAGGGTAAATGTTTTATATGAAGAGACCATGATAAATATATTTAATAAATGAAAAATAGTGTTTGAAATTTTATCTAAAAGTTTAGCAACAGCTACAACAGCAACAACAACACATTCGCGTGTTTGCGTGCATTTGGCTTTTAGGAAAATTAAACATATTTCTTTTACTAGACATATTCTATCGAATTAGTAGAGATTTAATGCGAAGATAATATAATTTTTCTTTTACAATGATTTTTTTTTATTTTTTTTGAAAAAATTAAATTTTATAAATCCCAGCTGCTGTTTTTTCGATAAATGCTTTCGGTAGTATACGGTTAGCATAAACAGAAATGATATTTGTAAAACCAGGAATAACTTCTGATTTTTTTCCGAACATGGCTTTTACTGCCATTTTTGCCACTTTATCAGGCTGCATATTAAACTTTTCAGCCATTTTGTTTAAAGCGCTTAAACCCGCTCTTGCAGCAAAGCCTGTATCGACAGGGCCTGGACTGAAACAGGTTACTGATATTGAAGTTTTAGCAAGTTCGAAACGAAGAGCACGAGTAAAGGACAAGATAAATGCTTTTGTGGCAGAATAAATTGCAAGTGTTGGTACAGCTTGATACGCAGCCGTACTGCATATGTTTAAAATGTAGGCTTGTTTTTCTTTTGAAAGGATAGGCATCAATAAATGCGACAGTTCTACCACTGCATTCATGTTAAGCTGCATCATGCCAAGCTGATCGCTGAGAGGAGAATGGCTAAAATCGCCCCATACACCATAACCAGCGTTGTTTACTAAAATACCAACGGGATAATTATTCATTTTTATCCAATCAACTACTTTCAGGGATGCCTCTTTTATCGAAAGATCAATAGGAAAGATAGGAGCAATAGTGCCGTATTTTGCATGAAGATCATCAGATAGCGTCTTTAATTCCTCACCACTTCTTGCAACAAGCAGTAACGGATAGCCCTGTTTGGCCAACTCGTAAGCAATAGATTTTCCAATTCCTTTGCTTGCACCAGTTATTAAGGCATATGCTTTTGTTTCTTCGCTCATTCTATTAATTTAATTATCAAATATAAAGATTAATTTTTAACCAGGTCGGTATAATTAAATAGTTTGATTATGTTTATGAGCCTGTCAAATGTGTTTTTTTTGATCTATAGAATAAATGTTATTGTTGTAAAGATGAACTTTTAAAATTGATAGGATTTCATTTGAGACACTAAATCAGCACAGCCAAATAGCGGGAAAATATTTTAAGTGAATGTACACAGTTATTAAATCTTACCTGCCATAAAATAGGACAGGTAAGATTTAATTTTGGAGTGTGAAATTATTTGTTAGGTGCAATATCTCCACGGCGTATAGGCACATGAACAGCTTTGTATTGTGATGCAAATTTTCCGTTTTCTGAAGCAGCCTTAGCAGTAAAGAAATTTTCTAAGGCAATAGCGACTTGGAAAGAGAAATCTGTTGAATATACATTCGGGTCCATAGAAGTTCCGCATTCTATATTCTGAAACCACTCCATCCATACTTTACCTCCTCCTCCAACAGGTGGGTTTACGCCTCCGTCTGGAGCAGCATTAGGCGGTACAAGAGATGTCACTGCAGGATATTGAGCTGCATTATGGCATGACATGCATGAAACTGTATTAAGATCAGCAGGACCGTCTAATCTTCCGTTCCATCCAAGATGCTGAGGAGGCAGATTTGGACTTTCGAAAATTACCGTTTCTTTCAAATCCTTGTTTACTTCAGTCTTAATTGGCGGATAAGGTGAAGTTTTATTAATCTTGTTTTCAGGATCATTCCCCCATGTAAGCCCAACAGGCACAAGATTCATCAATTTGTTTTTCTTGTTTAGCTTACCATTGTAGCAGAAAGTTCCAAATACCCATCCAGTTCCTTGAGGATTGCTAGGGCTTCTGTCTGCTCTAGGATCACGCACAGAAATATCCATTTGCAGAAGGTGCACATCAGAAACTACTCTTTTGTCTGATTTCCAGAAATTTTCGGTTATATAAGCTTTCCAAGTAAGGGGATTTACAAGATAATCTACGAAATCTGTACCTTTTGGAGCATCGGTAAAAAGCAGTTTGATAAAAACAGTCCCTGTTGGGAAACCGCCATTGTCATAACGTTTATCCAATACTTTTATATTAGGATTTTGAGGAGATTTCCACATTTTACCCATAGCATAACCTGCTTTATCATTGATCAAGGTAATGGCGTAAACCGAGTAGTCTCCCTCAATTCCTTTGAGTCCTGGTCCTAACTGTAGAGGTCCCAGAGGCGCTTCTTTAATTAAACCATGAAAACCTTCTGTACCTCCGTTTGGCGGGTAAGCATTTGGTCCTTCAACACTTGGATGAAGCCATGGAATATGGTACCAGTTGCGCACTTTGTTTTTGTATGGATCCCATTCCTCTGTATTTCCCTCAAAACCATAGTCACGTACAGCTTCTATATATTTTAAAGGTTCTTTCTTAAAATCAATATCCAGAAATTTAGGCATTTCCTTTGGAAATTCAGTTGGGAAATCTGTTTTTAGACGAAAAATAGGATGGTCAGAATATTTTTCTCGATATTCTTGAGGGCTTACCATGTAACCGAAGTCGGGAAAACCATCTTCTTCATAATTTTTCTGTTCCAGTGCAGCGAGGGCTAGATTCTTTTTTTCTGCAACAGGTTCTTCACGTTTTTTGTCGCAGGAAGCAAACAAAATTGAAATTGCTATAATAAGCGGTCTTAATTGTTTCATAAATTGAAGATTGGGTTAATAGTTTATGTATTGGCTAAATTGTTTTCAGTAATCTCACAAGCCCTGCGCACTTCCTGTACAGTAGCAGGGGCATCTAGTCGAAATAGTGGAGATAGTCCACGCTCTACTCTTGAGGCTCTTATAGCATCTTTTATGGCAAAGAAGACACTGTTGGCTAGCACTAAAGGAGGTTCGCCGACTTCTTTGGCAGAAAATATCTGGTTAGGATCTTCAGGTATGCTTTGAACAGACTTTTCATCCTTTGGGAAAAGATAGGTGTTCATTTCTAACGGAATTGTAGTTATAGCAGGAATTTTGTAACGCCATGTATTGGTTGAATTTAATCTTCCGATGTCTGGACCGTCTGTTTCTGATACTAATTTTTCAGTTAATAAATATCCGATTCCCTGAACAAAAGCGCCTTCAATCTGTCCTATGTCAATAGCAGGATTCATACTCCATCCCATATCATAAATAATATCAGAGCTGATGATTTTTACTTCACCAGTAAGGATATCTACTTCGGTTACAGAACAGGCAACAGAATAGGTGAAGCCCACAAAGGAATCAACACCTCCGCCAAGCGAAGCATCTTTTATACGTTCTATGCCTGGAATATTTGGCTGGTCTTTTTCAGTTTTAAATGTCATGGCAGGGATCTGTATTTCGCCACCTTTTATTTTAGCATTAAAAGTAGCAATAAGATTTACCCTTTGAGAGGCGGCCAAACTGATTAGGTTTTGCCATATCATAGATTTATTTCCCTGTTTTGGGTCAATTTTTTTGGCCCAGCCTTTATTTTCACCTGCGCCGTAATTCCAAAAATCTATATTTTTATTTTTGCACCATTCTTCGCCATTTTCATTTAGCATCTGATAGCCAAATTCCATAAGCCTAGATCGCATTTCCTCGCAGGTTTGTTTGACGGCTTCGCATGAATAAGGAGTTCCTGTAGAACCTCCCGTACTTGTTGGATTCGGAGTGATGCTTGTATTTACATTGTCAATAAAAATCATCTCCATCGGAATACCTAAGACATAGGAAGCTACCTGCTGTGCTTGAGTAACTAAGCCTTGTCCAATTTCAACACCTCCCTGATGGATTACTACGGTTCCGTCGGCTGGATTAATGGCCACAACAGCAGCTGATTGTTCCAGCATAAGCAGATTATATCCTGACCCATATTTTACAGGAATCATAGAAATACCTCTTTTAAACCATTTGTTTTCTTTATTGAATTTTTGGACATCTGCATATTTAGCTTCAAAATTTGAAACTTCTTTAGCGTATGCCCATACCTGTTTCATATAGCAGTAAGTAAGCGCCTGACCAAATGGAGTCACATCACCACGGTCGTAAAGATTTTTTTCACGCAGATCTTCAGGTCTCATGCCAATAGAAACAGCGGCATCATCAATAGCATTTTCTACAATATTTTTTCCTTGTACATCTCCAAAGGCACGCATCGCTGTGCTAGGAGCGGTATTGGTTCTGCATACATCAATCTGGCTTTCGAAATTTTTAATTTTATAAGCATTATCTGTGCGCAGTTGGATGCAATTGGATACGATGAAGGAACAGTCATAGAAAGCACCGCCGTCTCCCCACATTTTAAGCTGGAAACCGTGAAGAATTCCTTTGTTTTCAGGTTTATATTCACCAGTATCTACGGCAATTTCGTATTCACCATAATATGCGTGGCGTTTTCCTATCATGGCAGTATCTTCGTCACGTGGCATGGCTATTCTGACAGGCTTTTTCACCGCTTTCGCAGCAACCGCAGCAGGTCCAGCCACAAAGCGCGTTTGTTCGGTTTTTCCTCCAAATCCTCCTCCAACGGGCGGAACATTTATTTCTACTTGGTGATGGTACATGGCTAATGCCGAGGCAACCGTATCATGCATTCCGCCTGGACTTTGTACAGATGGCTGCACTTTTATTCGGCCTTCGTCTACAGGAGTTGCAATACAGGCTTGCGGTTCCATATAAAAATGAGCTTGTCCACCACAAAGCTGTGAAGAAGTAACCACCGTACACGGGATATTGTCTACATTCTCTTTCCTTTCGGTTATGGATTGTTCACGTATTAGAGTTTCAATTTTAGTGGGCTGTTCTTTCACCCAATCAAACTGGCTTCCTGGTCGCGTTATCTTCCAGATATGAGATATAAACGGGGTTGAAGTAGGCGCATCGGGAAAGATGCTTTCTTTTTTTATTGCTTCAAGAAAATCGAAGATAGGTTCACTCCATTTTCCTGTCCAAGGAGTTCCAGGTTTTGTATATTGAACATATTTTTCAGAAACCTCCGCGGCAATTCTGATTGCTTCCTGTTCGTTTGAGGCAAGTACCATAGCAATAGATTGACCAACATAACTCACTAATTCTTCTGCAAAAAGCGGCTGGTCATTTCCCATTCCCTGATAATTACGGCCTCCGTTTTTAACGTTTTCATGAGTAATAATATCGCTAAAAGCAGGAAACTCCTTTTTAAGATGTACTCGTAATTCTTCAATTTCGACTTTTTTGCCATTCACTGCGAAAGAATAATTCATTAGGGCTTTTCGGCTTTGTACAAATGCTCCGTTTAAAGTTTGAGGAGGCACTGGAAGCTCATGTGTGTAATGAATCTGTCCTGAAGTTTGGTACATGGCCGTAACTTTGATATAAGGCTGTGCCACTGGCGCTTTGTAATCTTGTGTTTTATATTTTTGAACGCCATCACTTGCAGGCCATTTGTTCCATTTGTTTTCTGCCGAAGAAATCAGGTTTTCTGGAATTTTAGCTCCTTTAGCAACTAAAGCGTTAATGATTGATTTGTAAAAAAAGGATACGGCTAATTGTGTTCGGTATTCCTTCGTGAAATCTTCATTCGGAACTTCTTTCATGCGTTCGTCCTGAAGATCTAGTTCTTTTCGCACTTCTTTTGCCAGAATTGCTGAAAGTGTAGCAGCGTCTTTAAGCTCTAGCTTTTTATTTATCATCGCTTTTTCAGTTTCTGTTGCTCTCCACGGATAAGGAGCAATACCTCCAAGTGCAATTACTGCCGACTCCGTAATATACTGATCGCTAATTTTGAAGCTGGTCGTAGCATTGACAATACTGTGAGCGTTTACTTCACGAAGTGCCACTTTTTGAGCAAATACATTAGCATGAGAGTCTTTTAACGGAATTTCATATGAACTAAGAACAATAGTATCAGCAAGTTTTGAATCTGTTTTTATTGCTTCTAAAAGTTCTTCTGCCGTTTTTGCATACGCTTTAAACTGGCCATTTTTCTCTAATTGGAAATAGCTGATTTTTACATTTAAAGCAAACAAGACAGTGAAAAGGTCTGACGGAAATGGTTCGCCTGTGCCTTTTGGAATATGTTTTAGAACTAGCATCGTGTTTCCGCCAATTGTGGCAGCATTACGTACTATTCGCCCAGCGGTTCTGCGAGCCATATAGTCTAATGCTTCAAGTGCTGTAACATCCGATTGGGATTTCTTTTTAATGTCTTGCCCAGTTTCAATGTACTTAGAAAGTATTTCAATAAAGCTGCTATAAGTGGTGCTGGCTGATAGCAGAATGTGATCTTCAGTTATTTTATTTCTCTCGTTTAATTCGGGAATGAAGCGAATATCAGCGTAAAAAGTACTTGGCAGATACTCGTTTTTATAAATTCCGTAAGAGGTATTTGCATGTACCAATCTAACGTCGTGGTTTTCTTTTAAAATTTCTGCGAGTTCCTGTAGTGTAGTCGGAGCAGCCCATCGATTGGTTGAAACACCTATAGCCGAATTTTGGGCTTCTTTTGGGAAAGGTATTTCTAATTTGCCTGGTAATTGAGCTTTACCCACAGGATCAAGCATGCAGGGCATCCTCTTTTCCTCATCATCCTTACTCCAATCAGAAGCAAAAGTTTTCATTCCCGTAAGGATTGATCGATATCCTGTGCATCGGCATAAATTACCGTCAAAGGCTTGTTCGATTTCTTTTTTGGTTGCTTTTTTGTTATTAATTATGAATTCTGACATATTCATCACAAATCCTACGCTACAGTAACCACATTGGCTGCCGTTATTAAGCGCCAATTGATATGCGACTGGGTTTATTCCTGTATGCGTCTCTTCAGATGGAAAATCAGAAATATTCTTTATAAGTTTTATGTCAGCAGCACTGGATCCATCTTTAGTGGCTCGGGCAACTTTTTTTAGAACAGCAAGATGTTTTTCTTCAGCTTGTTTTTCAGCCTCTTCTAATACAGGAGAATAATCTTCGCCTAACGGAGCAGGCATGCGTGTTGAGCTGGTTTTTTGGACAAAATGCTCTGGATCGGGCTTACGGGCTGCTCCTGTTCCTTCGATAGTGGTAATAGAAAGTCCTCCTATAGAACATACTGGTCTAAGGCAGGAGTTTATTGCCAGATGGTTGGGTTTCTTTTCCTGATTATCCCATTCTGACAAGATAACTGTACATCCGCCACAGCCCCCTTGTCCACATGGTTTCTTTGGTCCGCAGAGCGCTACTTCGGGAGATCTTAAATAATCAATTAAAAGTAAATCGGGAGAAGGATTTTCTATAATCGTTGGTTTCCCATTTAAAAAGAAATTTACCGTGTTTTTCATAGTAGCTGAAGAATTGATTTGTTTTTTGATTTTTCTAACTTAAAAAATGAAATAAATCCACATGGAATTCACCAGTAGCTGAACTGGAAATCTTGCATACAGATGTTTTGGCGCAGAGTTTTTTGATGCTATTGAATATTCATGCCTTTTATAGCAGCATTTCAATAGGATAGGAGTATAGAAATGGGGATTTAATAATAGTTTATTTCAGAAGAATATAACAATAGCTTTTGTTTAGAAACATTTGGAGCAGGAATATTATCTGTAAATATTCGATTATTAAATCATAACAAATGTAAGATGACGTTTGAAATTGCCATCAGGTAGTAATACGTGTTTTTTAAGAGAAACCCTATAAAATGATTTTTTAGATTATAAATCAACATCTAATGCAAAGAGAAAATTTAAAGTTTTTCAATCTACTGGGAATTCTATAACATCTGCTTGAAATTAAATACTTTATGATTTTTTACGGTTTGTAACTTTATGATGAAGTTAAAAAAAATGAATATCAATAATAAATATTAAAGTTATGGCAGAAATTAAAATTGAAAAGAAGAAGCCTATCTGGCCATGGATTATAGCCCTGCTTTTGATTGGTGCGATTGTATATTACGTCTTTTTAAGGGACGATCAGATGCAGGATCCGAATAGAACAGAAATCGAAAATGTTACTCCAGCGGATACCATTGGAAATTAATTATAAAAGCAACAAAAACATGGAAAATAAAGACAGAAATTTATACAGGCTTGATGAGCTTTCCGACTATAAAGTAGCTTCTGACTATTCTGATGTCAGGGGATGGAAGATAGTTGATGCGGACAATCGTACAATAGGAACTATTGACAATCTATGGGTGAACAAAGATATGCAGCGTGTGGTGTATCTAGATGTAAAAGCCGATAAAACCTTAATTGAGGACAGCCAGCGAGAGGTGCATGAAAATATAGCAGATGGAAATGAAAAGGAATTTATGTACCGTGACGGAGACAGCCATTTGATCATACCAATTGGTTCGGTGAATATTAATAAAGATACGAAGACTGTTATGGCAAGTGGAATCGGATATGACACATTCAGAAGAACAGGCCGTTTCAATACTCAGCAGCGATTTGACCGAAATTACGAAAGGGCAGTGCTAAGGTCGTACTATCCTGATAATGATCCAAGTGTAGGGTATGACGCCGATGACGATACTTTTTACAGTCGTAAGGAATTTGGAGATCGTTAGATAGTAATTACAACCTGAAGGCTTTAAAACGAGATTGATTTATGAAGAGGTAATGGCAAGACCAGATGTCTAGGATGTCTGGTCTTTTTTGTGCGTGATTTTTTTAGAAATGACCAATAAGTTGGTTTCATTTTATAATTTGAAACATGTTTGGTCTTGTATTTTAGCTGAAAATCAATTCTGTAAGATAACTTTGAAAAGAAATTAGCCATGAACAAATTAAAAAATTAGAAATTATGAAAAAGTATCATTTATTAGTTACCTTGTTTTTCTTTTCACTGGTGCTTTCAGCGCAAAGCAGCCAATCATTTCTGCTTAACCTCTATGGAGGGTATACCTTTTCCGATAGAGTAGATTTCGATTCATCTTACGGAAAGGTGGAAGATGGTTTTGAGTGGGGAGCAGGTCTGGAATATTTTATAATGGATAATGCTTCAATCGAGTTGAAGTATAACAGGCTCGATACACACATGCCTTTGTATACAAAAGTGCCTTTAAACAATGGTGCTATTGCTCCTGGAACCCAAGTTAATGCGGGCGATGATAAAGGCGCTATCAATTACATACTGGCAGATTATACGTATTATTTTGGCTCAAGCTCCCAGAAAGCGCTTCCTTTTCTTGGTGCAGGTTTAGGGGTGTCAATTCTTGAAACGCCAAAAAGCGGCAACGG
The DNA here is from genome assembly GCF_000278705.1 of Flavobacterium sp. F52. Classification (NCBI taxonomy): domain Bacteria; kingdom Pseudomonadati; phylum Bacteroidota; class Flavobacteriia; order Flavobacteriales; family Flavobacteriaceae; genus Flavobacterium; species Flavobacterium sp. F52. Next base: position 189,419 of record NZ_AKZQ01000042.1, on the reverse strand, counting down.
GACTTATTTTGCTTGGGAGATTAAAGGCGGTGTGAAAATAAAAACCGATTCGCCGGTATCGATTAATCTTCATGCCTATTTGCAGTCTATGTCAGCAGCTGTTGGATATGATTACTATTGGGATTACTACTGGGGTCCAGTAGCAGTCACTGATTATGCATCAACATTTCAATTTGGTCTTGGCGCTTCGCTAAGCTACGATTTCAGTAAATAATAGTCAGCATAAAAACATTTTAACAAAAGCCTTGGGAACTTCCAAGGCTTTTGTTTTTGCGCTAAATATGATTGTTAATCATGAAGACAGATATTTTGATATCTGTCTTTTTTTTGATTTTAATTCTTTTTCCGAATCCTGTATTGCAGTTTGCTTAAAACAAAAAAAAGAAGTTTCAAAATTTCTTAGAATTGATAGGCGTGATACAATTTTGAGTATAGCTTTGTACGATTCCTTTTTTAACCTATCTTCGCTTTTTATAGATTTCTGAAAAACATTTAACTCCTTTAAAACCTAATTTGTGGAAAAAAATCATGAAGCCGCAGAAGAGAATCAGCTTAAACGTGGGCTGACTAACCGTCACATTCAGTTAATTGCTTTAGGCGGATCAATAGGAACAGGCCTTTTTTTGGGCATTGGTCCAGCGGCTGTATTAGCAGGGCCATCTGTTATCTTAGGATATGCTATTGCTGGAATTATAGCCTTTTTTATTATGAGACAACTTGGTGAAATGGTTGTTGAAGAACCTGTTTCAGGAAGCTTTAGCTATTTTGCCTATAAATATTGTGGTTCTTTTGCAGGTTTTGCATCAGGTTGGAATTATTGGATTTTATACATCTTAGTTAGCATGGCTGAACTTACAGCCATCGGGGTTTATGTGCAGTTTTGGTGGCCTGAAATTCCGCTGTGGGCATCCAGTTTATTTTTCTTTCTGGTTATTAATGCTTTGAATTTTGCCTCGGTAAAAGTGTACGGAGAAACCGAATTTTGGTTTTCTATTATAAAAGTTGTTGCAATTATTGCTATGATACTTTTTGGAACGTACTTGCTCGTAAGTGGAACAGGAGGAGAGCAGGCTACGATTCATAATTTGTATAACGATGGAGGATTCTTTCCAAAAGGCATTTTTGAAAAAACTTCAAATGGCAGTTTTCAAGGTTTATTAGCTGCAATGGCATTAATTATGTTCTCCTTTGGAGGTTTAGAATTAATTGGAATTACTGCAGCTGAGGCAGAAAATCCAGAAAAAAACATTCCAAAAGCGACCAATCAGGTTATCTATAGAATTCTTATATTTTATGTTGGGGCTTTGGTAATTTTGTTTGCTTTGTCACCTTGGAAACAAATCACTACAGATAGCAGTCCGTTTGTTATGGTTTTTCAAAATCTAAACGGAATGGAATTTGAGTTGTTTGGCAACAAAATATATTTTACAAGCCTTATTGCTAATGTGCTTAATTTGATTGTATTAACTGCCGCTTTGTCTGTGTATAATAGTAGTGTATACAGCAATTCACGTATGTTGTTTGGTTTAGCAGATCAGGGCAGTGCTCCTAAATTTTTGAAGAAGCTAAACAAACATTCAGTGCCAATTAATGCGATTTTAATTTCTTCGTGTTTTGCGGCTATCTGTATTTTAATAAACAAAGTAATGCCAGAAGAAGCTTTTGGCATTTTAATGTCTTTGGTCGTTTCTTGTTTAGTGATTAACTGGGTTATGATATCATATACCCATCTACAATTTAGACGTGCAAAAGACAAGGAAAACACAAAAACTAAGTTTGCATCGATATTTTATCCGATAAGCAATTACATCTGTTTTATTTTTTTGTTGGGTATTTTATTTATCATGTGGATGACGGATATGAAGTTATCTGTAGAATTAATTCCAATTTGGCTGGGTATTCTTTTTGTATTTTATAAAGTTTATAAAACTAAAAAATAAGTAGATTAAATATATTCTATTTCATCAGAAATGGAATTATTATCCTTTTTAGTATAAAATTTATCTTCATGAGCAGAAGTTAGGCATAATTCAATTTTTTTAGTATTTCAAACTTAATGGTTTACAGTAAAGAAAACTTTCCAAAAATGTGCTCTGAGCGCAATACTGTCGTTACCGTAGTAATTTATATACTGTTTGCACTTTTATGCATCGCAATGATTGCTTTATTTGTTGGAATTCCATTAGCTCTCCAATTGGAGCATAATAGCCCTTTGTCTAAAGGAGAAATGATTTTCAATCTTATCTATTTCCCTTTGCTGCTTTGGGGCAGTTGGTTACTGTATAAAAATTACCTCCATAAAAAGCAAAAAAAAGTCATTTTGATTTCTGTAGATCAAGATGGTCTTCATCATCAACAAGCTGATGGTTCGGTTCACAGTGTTTTATATAAAGAACTCGAGAAGAGCAAAGAGGATTACGTAAGTGATATTGATCGGAAAGTTGGAACAAAATATTCGCCAGGATATATTTTTGGTTTTAAGAACGGAGTCAAAGTTCCTATTCATTTTTCAACAGCTGAAAATGGATTGTCTTATGTTCCGAAAAATAAATATCAGCTAATTGCTCATTTTCTGCAAGGTGCTGTTTTATTTTGCCCACATATAAAAATTTCGCCTGCTGTTTATGCTGATAGTTTTATTAATCCCAAAACTTTTGAATTTGATAAAAAAGCTCAAAGATTGACATACTTTATAGCTTTTGTACTAGTTATAATTATTCTGCTTGCAATTGATTTGTTTATAAAATATACCAAAGGCTTTTCGATGCTATTTTAATGTAAATGCGCAGGCAAAAATCACAATTCATTTAAAATAAAAACGAGTTAAATGAACTTTAACTCGTTTCTATCTTCTAATCTTTTATAAAAATTAAATTTTGCTTTCGTCGGCAACGGCATCTTGCCATTTATCCCAAACTTTTACTCCTGCATCATAACCATCATAACCAAAATTTTGGCTTAACTGACCTTTAATATTCGGCTCTATAGCCAGTCTATATGGAATTGGCCAGTAATTATTACGCTTGTCCATAGAATAAAACTTTACGCCTGGTTTAAGAGAAATTCCAGCTGGATATTTGTTGTAAAGCGTGTAATGTACAATGCGCTGCCACCAGTAGCTTCCGCCAGTTGCATCTTTTCCTGATTGTTTATCCCAAGTATCTTTGCTATACGTATTTCCCCATTCATCTGCTTTTCCGCTTAGAGCCAAACAGTGCGAAATACGTTTTAATTCTACATTTCTCCATTCTTCCATATAAAGTTCTCTTCCTCTTTCTGCGCAGATATCACCAATCGTTACTGTAGTATACATTTGCGAAGCTTTTGCTCTAGCTCTTACCACATTTACGTCCTGAGCCGCTCCAGAAACATTGCCTTGATAAAAACGTGCTTCAGCGCGCAATAAATAGGTTTCGGCTAAACGATAGATATACATGTGTGCACTTGCTCCTGCAGTAGCTCCTTGAAAATCATTTGCTGCTGGATTTGCTTCGGCCACGACATCATGATAAAAGATTTTATAATGTGGGAAATCAAACCAGTCACGAATAGAATCTTGTGCTAACAATTTTCCAGATGCATCCCTCATTCTGAAATTTTGACCTGCCCATGTCGCGCTTCCGCCAGCTCCAGATGCATATTTAAGATCTTCCATATTTACCCAGTTACCGACAGTACTGTTATGCCTAAGATCGATTTTGTCCTCAACGCCATTCACAACCCACATTGGATGTTGTGAGTAATAAGAACCGCTGATTGTACCAATTCCACGTCCAATTGCTCTTTGATAATCATACTTTGCATTATAATTTGTTTTATCAGTCAACGGAAAACGAGGTGCTGCAGTTTTTCCGTCGGGAGTAATTAAATTGGCATCATTCCAGTTTGGACCAAAAATTCTCATGGATGAAAAGGCTAAAAACGATTGCGCACCTCCATTTGGAGCCACCAATATGGCCTCAGTATTAGCGCTAATCACTTTGTTTTCTGGTCTATGTAAATCCCAAATCACATTTCTTGTAATGGGCCATGCGGTAGGATTTCCTCCTGGATCAAAAATTCCTAAATTGCCTTGCACCAATGCATAGCCTGACTGGTTAATCAAAATATTAGCTTGCGCTTCAGCTTCAGCAAATTTGCCTGATGCTAAATAACATTTAATCAACAGCTGACGGCAAGCGCCTTTGCTTACCATTCCAACATATCCAATTTTAGCTTGTTCTGGAACCCATTCTACAGCTTTTTCCATATCTGCTGTAATCATTTCTATGATGGCTTCTTTTTTAGTAGAATAATAACTCTGTTTTGGAACTTCTAAAATTTTAGTAATCAACGGGATGTCTCCAAATTGATATACCAAATTAAGATAACGATAAGATCTGTGGAAATATGCTTGACCAATATATTTTCGTTTAACTTCCTCTGATAAACTTGTTACTTTATCAATATAGGTTAATACAGTATTTGCATTTTTAATTCCTGTATACGCTTCTGTCCACATGAACCCAAGATAAATATGTTCTCCACCAGCATCTCTTCTAAAATCTCCAGTAGGAACAATAGTATTAGCATAATCGGCAATATTGCTACCCGTGTCTGTTTTTCCATATTGGGCCATATCAGAGAAAAGATACTCGGTACCAATTGGCACGCTAACACCAGAATAACCAAAGTGGATATAATTATTACGCAGCTGCTTATCGCAAAGTGCTAAAGTTGCCTGTAACCCAGCTTCTGTAGAGAATGTAGTTTCAGGTTCATAGAACGAAAGCGGATCTGCTTCCAGAAAATCTTTTGAACAAGAGCTAGAAAGCACTGCCAATGCTAAAAAAAGGGCACTAGCCTTGAAATGCTATTTTTTATATATTTTTTCATTGTTGTATAATTTTAAAGTTGGAAATTAAAACCTAAATTAAACTGTCTCGTAGCCAATCCTCCTGTTTCTGGATCTCCAAAATATTTCCATTCTTTAGAAGCAGCCCATGTCGCTACGTTTTGAACTGAAGCATATATTTTTATACTCTTAATATGCACTTTATCCATAAGATCTTTAGGAAGCGTGTAGGCAAGCGAAATATTATCTAGACGAATAAAACTACGGTCATACAATCTTCCCGGTGCAACTGGAGTTCCGGCAGGCCCTTTAGCATCAAGACGTGCCCAGTCATTAGTTGGGTTATCTAATGTCCAATATGGATTCACGTATGGGTTAAAATTGAATTTATATAAACTCGCATCGTTGAAAGTATTCATATAATTTGAATTCAGCGATTTGCCCCCCATATTAGCATACATACTAATACCTAAATCCCAATTTTTATAAATCTTAAAATCATTACGCAACATCCATTGTACTGGTGGATTTGAGTTTCCTAAAAACTGTTTGTCTTTTTCATTATAAACTGCTTTTTTGTATGGTTTACCATCTGAGTCTACCGCATCGATATCATCTGCTGTATAACTGTTAGCTACTTTTGGATCTCCAGGGCGCTGTCCGTATTTTTGAGCTTCTTTCCATTCATCTTTCTGCCAGATTCCAGTTACTCTATAATCCCAGATTTGGAAGATTGGTCTTCCAATAAACCATCCATTAGCAGAATCATTTCCTTCTTTTTTCCCGATTACATTTCCATTATCATCTTTAATATCTACCATGTTTCCATATAATGAGACAATTTTGTTTTCGTTGTAAGATATTCCAAATGAAGTACGCCATTCAAAATTTGGTTTTTTCATGTTTAGTGTGTTAAGGCTCAATTCAAAACCTTGATTTTGAACTTCTCCAAGGTTGGTAGCAATTGTTGAAAATCCAGTAAAACCTGGCAAAGATTGGCTCATAATCATATCATGAGTAGATGCTTTGTAAAAATCTAATGTAGCAGTGATTCGATCACGCAAGAATCCTAAATCAAGCCCAATATTTGTTGAGGTAGTTTTTTCCCATTCCAAGTTTGGATTTGCCATACGGTCAAGTGCTAAATACTTTATTTCAAGTGCTTTTCCAGAAGCATCTAAATAGCCCATAGTTCCAGTATTGACTAAGTTTGCCAAAGAAACATACGGATCTGCAAGCGATCTATTTCCGTTTTTACCCCAAGACAAACGAAGTTTACCAGTGCTCATAGGTTCCCAGTTAAACCATTTCTCATTTTTAAAGTTCCAAGCAACACCAAAAGAAGGGAAAACTGCGTAAGGATTTGAAGCCCCAAATGCCGAATATCCATCACGACGTACCGTTGCTGTCAGCATATAACGATTATCAAACGAATAGAAAAGTCTCGCCATTAATGCATTTGCGGTTTCATGTGTATCGTTTGATCTAAGTGCACTATTCGCCATTGTTGCTGTATTAACAAGGTGAAAACCTAATGCATCTGATGGCTGAATATTATAGGCATCCATTCCGTCTGACCAAAAACGGCGTTCTTCTGCTTCCTGAACAAAAGTGGCAATAATGTGATGTTTTTGTGCAATCGTATAATCCCATGTAATGGTATTATTCAAGTTGTAATCAAATCTTGTTGAGTTATTTCTATTTACCCCTGTGGTAGCTGCAGGCCAGTTTGGATTCTGCGTTGATCTAAAATAACGATCGTGAAAAAACTGGTAACGAGGAGCAATATTGAATGCATAGGTGATACCTAAAGGCAAAGTTACTTTAGCATTGAAAATAGTATTCAATGTTGTATATCCTGTCTCTTTATCAATAAATTGACGCTCGTAGTAATAGTTATAATTTTGTCCAGAAACATTTTTTCCCATAGGCTGTCTCTCATAATTGCCATTTGCATCGATGAAGGTTCCAAACGGACTTGTTCTCATCATATTATTATCTCCAGCATTTGTACCTAAAGAAGGCGTAACATCTCCATCTGATCGATCTTGAAAATTAACGTTTACTCCAAGGTCAAGCCAATCTGTAACTTTAGCGTCAACTTTCATGTTGGAGCGAGCGGCTTTATAATCGTTCCCAACAATAGCTCCTTCTGATTTTAAATAACCAAAAGAAACATAATAATTTACTCTGTCAGCTGCACCTGAAATACTTAAATTGTTATCATGATTAATCCCTGTTCTAAAAGAACTATTGCTCCAGTCATGTGTTTTATTAGCTAAGAAATTTGCCATTAGTGATGGATCAAAATTCAATCCTAAACGTGCTCCCCAAACTTCTTTACTGCTTTTTCCATTTGTTTGAGAGGCTGGCTGATAAGCTAACCATTGCGCTTCAGTAATGCCCCATTTACTCAAATCATTTGGATTTGAAAAATACCCTGGTTTTCCATTAGCCACTGTTCCGGCAATAAATGCTTCGTATTGTCCTGTTGCTGTGTTGACACCATAGGTTTGAGCAGTTTCCCAATCTTCACGGTATTTTAAGTAGCCTTCTGGAGAATACACTTTGCGATAAGCACTTTTATTGCTAATCGTTGTGTTGGTAGAAAAACTTACCATAGGCTTACCTGTTTTTCCTTTTTTGGTTGAAATAAGAATAACCCCCGCCGCTGCTCTCGATCCGTAAACAGATGCTGCCGAAGCATCTTTTAGAATATCAAGTTGGGCAATATCGTCAGGGTTGATTTCTGATAGCTCACCATAAAACTGCATTCCGTCTAAGATAATAAGAGGTGAATTATGACCACCCGCTGTATATACAGAAGTCTGCCCTCGAATTTGTATATTCCCGCCTCCTTTTGCAGAAGGATCATAACCTACTCGCACACCAGGAGTTCCTCTTAAGATATCCTGAACGGTCTGCGGATTTTGGTTAACTAATCTATCAGGAGAAACTTGAACAACTGCTCCTGTTAAATCTTTTTTCTTCATTTTACCGTATCCTACAACTACAACTTCCTCCAACGAAGCCGTTGTCCTTTGCATTTTTACATTTACGATAGTTTTTCCTTTTACAGAAACTTCAGTATTGGTATACCCCAAAAAAGAGAATACTAATACAGCATTTTCATTTTCTACTTTTAAAGAAAATTTTCCGTCAAAATCTGTTAGGGCAGCATTTTTACTTCCTTTTTCCAAAATGGTAACACCTGGAAGTGGCATACCATTTTCATCATTGACCTGTCCAGTGATGTTTTTTTGTTGTTGAACATTTTGCGATTTCGCCGCACCTTTAGAACTAAGGGTATATCCGTGGACTTGCGATAGAGAAAACAAAATGCAGAATAGCATCAATTTTGTTTTCAAACTAAATCCAGATACCCCATTAGGACCCATTTTAATCCTGATAAAATTTGTCATTTTGGTTGGTAATTTGGTTAATTGAATAGTTAGTTTTGGAAATTGCTTATGACACCTGTCAAGTGGAGGTCTTCAGTAACTTCGTGTGCAAAATTGACTAATAATGATTTTTAGAAGGAGAAATAAAATACATTTTTGGGTGCAATAAAGTCCTGAAAATATATTTTCATGGTTTTTTTAGCCATAAAAAATATTTTCTGTAAAAAAAATATTAAAAAAATGAGAATAAGATGTTTACTGCACAAACAGAAGTTTAAAAAGTGCAGTTGGTGTTTGATTTTCTTAAAATACGTTTAGGAAACCCAATTAGTTTAAAAAGAAGCTTTTGAATAAAAAGTTAGGGTTTATAAGGATATAAATCTTTTAATGGAATGATGATGCCATTTTTAGACATTTCACATTCGGCGTAAGCGTTTTTGTATACCTTAAAAGTGAATTTTATATCGCTTGAAGAAACCCCTTCATTTAATTTTCTGAAAGCACTTAAAACTTCAATAGGAGACAATTCATATTGAATATTATATTTCTTTTTCTTTTTATCCTCCCAATAGATATAAAATATTTTTGGAATGCTGCGAATTGCAGCAGCATCTGCATTTTCTGAAAGTTCTGTTCTGTCGTCTTTAAATGAATATGCATAAAAACTTGCTAACACATCATGTTCTTCCATTTCAACTTTTGAAGACCATTTGTATTGATTTTGAAGTAAATCAGCATAATCGGTTATATTTTCAATGCTTTCAAAACGATTGTATTTTTCGCCTAAAGATTCTTCATAAACTAGCATATCCAACTTTCCTGCGATTTCTTTAGCCATAAATGTTTCTAAAAGCTGAGGTTCTGTATTTTCTTTAGGAATTATTTTCAAAAGGATTTTGCCTTTAGGCTGCACTTCTAAAATTAAAATAGGAACCACATCTTTTTCGGTAACCAAATTTTTCATTTTTTTATAAGGAACCAGAGTTTGAAGCTGATAAAATTTGCGTTCGTCTACAGAGAAATATTTTAGTTTAAGAGAATCGGGTAAAAGCTCCTCCTGCCAGATTTTGAAAAAAATAGAATTGTCACTTTTAGCGCTGGTTACTCGTTTTGATTCAGAATCGATTTCACTTTTAGAATCGTTGAAAGTATTATAAAAAGTGGCATCTATAATTTGAATGATATTTGAATTTTCTGCTGTTGGATTTTCTAAACTGCTATGAATTTCAGCATTCCAAAACATTTTGTCTTGCTCTTTATTTTTAAATCTTGTGGCAAAATAAAGGGCGATTACGGCAACCAGAATTACAGCCAAGAAAATGTTGATATAATCGAGTTTTGTATTATTCATGGTCGTTCTATTAATGTTGATATGCTTTTGCTAAAGCTCCTAAATATGATAACACTGCAAATACCATAATTGAAACAATTACTAGAAATATAGAAAAGCATTTGAATTCTTTTTTATACGGAATATTGGTGAAAAATATCGAAATTAAAACTGAAATTGCAGGAACTGTAAAGCAGAATAATGGCATAAGTGCGCCTCTATAGGCAGAAGAGTTTGATATTAAATTTATATAATCCATATAATAATACAGCACGATTTCTATGCAGAACAATAAAATAACGGTTAGGAATGGATTGTTTCTCATGTATAAATGATTTGGATTTCTAAATATAATAAATGTTATTTTTCATTCTCATTAATTTGCGAATAGATTTTGCCTTTCCAAAACAGCGGTTTATCTGGGTTTTCGGGATGTTCAAAAATAAAGTCAAATTTTGCTTTTAGAATTCCATTATGCCATAAATCCCTGTCAATTGTAATAACACCTTTTTTGCAAGCATATATTTGCTTTCCTATTGAAACCGAAATGCTATTTAACTCGATTTCAGGAATACATTTATCCTTTGTTATTTTCAGAATCAAACTGCTATGAGTTGCGATATTTTTATTGGTAAAACAATAAATCGTATCTCTACTGATTCTTTTAACGCTTATAAAATTTGCACCTGCCCATTCATAAATGTTGGTTTTAGATTTAATCGAATGAAATAGGTGAGTGGTATCTACAAGCTGATAGAATTTTGCCAAAGAATCTTTATAAATTTTTCCATTCTCATCTTTCATCCTCTCTGTTTCCGTCGGACAAAGTCCATCACAGCTTAATTGCCCAAAATCATTTTGATAAACTCCTTCTGGATATTCCCAATTTTTTGCAAATGAAAAATCGCCTGATAGGTTTTTCTGCCAATCGATTTTAATTTCTAAGTTTTTATTCTTTTCAATTGACGAACTGCCAGATAAAAAGATGAATATTAAAAAAATATATGTAAAAAACTTTATCATTGGAGATTATTATTTGGATTTTATAAATGTGAGATACTTTTCACCGCATTGCGTAAAATGCACATATTCGTTCATTGCATTTCCGTACTTCTGAATTTGTATTGTATCGGTATCATATATGCCGCCAATTTTTCCAAAGTTTAAATAAAGAGTATCATCTTCATTATGTTTTCCAACCTTACCTTTTGAAATGATTTTATTCCTATCGAAAATTAAAAATGAATATTCTCCAGCGTTCTTTTCGATTTTAATTTTAAACCTAGAGTTTTCGCAAGATGTCAAAACATGAATTCCAGCAATTTCCTGATTGGCATCGGAATATGAAACCAAAGATTGCTGTTTTTGTAAAACATGTACAAAAAGAAAAAAGCTCGAAAGAAGAATAAATTTTTTATAAATCATGATTCTTAAATAAAATAGTAAACGGATAGTACAAAAATGAAAATAAAAGATTTACTGATTTTAGCTAATATAAATTCGTTGAAATTCTGAGGAGATTTGCAATGTTCTTTTTTAAATGTGCACTCAAATTACTTTTTGTGTGTGCTTGGACTAAAGGAAAAATCACTTACAGAGAAATAAAAAAATATATCGAAAGTATAGCATTTAAAACATTGAAATAAAAAATTATATATTCGTACTGCAAATTTTGATCTTTGTAAAGAGACAGTTTCCTACCGCTTTTTTTATCTGGTTTAAAATTTCAATTTGTAAAACTGTTATTTCCTAAATATGAACAAAATACGAACCTTAATAATAGAAGACGAACCAGCAATTAGAAAAGAGTTGCAATGGTTAGTCTCGCAAGAAGATTCTCTAAAACTTGAAGCGATGGCAGGTTCAGTAAACGAATCAGTACAAATCTTAAAAAATACAGAAATCGATTTGATTTTGATGGATATTCAGCTTACAGATGGTACGGCTTTCGATATTTTGAATCAAATAGAAGTGAATTCTTTTCATATTATTTTTATTACCGCTTACAATCATTTTGCAATAAAAGCCATTAAGTATGGTGCGTTGGACTATCTTTTAAAGCCTATAGATAATGATGAATTTGTAGCAGCGATACAAAAAATCAAAAAGGTAAAACAGACCGATTATTTGAATCAGATTAATCTTGTGAAGGAATATAGTTCAAGAACGATCGATATGAGTTCCAGAATTTGCATCACATCTTTAGACTGTATGCAAATTGTTCGTCTCAATGACATTGTACATTTGTCTGGCGAAGGATCTTATACTCAAATTCATTTGGAAAACAAGAAAGTAGTAACGGCTTCTAAACCCTTAAAGTATTACGAAGATATTCTTCCTGAGGACTTTTTCATAAAAACCCATCAGTCTTATATTGTCAACAAAGATTTTATAGATAAGTATATGAAAACAGGCATCCTTGTCATGAAAAATAACTCCGAAATTCCTGTAGCGACTCGCAGAAAAGAGTTTGTGATAAATCATTTAAATCCTTTGAGATAATGAAAAAAACATTACTTTTTTTGCTGCTGACTGTTATTTCTTGTCAGCATAAATCTGAAAAAGTGTCGATTCATCCAGAAAAAATGCTGGAATCATTGCAGGTAATCAGCGATAGTTTAGATCAAAATCCAGAAGCAGATAAACTGGCTTTCTGGTCAGGCAAACTCAAAGAAAAAGATTTCTCAAAAACAGGTTCGGCTTTAGCATTCATACATTACAATCTGGCAAAAAACCTAGTAAAAAAAGACATTGACAGTGTCAAACAGCATATCAATTTTGCTTTAGGTTTGGTAGAAAAAGAAAAAGAATTCAATGCGCTAAAATTTACGATTTATAATGGAGCGGGTTTAATTTCAGAACTTGAAGGAAAGTTTTATCAGTCGGTTTATTATTTCAATAAATCTGCGGCAATCATTATGAATGACGATTCGCTAAAGTGCAAACCAATGGCAAAAGTTATCTGTTTGCTAAATGCAGCTCAGGATAATAATAAAATCAGCCAATATCAAAAATCAATCGAACAGAATCAGCTGGCCTTAAAAATTTTAAAAGGATTGCCTGAGGATAATTACAAATATAATTTTAGGGCTTATTCGCAATTGTTTACCGCCTGTGAAGAAAGCAATATTTATAAGCCAGATTCGCTTCTTTTTTACATTAAAAAACTCAAACAGATTTCATCAAAAACAAATGAGCCGATGCAGGTTAGATTTACTAATGAGCATATGGCACATTATTATTTGCTAAACAATCAGTACGATAAGGCGATACATCATTACAATTTGGTTAGAGGATATGATGAAGAAGGTTTATTGGCAAGTCCTGAGAGTCCTGTCATGATTAAAAATCTGTATACGACTATTGCCAACCTAATCGATCTGTATGTTCATACCAAACGTTTTCCTGAGGCAGAAAACTTAATTAAACAAGCTGATAAGATTGAAAGCCAGCATTTGCAGCTGTTGTCTTATTATGAAAAATGTCTGAACAAAAAAGCCAAAATGCATTATTATTTTGCGAAAGGAAATAAAGAAAAAGCTCTAGAAGAAGCAGATGAGATATTGGCGCTTAAAGATAACATTCTCAGGAATTCGGGTATTCAGGCTACAGAAGAAATGGCTACGATTTATGAACTTCAGGCCAAAGACAGGTCTATTCATGGATTAAATAAGGCTATTGATAATACAGAGAATCGTCTTGAACGAAATCAATTACTGTTGCTTATTGTGGGGTTATTATCATTATTGGCCATTTCGTGGATATTTTTGCTTTATTTTTTCCAAAGGCAGAAAAGGCAAAAGCAGGAAAAAGAGAAAATTTTATTGCAGCAGCAATTGCTGAGAACGCAAATGGAACCGCATTTTATTTTTAATACTTTGTCTGCACTGCAAAGTTTTATCAGATTTGACGAAAAAGAAAAATCTATAAAATATTTAAGTCAGTTTAGCCGATTGTTGAGAAGCAGTTTAGAATTAAGCCGTAAAAATTATGTGCCTCTCGACCAAGAAATCGAAGCAATAGAAAACTATCTGAGTTTGCAGCAGATGCGCTTTGAATATACGTTTACCTACAACATAATCGTACCCGATACGGATACTTCTGCTTTATTGATACCTCCAATGCTGATTCAGCCCTTTGTCGAAAACGCTATTATTCATGGAATAGGAAATCTTTCTGATAAAGGATTGATAACACTGGAAATCGCCGTGGAAGAAAATCAGATCGTGGTGAAAATTACAGATAACGGAAAAGGTTATCAGGATAAATCGAATGTTGATTCCGATCATCAGTCTTTATCGGGGACTATAGCCCGAGAACGTTTGGAGATTTTGGCTAGAGAAAACAAAATCAAAACCAATATAGAAATTACTTCCAATGACAACGGAACTATAGTTTTACTGACACTTCCTCTTAAAAACTAAAGACGCCCGTACGGATTTATTAAAAATCTTTACGAATATTCAATTACAGCATACGGATTTATATCAGTTCAAATCCGTATGCTTATATTTTTCAAATTTGTCTTAAAAAAGATAAAACAATAAGAATTTGAAAGCTAAAAGCAATTTAATCGGCGCGGTGCTCTGTTTACTTTTATTGACCGCATGTTCTAAAAAAATACTAACTGATAATCCCGAACCCGAGGCAATGCTTTATGAAATTAACCATAAAGACGATGTGAGTTTGGTATTCTTCGACCACAATCAGGGAAGTGGTTTAGAAAAGCATTTAAATATCTACCAAAGATTTGCTGAAGCTTTTGACACCATCCAGGATGTGCATGTGTTTCATGTCAAGGAAGATTGCGTAATCGAGTTTAGGAATTATGGCTACTATTATTTCAATAACCAAGATTACAAGCTAAAATCGGGAATGATATTGTCCAATGGTGTCGATAAGCCGATTCTTGTAACCAATCCGGATAAGTATATTGAAACCTACGAATCGTATTTTAAAGTTCCCTTTAATGACAAAGTGTATTATAGCAAATTGCGAAAAGCAGAAATCGCGGAAAGGCAGAAAGAATCAGAAAAAGAATTAAAATCAAAATTTAAAGTGGATCAAAACTATGCTCATAATTTGATACAAAATTCAAATGTTTCTTATTATCCCAAACCAAATGCTTTTTTTAAATGTTCTAAGGGAAAGGTAACTGCAAAAGCGTATAAAGACAGTTCCAAAACTGCAAAAAGTTTTATGCAGTTAGAAACGCTGTATGATAAAAACGGACAAATTAAACAATACTCGACCATTATTAATGGCGTTTTGTATTCCGACGATCTGTATTATAGAAATTCATATCATTTGATTGACAGTATAGTGCGAAGAAATGAAAAGGGAGAAAAATCTAAGGATGTTTTTAAATATGGCAAAAAACAGTTCAGCATCATTTCAGTTGATGAAAAAAATGTGATGATTGCCAAAGTGTTTCATTTGAATGACAAATTTCAGTGTGCAAAGAGTGAAACAGTAAATGGGAGCGGAGATGTGGTTGCGATCAGTTTCTTTGAATATGACGATTTGGGAAGAATTGTAAAAGAGGTTAATGCAACGCAGAAACTGGTTTATGAATATAAAAATCAGCAGGAAGATTTTTATTCTAAAATGAAAATTTACAGTATAAAGGACAATGCATTACTTTCTGAGAATATACGATATTCCGAGGGTAACAAGGATATTTTTATATCGAAAGAAAAAGATAAGATTTTATCGAAAACAGTTTCGTTAAATGATTCTAATGGCTGTGCTAGAATGATTTACAATTACAACTCTAATAATGAATTAAGTGAAGTGTATGAATATTCATATGAGAATTAATTCTTTAATTTGAATAGTAAATTATATTCAAGTAAATATTTCAAAAAAAATATGCGTGTTATATTAATCTTTTTTATGTTTTTATCATCTGCGGTTAGATGTATTTCGCAGGAATCTCAGATTTATTCTCCATCTAAAAAAGAAAAACTTTCTACAGAAGCATACGAAGTTTTTAGAGCCAATAAGTTTTTGAATTTTAAAGATAAATACAGTCTAATCGAAAATATTGAAGGTTCTGTTTATAAGAAAACCAATTTGAATACATTTTTCCAGTATAAGAAAGATTGGGAAAAAATTCAGAAAGAGGATACAGCTTCTTATGCTAAAAAAGACAATGCAAAATATGCGTATAAAAACAATACGATGATTGAAACCTATTTGGAATTTGGAAGTTACAATGTTCGAAAAGAAATAAAAACGGTTTATAATCCGAAAAGTTTTGTCCTACTATTTGAGAAAAAATATTTTGTGGGAGAAAACTACAATCGTACTGAAAGCATTGTTAATGAATACGATAATCAAAACAGGGTAATTAAAATTATAAAACGAACTGAGTACAGCAAAAAAGAAAATAATGAAGAATCGATAATTACGGCTAAATACGAAAATAATACCGTGATTATTTCAAGTAAAAATGGAACTGTTGTCTGTGAATTAATCAGTAATAAAAATCTTTTGGAGCAAGAATCTTTATTAGCGTTGCCATTTGATTATTATAAATATATGGAAGAATGTTATTTGGAAGAAAATGCAAAATGCAATGAAAAGTATCCGCGAGTAAAAGAAAACGAATTAAAATCAATAACGAATATCATTCATTCAAAAATCAATAAAAACAATCCTAATGTTGTTTATAAAATAGATAATGGAGGATTGCCATTTCAGACTTATCTTGTAAATATTCGAGATGAAAAAGAGGATTATTTCTTAGATCATTTGATTCTAAATGTAAAAGGTAAAGAACTGATTTCGAAACAGCTTATTGCGATTGAAGCAGACGGTGAAGTTCCAGAAGATGCCAATTACACTGCCAAATCGTTTGTAATCAATAAAGATTTAACCATAAGTATTTTTGAAATGCGGTTTTCCAAAATTTATAAAAAGCTGAATGAGGGTTATAAAATTACCCCTGAAGGGAAAATCATAAGTTCTAAAACCAGATCTGAAAATAGGAGAGAAGCTAATTCTTGGTCAGGGAAATACACTTTTAAGAGAACAAATAAAGATGAACTGGTAACCAGTTTTTCAATAGACATAAAAAGTCTAGACGATATTGCCATTGTTTATATTGGTGATGGAGAAAAACCAGAATTGTATAAAAATCTTAAGGCAGAAAATATAGCTGAGGATAAAATTAAAATAGTATTCAATAAAAAGTATAATGAACTTGGAATTATATACATTCAAAAAAATGATAAGCAGTATATAATCTCAGGAGAGTCAATAGCAAACATTAATCCAGGGAATGATGAGTATCCGCTTAAGAAAGTGGATTAAGAAGTTTGCCCTTATAATATTGATTTCATGATGTATAATTAAAGATTCCTTTCAGCAGAAATATAAAACCGGTAACAATAAGAACTAGTGCAGCAAACCAGCCTTGCAAATCTTTTGAATTTGAAAACAAATCAACATTCTTTCTAAAAAAGCCATTGTTTATTTTGCACAGCCATTTTGAATAAATCAAACCGACTATAAGTACGGCTAATGGCAAAAGAATGTTTTCTATCATGTTTTATTTCTATCTATTGGTAGGCTTGTTTTAAGAACGCGGTTTAGACAAATTTCTATCGTACATAACAATAGTTCCCGCCACGGCAACGTTCAAACTTTTTTCCGATTTAAACTTTACTAAATGATGGCACTTTTCCATTACTTTTTTTGATAAGCCATGATCTTCTGCGCCCAATATATAAACACACCGTCTAGGATGTTCGAATGTTTCCAGATCAGCAGCCTTTTCAGATAATTCAACGCCAACTAATCTTGCTCCTTTAGGTAAGTTTTCAAAAAAAGCTTCAAACGTATCGTAATGAAAATAAGGAATTGCTTTTACTGCGTCGTGTGTATCGCAGGCTTGTTTGGCATATCGATTTCCAATGGTAAATATAAAAGTAGCACCTAAGTTTTGAGCCGAGCGCCACAAAACACCTAAGTTTTCTGGTGTTTTACCATTTTGTATTCCTATGCCGAAGTATTCATTTGTAAAATTATCATTCATACGGGCAAAAGTACAAACTGTAGGTACATAAATCAATACTTTATGAAATGAAAGGATATTCTTTATTGAAACAAAGCCTTCGAAAAATTTAATAATTGATATTAAAAGAATTAGACTTTATTGAGGCGTTACAATTAGTTAAAATAACTATCTTAAAAAAGCATCAGTTGTTGCATTTGTCCTTAATTCGGCTAAGTGTAAAGTTTTATTGCCAGAAACAGGTATATTAGCATATGTATCTTTACGAACACCATCGCCAGTACCAAATTTTTCGGCAAGGAAATCTGTTTTTGCATTAACGGTTGGTGTTTCGTCATGGTTTTCTAGGCGTTCTGCAATTTTGGTTAGACAAGTAATAGCCTCTCTTTCAGCCGCTTTTTTAAGACTTGTAGTGCCGCCTTTAACAGCAGTATCTAGCTTAGTATGCGCTTCTCTCATAGCTGTAATGCCTGTGTTTTCCCCTTTAACTTCTTTTGGAGGCGTATATTGAGGTATGCTTGTCAAGATGTCTCGCGCTACTTTATCTTTTTCAGATAATATAATGCTTCTTAAATCATTTTGGGCTTGATGATTTCCTTTCACTGCCGCCAAAGTTATATTAGGTACATTATCTTTAACCCAGATACCATGTAAATCTTTGACATGAGAATGTAAATCACCGGTAAACCAAGGTTTTCTGGTCTTTGCAACTAAACTCAATGTTGGAATAGCTATAGCATTAGAAATACCTTTGGCTAATAACAATAATGCAGTATCTATTTCAGTTTTCGGAGATTCTAATCCTTTATATACCTCACTATCATGAAAACGCTTAAGGATTTTATTATAAACAGCTTCTTGATTATTGTCTGCTCCTGGAGAATCTTTTTGGAACTGTTCGGTTATCTCATGTGGAGTAAGTGCTATGTTTAATTGATAGCCGATTTGGTTTGTTTTTCCTGCCCATTTATTTCTTGCTGTTGCAACTCTAATTAAGCCTGCAGATGCAGTCCAATTCCATCCAGTACCTATATGATCATTGAATGGTAAAGCATTTACATGAGTATTTGCTGTGGCATGTGTGCCTCTAAATGCAACTAAAGCGTTAATAAACAAAGTATGAACTTGTGATATGAATGCTTTGTTTATTATTCCATTTGCTCCTCCTGCTAAGAGAGGAGGCGCAACTAGTTCTAACTCTTTTTGAGCATCTGTTTCTAATATAAAGGAAGTATTAAACAAAGGGCTAAAAGGGGCAGATTTTCCTACTTCTGTATGCGAAGGAACATCAACGGTATTTGGAGGTGCTAATTCCCATGTTGCAAATTCATATTCAAAACCGAAACTGCGGTGTACAGAAAGTATAGCTGACATAGGTACTGCATTTTCAGATAAAAAATTCTGCCATTCTTTTTGTGCATCGAGTAAAGCGGTTAATCCGCCACCCGTGTTCTGAGATTCTCTATATAAACGTCTTGCTTTGATTTTAGTAGCCTCGTCTGTTATATTAGCGGATGCTAAAAGTGGATCTATAATAGGATCTATATTTTGCCTTATATGTTTCCAACCGTTTCTTATCGAGTTAATTAATACTGCGTTTCCTTGCAGATCCGTATTTGCTTTTCCTCGTTGTTCAGATGTCAGGTCATCACTTTCTACTATTTGCCCCGTTGCGTGAGTATCTGGATAATAGGTTCCGTTGTCTAATTTAATACTTACGAGCTGACGCACTGTTTGTAAATTTAAAGAATTGGTATAATGAGCATTCTTTTGCGATCCATTATCTACAAATTGTAATGCTTTCGCCCCCATGACATCAGCCTCCTTTTCCAAACCTTTGTCATCATTTACATTCACTTTACCTTTCATCTGTAAAGTAGGCTTTACTCGCCCTTGTTTTTGCTGTACCACATGCCAGGCTTCATGAGGCAAATGTTTTTCTTGTCCGGAAGCTAGATGAATATTTGTTCCCTGCGCATAGGCATGAGCATTAAGTTGGACAGGTTTGTCTGAGTTGTAATGTACTTTAACATCATCCATAGAATGACCGGAGAGGTTTTCTATGCCTGATTTTAAATTGTCTGGCAAACCAGTATTATTGACTTTTTTTTGTAAAACAGAAACGGGACGATTGTCTTGAAGTTCTCTTGCCTTATTTTGAATAACTTTTTCGTCAGCACTATTTGCGGCAGATTGCGTTTTCGTTTTATCAGTTGAATATTCCATAAAAACCAATTTTAATTGCTATTAGTTATTGCTAGATTTAGGTTTTATCTTCTTTTCTTACTTGGTCTGCGCATATAATTTTTTGCAATTTTTTTTCTATGCAGTGCATGATATTTCTTGAAACCTGTTACTCCTACATTTGCTCTGTTTCCTCTGGATGTATTGCATGTTCCGCAAAAAATTCTGCCGTTTCTCATGTTATTTTTACCGCCTTTTGATGCAGGTTGTATGTGATCAACGTGAAATTGTCCATCGCCCATTCTCCTTCCTTTAAAGGTAGCATAGTGTATTTTTTTGTGTTGGAATCCACAATTAGTGCAGGTATGAAAACCTCCGTTACTCTTTTTATTTGCCGCTAATTTTTTTTCGCGTTGCTCTTTGGTGAAATTTATCCGTCCCAATTGCACAACATTAGAGTTAAAATTGGCAATCGCCTGATTAGATTTTAACTGTCTAACGGAAATATTGGTATTGGTTAAAGTTGAAGACGAAACACGATTGTCGGCCAAGTGAAAAGTGTTGCCAATAGTATTTCTATTAGGAGTAAGACTGTTTGCTGCACCTTGATGATCATTTTCTTTTGGAACTTCACTATAGCGATTCATAATGCTTTCTTTTTGTTAAAATTGCGATGAGAAATATAGTCGAATATATAGTTTCTAAGCTATTATGCCAGAACCGCCTGATCCTGAATCAGGATCATAACGAAAATCTTTATAAAAACCTTTATTTTCAGGTTCATCATCTGGTGTGTGGTATCCGTCTTCTTCATCTTCACTTTCGTAACTCACTTTTTTCTTTTTCTCATATTTATGGCTTTCATTGCATTTTTTGCACAAGGCTCTTAGACGATCAGGATCATTATGATCTTCTCTTATTTCTGAATCAGTTGCACCTTTTGATTTCAAGTCGCGCTCACGTGGCGCCCATGGCGGATAATGGTCTAATGTTAAAGCCCGTAGTTCGTGAGGATTGCCGCTTTGGCTTGTGTAGGCAAATCGGGTTAGTTCTAGTTTTTTGCTTCCTTTCTTTTTATAAGCAAGCGGTCTTCTGCAGCCAGGACAAGTATAAATTGCATCAAAATTGCTATTTACATTAGTACGTTCATGGGCTGTATGTTCGATAACGTGATCCCTTGTATCATTAGGAATATGATATCTTTTTTGTTTTTTGGCTTGTGGCGGAACATAATCACCGCTGCCATCGTCGTCACTTTCTGAGTCTTGCCTTTTTCTTTTCTTCTGATTCTTTTTTCCATCACCGCCTTTTAACTGTGTAACCGTGTTAGTGTTATCTGTTAATGTGTTCTCTTGCAGTTTTTTCTGTACGATAGAATATTCCCGATTGTCTTTTAATTGAGCAGTGTTATTACTGTGAGTAGCATTCGCAGCAGCAATAGAGGATATATTTTCGGATATTTTTTTGTGTTGTTGCGTCATTTTCTTCTTTTTTGAATTGGATAACTGCTTATTCTTCCGAGTTTATTTGATCTTTAAACGATGTGACTTTTACAGGACCAATACCACCTAAATAATGGATTGCTGAACAAAAAGGATGATTGTGAATCATAGTTTTTAAGCTCTCAAGGTTTTGATCAAAATAGGGGAGTTTTACTTTTCTTCCTGTAATGAGCTTTATGAGATGATCATTTTCTAAAGGATAAATTTTAAAAAGAGGTTTTCGTGCAGCATAAAAAAGACTTTCGTCATCAGCAATAAAAGAAATTTCTCCACGGTTTTCTTTTAGTTTTTGAGGATTGGTTTTTAATAAATGAATAATCTTAGCCTCAATTTTACTCACCATTTCGTCTACACTTTTTTCGGTAGTTTGTACAACCAAATAAAGATGTTGGGTCGTGATAAGATATCCGTTTATGAAAAAAAAGATTTTGTCGTCGAAATCATTTAAAGCCATTGCAATGATGGTGTTGACATAATTGGAATCGAAATATTTTTTCCAGTTTCCAATTTTAAGCGTCACTTTATGACGATGCAATTGTGGCGCAGCAACTGCAACTTTTTTTATGTTTTCATCTTTTTTCATAATGCGTCAATTCATTTGAGTAACCATAAGGGTTTTGTTCTCCTTTTTAAATTCACGTCTAATGCCTTCCAATAAATCTTGCTGACTCACTATAGTTTCATTCTTCTGAATGGCAGCCAAAGCGCAAAATCTCAAAATATTGATAATTGCGCCGCCAGCCAATTCATAGTTTTCGGCAATATTTTCGATATCAATAGCAGGATCAAGTTGACATTTTCCTGAAAAGGCTTTTTCCCACAATAGCATTCTTTCTTCGGCGGTTGGCATTGTAAAATGAATCATCGATTGAAACCTTCTCGAGAAAGCTTCGTCCATATTTTCTTTTAAGTTGGATGCCAGAATAACAACTCCAGGGAAATCTTCAATTCGTTGCAGTAAGTATCCCGTTTGCTGATTGGCGTGCCGATCGTTTGAAGAGGAAGCATTGGTTCTTTTTCCGAAAAGCGCATCGGCTTCATCAAAAAATAAAATCCAATCTTTGTGCTGTGCAACATCAAATATCTTGGACAGATTTTTTTCGGTTTCACCGATATATTTCGAAACAATCATAGAAAGATCGACTCTGTACACTTCTCTGTTTGTACTTTTTCCGAGTAAAGTTGCCGTAAGCGTTTTTCCAGTTCCAGGAGGTCCGTAAAAAAGGGTTCGATAGCCAGGTTTTATTTTGTTTTCAAGACCCCATTCTTTCATAAGAGTTTCGCCATGATTAAGCCAAGCATTAATTTCCATGACCTGATTCATAACATGTTCTTCGAGAACCAAATCGTCCCAGTTTAAATTGGTCGAAATTTGTTGAGCTGGAAACGAAACACTATGTTCCAATTTAGGTAAAGTGCCCGTTATGAAAAAGTTTAGCCAGCGTTCATTAATCGAAAGAACCTGATTCAGAATAGGAACATTAGATTCTGAAGTTTCCAAAACCAAAACCTGTTCTTTGGCAAGAATATTCGATGTGTTTAAAATGTTGAGCAATTCAATTCGTAATTCTGGATTAACAGCTGTAATCAAAAAAGAAAGCGTTTGGCCTGTTGGCAGAAAACCGCTATGGTTTTTATTGACAACACCGCCAAATTCAGTAAAACCACGATCATACATCGCATTTTTGCTAAAGAAAATATCTAGAACTTCAGGTTTAATCTGTGGGGCTAGAATCAAAGCAAGAGTAAGTCTTTCGTAGAGATTCAGATTCCATTCCGCTAATTTTTTATAATAGACACTTTCTTCAGTATCTGCATCGGCTTCAGGCAATGGAATATCTTGCCATCGGTTTTCGTGGCCTTCTTGAAGCAGATAACTGCAAATAACCTGATCGATTACCTTTTGCAGCCAATCCATTTCATTATACAAAACCAAAATATTGGAATTAGTTTCCATACGCTCCGAATAGTTTTTCTACATCGTCCAAATTAGCATCAGCCCATTTAAAGTATAACAAAGCCGTATTAGGATTTAATTCATTGCATTGCAGCATATCCAAATAAAAACCTTGTGCATTTTGCATAATCATCTGAGTATTGTAATCAACATCATTATGAAAATTAGAATCAAAAAAAGAATCTGTCCAAGCGCTCACATTGTTTTCTCTGGCAATAAAATCACTAATGAAATACGATAGTTTTTCATCTTGAACGACTAATTTTTTAGCCTTAAAATAAGCGGGTTTTCTTTTGGTTTCTCTATGATAATATTCAATATCTTTTGACTGGATTGTTTTGGTTTTAGAATGTCCAAAAATATCTGTCAGACCAAAGTTTTCTGCTTCACAAGCCAGTTCCAATTCTGCATTAGCTTCGCCAGCTGTAGCGAGAGTAGTGTTTTTAGCTGTTGCACTTTCTGTTACTACGTACAATTCTCTAAAAGAATATAAGGTCTGCGTCAGTTTTATAATTAACTGCTGCTGGATTTCGTTCCAATTGTTAATTTTTACAGATTCTGGTTCTTCGGCTTTAAAAATGAAACTTCCTTTATGGGCGAAAGCCAGTATTTGTTTGCTAAATTCAAAATCGCCTTCAATAGAACCATGTGCAAGCGATCTTCCAGAATAAGGTTTTGAAATGCCATCGCTAAAAGTCCAATTGGCGTCATTTAAAGTAATTGTGCTGCTAATATCTGCATCTTGATGCGATATAATGCCATTGCGATAAATGTTTCCCAGAAGAATGATTTCGCCATTTTTGATTTGGAAATAATCACCAGGAAAAAGACTTTTATTCAACGGTTTTGTAGGCAGAAATCCTCCTGTTTTTAGATAAAACTGTCTGTAAAAATTCTTGTTAGTATGATTCATAACCTTAAAAAATTAGAATTAAAGTCCACTGAATGCAGGAATGAAACAGTGGACATTTTAATTTGTCTTAAGAAGCATAAGCCGCAGCAGTTGCAGCAGCTAAACTAGATTGAAGCGACTGAAGTTTGATTTGCGCTTTGCTTAAATTGCTTGTTGCAATAACCAATTGTCTTCCAGTTTCGTCATTGGCCGTATTGGCTTTTTCGTAAGCAATCTGAGCATTTTTATACGCATTGTATATTAATCCTCTAATCGAAGAATCAGAAGGAGAAGGTGCAGGCAAAGTTGCTTCTAATGATTTGCTGTTTGTTAAAGTAAAATACAATTTAGCAGCCTGTTTAGTCTCGAGAGTAATTGCTTCCTCAGATTCAAGAACAGAAGCTTCTGCTGCCAACGTAGATTTTAAAGCAACAAGCGTAAGAGCAACTGCATTGTTAGCATCTGTGCCTGCGGTGTTGATTCTGGTAATTAAATCATCAGAAATTAAAGGATTAAGTGCTTTTTTGCGAATTACAAGATTAGACAGCTTATTAATTATTTCCACAGAATAAATCAATTTGCTAATCAAATCGCTAATCCAAATGCTTACTCTTTTTGAATCCTGAGTTGCAGTTGCCGTTTTTGAAAAGGCATTCTCTGAATTAAGCGCCAAATCGTATGCATTTTGAACAACCTGATCTAATAAGTTTTTATTGCTTAAAGTATGAGAACGATTACTTTCTGAAACCAATAAATAACCTTGATATCTGGTTGCTTTTTCATTCAGCGAGTTTACAATGGTTTGCTGCTGCTGAACAATTGCTGTTGCATCAACCACTTGATTTTTAATCAAGTCTAGTTCAGCTTTTTTCTTTTCTGTAATTCCGTATCTCTGCAAATTAGGACTTGGTGATAATATAGTTTCCATATAGTTGAGGTGTTAAATGGTTGATGATTTTGAAATTTCTTTTGTAGAATAAGGTATTGGCGTTGTGTTTTGCCAATCTGAAAGACTGTTGGCGTATTTCGCTTTAGAATTTTCACTGCCATTGTAAAATGACAATACAACAGGAATATAACTTTTGTCTTCAACCAGTGGGTTTCCAAAATTATCGGTAGTGGTACTACCAATATGTACATTAAATTCTTGACCAGAAGCTGCTTTGTGGTGTTTAGCACTGGTAAAGTTGCCCGCAGGAATATTTTCTGCTAAATTTAAATTGAAGAAGAAAGCTTTGCTATTTTTAACCGGCTTAGGAGAATTCTCTTTAACGTCTTTCAGTTTAGCATTTAAATCGGTTAATTGACGATTTGCTATGCGTAGTTTCTCTTTAGCATCAGCCAGAGCACTTTTTAAACTAAGACTTTTTTGTTTGTCTTGATCTGTTTCTTTGTCTTTTTTAGTTCCTTCGGCATTTGTCTGACCAGCAGAACTGTTTAAGGTATTTATCTCTTCGGTAAGAGATTTAATTTCTGCGTCGACAGTTTTAATTTCTTCTTCTAACTCCTTTGTTTCAATGTCACACTCAAAGTTTATCAGATCTTCATTTGTAGCGATGTCATCAGGATAAGGCAAAAAGAAACATCTGTAATCAATTTCATTTGATTTTAAGGCTTCTTCTTTGTCAACCGTAAAAATGATTTCAGACAAATGTTCAGAAGCATTTCTAGAATTAGTAATATTCTTAGCGCTTTTTAAAGTGTAGGTTAACGCAAACGTCTCAGAAGGCGCAGACAGATATTCATCAAACGTATTGATTTCTTTTTTGTAGTTTTCTGTAAAGATGATTAAAAGAAAAGCAACATAATTTTCGCCAAGCACTAGAGGATCATTATCAGAATCTCTAAGTTCTTTATAAGCGATAGTCGATTTATACTTTCCTTTAGCATCTGGATGCTGAGAAGCAGGAATACTTTTGCATTGAGCTGGATTGCCCACCAACAATTCTGCATTAGAAGCGCTAAAAAAAGATTTTTTGCTGTCTTTTACCATAATGATGTTATAGCTTAAAACAGGATTTGCCAATCCTTTGTTTTGTGTTCCAGGATCTCTGTCTTCTGGCGAAAAAGGACTTCTGTAAGCATCAAAATATACGCTAAAAGTGCCCGCTGCAGGATCAAACTGCTTTGGTACTTCTACAACCAAACTTTGGTTAAATAATGCATTGTTATAGTTATATGCTTTTTTAGAAGCATCATATTCTACTTCACTACACTTTATAGCACCTTCTGCAGCTCTTGTGGCAATACTTGCTTTAGCTTTTGTGTCATTATCTGCCGTTAGTACAGCAGTAGTTGCTGTTAAATCAGCAGTGGTTACCTGCAGTAAATTATTGACAGAGGTATTCGTTAACTTAGCGCCGTCAGCAACTGTTGAGGTTGAAACTTCAGAAATCGATGCTGTGGCTTCCATCGCAAATTGCGAAGTCTGTTCGGCAATATAAGCCGTTTTGTTAATCAGATTGTAAGCCTCAAGAGCCTGCTGGTAAATTTGAGTTCCATAATCTGCAGCATTGATAATGCTATAAATGCTTCCGATATCACTTGCCAAACGGACAATAGAATTTGACGCAATTTGAATGTTGGAGGCACAAACCGCCATATTGCTAACGGCTTGTGTGACATACGTTTTTTGCTGATTTGCAGATAATAATAAGTTGTCTGCCATGTTCTTATTCTTAACAACTACATTATTTATATGTTGCTGTTCTTTGTACATTTTGGTTGTTGCGTCTAGTTTTTCCTGCGCAACAATTTCAGCTCCCTCAGCATAATAAAGAGTAAACATTGAAGTGCTCAATTGTGAACTCAATTGTTTTTTGGTCATCTCCTGACTTTCTAATGATGACAATACACTAGAATGCAGATTTTCATTGTAACTGTTCATAATAGTTTTTTTAGTTGATTAATTTATATTTCAAGATCGTATGCAATGGTTTTAATTTTCAATTCATCATTCACAATCGGAATCGGATTTTGTCATTTCGACTGAAGGGAGAAATCACACAAGAAAATCCGTTTTCGTAATCGACAATCTTTGTCGATCAACTAGTGTGATTTCTCGTTCCTCGAAATGACAAAAATGTGCTGACTAACGTAAGCGTGAATGATTCTTAAAAAGCTGTTTCAATAAGGCCAAATGACATGCAAAGGTTTATCCATCCAATGGTATTTCATAATCGAAAAGGCAAAGGGAGATCTGTTGATCAAAATATCATAAGCCCTTTTCTCTACAGTAAGTTCCCATTTGTCTTCCAGTTCTACCAGAGTTCCGTCGCGTACAAGCCAGTTTCCTCTAAAGCCATCTATGGAAGAATCTCCAATATCTGGCCAATGCGAAATAGCTGCTTGTATTAACCCGTTTATTAATTGCTTTTCCTGATATGATATTTCTACAAAATCTGGTACTGTGTCTGTCAATGGTAAACCGCACAAAACTTTATTCAATGGCAGATAAACTTCTTCGGTTTCCTGCATTCCTGTGATGACGTACTGTAAATACTGCACAGCTCTAACCTGATGTTCGTTGCTTATAAATTTATTCTCTGATGTAAGATTCAATCGAGCAAATAGCATTGCGATATAATCGTTCAAGAGCACAATTCCTGCGTTTCTAACCTCAACACCTTGTTTGAGGTTAGTTTTTGGTTTTTCTTTAATTTTATTTGATTCCATTTTTGATAGTATTTCGGTTTGTTTTAAGATTGGCGAAGTTTGTTTTTCTGTTCGAAGAATTTCTTTGAAACCAAGCTGTAAAGCGGGTGGAAATTGATAGATATATTTTTCCATGTCTGCCAAAAAGTTTTTCTTAGCAATTCCTTTTTTAGTCACCACTTCCCAGATTAGTTCATTCCATATTTTATCAATCGCGATAAGTCTCCAATTGTCATTGACAACAGCTTTTAAAAGTTTTCGAAGCAAAAGATGCGGCATTTCTTTAGAAGCCAAACCTTTCATTGCTACAGATCCCAAAACCTGATTGAATTTTTCTAGAATTCTCAAATACGATTCTCTGTTTTTATCCAATTGGCTTACGGCATTGCACAAATTATGAAAGCTGATATTGCGGCAAAGCCAATCCATTTGAGCTTCGGGAATAAATTCTTTTTTCATTATTCTAAAGAAAATCTGAGGCTCTTTTACCATAATGAAATTCAGAACATCTTTGATTTCTATTGTTTTAGAAATGCTGAAATCAGTAGAAATCTGACGTTCGATAATAATGGAAGAAATCCATTTGTATTTTTCTTTTTCTGATAATACTTGAATCTCAAAAAATAGGTCTGAGCTGATAGATTCTGAAATTCCACTAGAAAAAGTATAACTTGAAATCATTTCGCTTTCAAAAAAATGTTCTAATTCTGTTACAGAGTTTGCTGATTCAAAAGATTTTGTTTCGTTTTGAAACTGTATTTTTTCTTTTGCAACAGTCTTTTTCAAATACAATTTCAGTTCTTTCTGAAGCAGTTTTTCAAATAAGATTCCATTACCTTTATAAGCCCAATATTTTAAAATGGTATTCCAGAAAAGCTCGTTTAATTCCCAAGTGATTTTAGTTTTTGAAACCGATTTTACGGTATTAATAATGACAGCAGATGTTTTCTGAATCCAGTTCTTTTTCAGCGCAACACCATTTGTCAAGAAATAATGCAATAGATTTTCGCTTTCCTTTCTGTCTTGTTTTCGCAGTTCTATAAAACCCGAATCATTAAAATTGGAAGTCAGTAATTGCGCTAATTCTTGCTGATCTTGTTGCGATGTATTCTGAATGAGCAATGCAAGCGCAACGGTATCGATTGAACTTGTATTTCTTAATTGGTTCAAAAATGTCTTTTTGATGGCAATTCCAAAAGATTTAATTCGTTTGGACTGAATCAGTTTTGTGATAAACTGAAAATAATCGTTGCGTCTTGTGTCGGTTACTTTTTTGGATAATTGCACGATAATAGTTTCCAGAAACAAAGAGGAATTATGTTCGGGATGAAACAGTATTTCCTGCATTCCGAGAAGTAATAAATTATCCGTCATCAATTCTTCTGGAAAATCATATTTATCCTTTTCGTTCAGAATTTCATAAACAACCTGAATGGTCTGTACGAGTTTTGTCTTTTTATAATTGGCAGTTTTTACCAATAATTGCAGCATTTCACGATTAAGGACCAACGGAAGTATTTTCTTTAAAACTTCTTTATTTCCGTATGAAAGCATTACCTCAAAAGCCATTTTAGGATGCAATAAAATGGTTCTCGTAAGTGATCTTTGCAAATCAATAAAAAAGACACTTTTGGTGCTGTTTTTCTGTAATTCCAGTTCTAATTTGGCAACAAGATTCTTAAAATGAACAGCTGGATAATTAGAATTATTACGGTTTATTTCCTTGCAGTAAATCGCATTAAGATTGGTATAAATGGTTGCCGAATTATTGTTTTTTACCGCCGCAGGAATTTTAGCATTGGTAAACATCGCCAATAAATGTTCGTGGCTCAGATTATTTTTTCTACCTAATTCCTTAATGCAGAAAAGCAGAAACGCACTATTGTCAGCATTTTTATTTTTAATTAAAAAAAGCATTCCAATTTCCCATAAAGCCTTACTGTTTGTTTTGAGTTTAAAGGTTTGGCTCAGTTTATTCAAATACGTTATCGATTCCATTTGAAGAAGCGATGGAGTAGTGTCTAATCTTGAAAAAAGTACTTTTATAGAAGTTTCATTTAAATCCTGAAGCAGAGAAGCAAGCAGGTTTTCTTCTTTAAAAATAGGCTGAATAAGGGCATCAAATTTGGTTTTGTTTTCAGTGCTTAATGCCACAATTAATTCGTTCAAATTGTCTTTGTCTGCCTTAAATTTTCGGCTGTTTTTATTTTGAAGTAATTGTTCAAGTAAACTCCAATAATTTATCTTATAATCAGGTAAATGATTTTCAATTTTTTGTGTTTCATATTCCTGAGTCAGTATTTTTAGGCAAGCAATAAAATTGTTGTTTTGAGAAGTTTTATCAGAGAGTTTTACAATCGTATTTTCAATCAAAACAATCAGTTCTGCATAAGCAATATTGTAATGATTTGCCATTTGCAGAATACTGCTTTTCATGAAAGCGAGCTTATTAAATAGAGTGCCGCGTTCCAGCAATAAAAAGTTAAGAATAAAGAACCAAAGATTCTTTTTGAAACTGATTGTACTCGTCTGAATAATAGTTTCCTTAACCTGAATGTTCACCATAATGGAGTTAAACTCAATTATCGAACTGCTATTATTAGGTTCCAGAGCTGCAATTATTTTGGTTATATTTTTTTCGTCAAACTGCCATGCAATTCGTTTTCTAACTTCTTCATGCGTCATTCCGGTTTCCTTGATAATCGCAATAACCTCAGCAAGATTATTCTGAAGCAATTCTGCCATAATTTGGTTTACAGAACCTTCTTTGTTCTGATAATTCCATGGCAGATAACCTTCTAACAAAAAGACCATCAGATTTTCCAGAATCGATTT
Source organism: Flavobacterium sp. F52 (assembly GCF_000278705.1). Lineage (NCBI taxonomy): Bacteria > Pseudomonadati > Bacteroidota > Flavobacteriia > Flavobacteriales > Flavobacteriaceae > Flavobacterium > Flavobacterium sp. F52. The sequence continues at coordinate 158,810 of NZ_AKZQ01000042.1, read as the reverse complement.
TTCTTTATTGTAAACCGCGATTCCATTTTGCTTCTGACTATTTTGATACAGAATTAATTCGGCTATTTTTTCTCTTAATAAATTCCGTATTTTTCGACTTAAGTCAAATTCGAGATCGCCATAATCGCAAGAGCCAAGATCAAGTTCTAGCGATTCAATTCGCCAGCTTTGTTCCTGCGGACATAATTCATTAAAAATAGTGGCGACTTCTCTAGGCAACGAGATTTTGCTCCAGGCGCTCAAACGTTCCTGAAGTCTGTAGCTTTCTTTTTTCTGGTCAAAAGTTGTGTCCCACTTTAGACTCGATACAATATGGCTATTTATTTCTTCCATTTTTCCTTCCTAAAATTGAGGTTAAACTATTGATCAAATTCACTGAAGAAATCTCAGGATTTGCCGTTTCTAAATCATTTTCCTGTTTATTGAATAAATCCTGAGTGTTTTTGAAGCGCAAGCTGTCATGCCAATTGCTGTAATTTGGTATTAGAGTTTCCAATTCTTGAAGACTTACAAACAGACATTCGCATTTTATGTTTGTTGGAAGGCATATTGAAAGAAACAGTTTTAAACGTTTTTTGAACGCAGTAGTCTGTAATTCTGGAATAAAATCTGGAAATATTAAAATTGCATTTTTCTTAAAAAGTTCATCATTGATTGTGATTCCGTTTCCAGAAGAAACGGTAATACGAAATGCATAATCAGATGATTTACTTTTTGTATAATCAGGAGTTATTACAGATTGAGAATCGCTAGAAACCAAAAGATATTTCTCCGAAGCAAATTCCAAATAACCGTTTTGAAATTGAGTATCCAAAACAGTTTGGTTCAGACTATTTAGAATATAATTGAAATTAGTTACTGATTGAAAATCAATATTCTGAATTGTGTAATTTAAACTGTCACTTTGCTTGGTAATTTCGATACTAAATTTTAGCTGACTTAAAAGAATTGAGGTTTCAATAAAGATGCTGCCTTTTCTTTTTTCTTTAAACCAATATACTTTTTGTATAGTTTTATTGACGTTCAATTGGTCTTCTATAGAATTTTGTGAAGCTTCAAATTGAGCCGTCATAAAATTGTTATATATGTTTTTTAATCCGAAAAGGAGATTCAGTTTTAATTCAAATCCCGAAAAATTGCTGAAATCGGTTTTGCTTAATTTTTCTTTTTTATTGAGATGTTCTGATTTAAAAATAAAATCAGACGTGTTTTCATTGATGTAATCGTAATGATCGTTTTTAATATTGAGATTATGAGTCGGAGTTATTTTTGAAGCCGTCAGAAAATTGCAGGCTTTTATTCTATTATACGTTAGTAAATCAAGGTTTTGAAGATATAGACTCTTCAAAATGATTTGATCTTTTTTCTTATTTCCCGTATAAATTGTACCAGCAATTATGACATCAATAACTTTAGGCGATTCGCCGTGTCTCGCAAGCAAATGATCTAAAATTGTATTTCTTCTTTCAAAATTGACATCTTCTTCCTCCATGATTTTCATCATTCCAAAGATGTAAGCATTGTAAGGATCTTGCTGATATTCTAGCCAGCTTTTTTCTTTTAGTTCTTTTTTAGTTTCGTCGCCATAAGTGTATTCAAACACATTATTGTTTTTTAATAAAGGCTTGATATGAGGAACGTTGTACAGTGACTGATAAAAATAGCTTGGAGAAAACATTTTGTACGGAACAGGATATTCTAAATGTTTTTTCTCATACTTATCTTTTAGCGCATAAAAAGCATCTTTGTCTGATGGCGAACCGCATACAGAATTGGTAAAAGAAAATAATTTTGAAACATTGGCCAATTGCGAAAACTGATTGGCCAAAACCTGATCAAATAGAGTTAAATAGCCTTTTAGCTGACGTGATTGCGCGACTTGTATGGGAGCAGAATCGTCTTCAATTTTATCGTCGCCAATGCCATATTGCTGCGGAAATGTATTTTGGATAGAATAATAGCTGTTAATGTCTCTGAAACTGCTTTTTGGTAATTTTATCGCAGGTTTGTCATTTAAACTTATCGCTGTTCCTTGATATTTACTGAGATTAATTTGCAACGGACTTAAAGCATCAGTCTGAACTTCTTTTCCATTACTGATTAACAATAGTTTTTTCTCTCTATAAGAAGCCAGAATATCTATCGCTATTATTTGACTGACAGTTGATTGTAATGCTTGAACATGATTATTGTTCTGATAAAGCTGAACTCCTGAGACTGAAATAATACCGGCTACAGACTCAATTACCGGAATTAGATCGATAGTTTTGAGAGTATCTTTTTTATCTACTATTGATTCACTTAAAATCCAGCCATTTTTAAGATAAGGGCCATCATATATTTCGGCAGCGTTATATCCATCTTCTTTTAAAGCATCATAATTTACCTGAGCTATTTTCGGAAAAATATAAGTGCGAATTTTGTCCTGCAGTTCTAATAAAATGGCTTGTTCGTCTGCGTCTTTTTCAATTTCAATTTTTCCGCCAATCAAGCAGTTTTGTGGCTGCAGAGCAATTGGCATATTAAAAAGTTCGCCAATATTTCGGCTTTGGTTAAGGTAATAAAATGACGATTTACAAATAGTATCTCGCTGAATGCTATAGGTAATATCGGGATTTATATAAAGATATACTTGATATACTCTGCTAAATGGTGGAAGATTGTCATTGTAAGTTACTATTTCGGCATTATAAACTTCTTCGATCCCGTCAATGATGTATTTTTTGTAATCATCAATTGTATAGGGCGAAGTGGTCAAGATTTTATAAGGAAGATAGAACTGATTTTCTATTTCCATTTTCCCTGTAGAATCGGTCAAAATATCGGGAATAGAAAAATCGATACAATAACCTAGTTCTGTAAGCGCATAACAAACCTGATCTAAAATGGTCATTCCAGGATCGCTCGGATTAAAGTTGGTCCATTCTGTACCAATATGATTTTGGATATAATCAATAGCTTCGTCTTTCAGAAAATTGAAATCCTGATGCGGCGGAAGCTGTGTTTTTGTTATTTGATTATTAGTATCCATTATATCAGATTTGAAATATTATGATTGGGAGCAGAAACTAAAAGCGTTGCTTGTCCGTATGGCATTAAAGTTTTTTTTTCGCTTTTTAAAGCGGTTTGCACTCCTGTAATAGGATTGATGTAATAGCTTGAAAAGGATACATTTTCGACAGAAAGGACTCCTTCAATATTTTGAACGAATGTGTTCACTTTGGCATCAACAAGCGGTTTGTCGATTTCGATTTCAGAAGGGCAATTGGAAATCCATGGCGATAAGTACTTCTTTAAAGCTAGATTTACATTTTTGTTTACCAACGTTTTCTGATAGTTTGGATCGACTATAATGGAGATATTGATGCAAACATATTCCAAGTTAAAATTGGAAACGTTCAGATTTATGAACGGCGACGAATTGGCGTTTAAATATTGTTTTACTTGAATCTCAAGTGCATTTGTTACCAAAGGAATAAAAGCGTTTGAATCGTTATCTGACGTTATTTTTTTGACTAAATAAACATTAGTGCTGTTGTCGCTTTTTTTAGTAACTACTTTTGAATAGTATACGGTATCAAATTTTTCGGCAATCAGCGTATAATAATCGGTTAATGTGCTTGCTCTGTTTTTGGTTTTAATGCTATTGCTTACTCTTTTGTTTCTATCGGTTTTGTCTTCCGCGGCTTTTCCTCCAAAAGAAGCGAATGGCTGAATGATGGTACCTATTTCTGGAATCTTGGTTTCCGGTTTTGTGATTGCATTAGCCTCTATCTGCGGACTTTGTATATCGGTCAGAAATGAAGTTCCTGTTCGTTGTACACTAAAACCGTTGGTTTGCATAAAAGTGGTTTTAGAAAACGAAGAAAGATTGCCAGTAGCCGCAATAGAAATCCAGTTTTTGGTTCCAGGCATTATCGTGCTGTTATTATTGCAATCTGCGGGAATAGGAATTTCTATAATTCCAGAACATCTAAATTGGCTGGTTTGATCAGATAAAGGCTGAATGTTTTTCCATCCTGAATCACTTAAATAGTAATACATTATGTCATTCTGATTGGTAAGCGCGGTAGAATTTCTGGCCAACTCAAAATAGAGATTCAAAGTGCTGTCGCAAATCAGATTATCTAGTTCGATAAATAAAGCGCCGTTATAATTAAAAGAAGGATAAAGCGGAAAACCTTTTGCGGCATCGTTTTCAGAACTTCCAATGATTTGGGTATTAAATGTATTGGTTTGGTCAGCTGTTTCACTATCAAATACGGTATAGTTTGAAAAAGGAGCATATATAAAATACTGCAACGGATAATCGCCAGCTGTGCCATCAAGTTTGTAGGTTACGCTAGCATTATAAATGGCAGAAAAGGTTTGTATTTTGGGTGCAAAAGGTACATTGGCGGCGGTAATAAAATCTGTCACTTCTTTGTCTTTAGCCATGGCAAGTTTATTGCCATTTTGTAAAGCAATACTAGCCACAACATTTGCATACAATTCTGAGCCAAAGCCATATTCAGGACTTGATAAAGTCATTTTTATAAATCCCGATGAACTTTCTTCGGTAAACTTTAAAGTTTCTTTTTGAATGTTTGGATCGGGCTGCAAAAGCTTGACGCCATTTTGCGCAGCATTAGATTTTGGATCGGGTTTAGAATATACATAATAAGTGCTGGAGGTGTTTAGAATATTATTGATAGCATTTATTGGCTCAGGATCAAATAAATAAACAGATTTAGGGATTTCATCAATAGGAATAAAAAAATTGTCAATATCACTGTTTTCAATTTTGGTCATTTTCAGGCCTTGCCATGATTTGTTTTGAATAATATTAAAATCAACAGTAAAACTGGTGTTTGTGAATTCGCTTGGAAAAACAACATCCTCCTCTGGTTTAGATAATATATTTCTAATTGTTCTTCTAAGTCCTGCTTTTGGAGTTGTTTTAGTTGGATGCAGATATTCATTATATTGCTGATAATATACTTCAAAATCAGCTGGTCTTTTATCCCAATCTATTTCTACAATAAAACTGTCGAGAGGTTTGCTCAAGATTTCATTGTTTCCAATAATAAAATTGGCATTTACCAGCGGAATTGGTCCAAAAGGAGTGTAGGGATTTTTTGTGCTTAATTCACCAAAATCATTATACAATTGAAAGGTTTTTACACCCGTTACTTTTAAAGCAATAGTTATCGAAGTAATTTTAGGAGGCTCTTGCGGATTTGGGACATTCTGAAATAAAATCTTCATCATTGGCCAATCGCTTTTCAATCCGTCAGGATTAACCAAAAAAGGTTCGATTGAAGCTACTGTCTCGTCAAGAACTATCTCTATCGTAAAAACAGTATTTTGCTTTGTAGCGTCTGCTGTAAAATCTGCAGGAGCCAAATTCAGTTTTAGCCATTCTTTTTGTGTGCTTAAAAAATAACTTGCTTCTTGCAGTATTTTTATATCTATTGGAGAATCAAATTCTAATGTCAGATTTACTGTTCTTTCTCCTTCACGCAATAATAACATTGGCGAAGCAAAACCAATTCCGATTAAAGAATGACTTAGAGAAAGATCATCTGAACCGAAAGTTTCCCAACTGATTGCTTTATTTTCTGCGTCTAATTGAATTTCTGTTGGCTTATCAACAGTTTGTAAATTATAAGAGGCATTGTTTTTATCTTGATAAGAAAGCTTATGCACGCTTGCAATTGTAGCAGGATTTAGGTTTACATTTTTTTGAGAAGCAAACAGAATAGGATTCTTTTGTGCATCGACGCCAGCATTAAACAAAGTTCCAGCTGGCAAAGTATATACAGCTGTTGGCTTTGTAAGCGTCGCACACAAAAAGGTGTGATCGGCAACTGCAGGGAGTTTAGTCTGTTTTAGAATATCTTTATAATAAAAATCAAGATGTTTTTCAGAAAGACCATTCATGCGATCTTGCTGTACTTTTAAAATATTTACAAAAGAGCGCAAAAGAACGGTGTCTGGAAAATGTCCTTTTTTAAGATTTAATTTTTTGAATTCTTTTCCCGCATGATGAATTATGGTTTCTAAAAACTGAAATAGCTTATCTCCAATTTTGGTTAGAATATCTAGACTAAATGCCGTTATTGAACTTGTTTCCTGTAAAACGGAATGTTCTGTTTCAAATCCGAAAACCTGCCAAAAAGGAGTTTTGTCTTTATTGATATACCAAATGCTTTTGTCAAAAGAGTTAAAATCTTGCAGAGGCGCTGAGGCAATAAACAAACCATCTACAGATAGTCTGGATAAATATTCTCTAAAAGACTGAATTGCCCAGAAATCAATGCTTAATCTTGTTTTAACTTCTTGTAAAATATAAGTTTTAAGATCGTAGATTTCGCTATTTCTCAGCATATAATGCGTCCAGCGTTCTATAATTTTATAAATGGCCGTAATGCGGTCAAAGAGGTTGTTTAAAGCATTTGAATGCGGAATTCCGCCGTTTTCGTTTTGTACTAATCTTTGAATTTCGGTACAGCTATTTTTATAATCTGAATGCAGTTTTTTGTAGTTTGTTTTTGAAATCGAAGCCATCAGAAAAACAGGATCTTTTAGCAAAAAAGTACTCCAATTGCCATAGATGGTATTGCTGTCATTATAGAAATTGATCAATTTGCTGAATTCTGTCAAAAAGTACAGCCAGTCTTGCTCGGTTCTTCCGTCTATTAAATGCGGACTTGGAACGAGTGCTTCGTTGAGAGAATTTATAGCGCTATTTTGATCAATTAAAATCATTTTTTCTTGTCTAAGTTTGTTCCTTCTTTTACATAAAATGGGAACACATAGTTGTGTCTTGTATTGGTTTTTGAATAGATGTAGCTAATCAGTATTTCTATTTTTCCGTTTGCAACATCAGTCGATGCAACTTTTACATCTTGTACTAATATTCTTGGCTCGTAACGCAGTAGGGAAAACTTGATAGCTTCAATGATTTCGCCTTTAAGCGTGCTGTCAATTTTTCTAAACATAAACTGCTGTATTCCAGAACCAAATTCAGACTCAAGAGTGCGTTCGCCTTTTCGGGTATTTAGAATAACATGAATAGATTCGTTAATGTTGGTTTCATTAGCAGACAAATTCAGCTGATAGTTATCTGCAGAGAAAGACACGGGAAATGCCCATCCTGAACCTAAAAAGGCAGTTTCATTATGTTCCAAATTATCCACCGATCATCACATTAAATGCTCCTAGCATAATTGAGCCTCCGTGGGCTGTTGTATCTCCCATTCTTGCGGCAGGCATGCCACAAATCATAACTGTCGCAGATCCTTTTATAATAGAATCTGGAGGTCCTACACAAACCAGTGTATCGCCAACTTTGGCCGCTGGTAATCCGCCGATTAAAACGGTTGGTGCACATGGTCCTACGATGGGTCCGCCTACATGCGGAACTGGTGGCACTCCCGGAGTAACCATAGGACATTGATGAAAGTCTGTAAGTCTTGCTGCTGGTGGCATAAGTTTGTTGTTTATGGTTTGTTGTTTGTTGTTTGTTGTTTCTGGTTTTTGTTCATAGCTTTTTAGTCATAATTGGGCATTAACTATAAACTATAAACCATCAACCACAAACTGATTAATTAATCATTACCATTGCGCCTTTCAAGGTCAATTGCATTCCTCCTGAGACTTGTGCCATTTGTCCGCCTTGAGCGCTGTATTGCATATCTGCATTTTCTTTGATGTTGAGGCCTTTTATAGCAACATCTCCGCCACTTGACTGTATATTGACACCTTGATTTCCTTTGATGGTAACATTTTGATTTGCCGAAATGTTGATGTTTTTTTGGCTTGTCAAATCGATACCGCTGTCAGACATAACAATACTGTTATTGTTTTCGTCCTGAATGGTGATTTTCTTGTCTTTATCGCTAATGATGATGGTGTTTTTATTGGGTGTGGCAACAGTCCATACTTTGTTTTCATCATTAAACTGCACCGATATTCCTGATTTGGAAACAATAGCTTTTATTGAGTTTTTCTGATTTGGGTCTAAACCTGTATAAGGTTTTATGCTTGTACTGCTGTAGACGCTTCCGAGAATTATAGGATAACGCGGATCTTCATTTATAAAACCCAGAATGACTTCGTCTCCAACTTCGGGCATGAAGAAAGCTCCAGCTCCGCTTGTCGAATAAAAATTGGTAAGCCTTGCCCAGATTCCTTGCCCTTTTGGATCCAATAACGGAACATCTACTAAAACTCTGTATTGAGAATCAGGATCTTCATACATCTGTTTTACAGTTGCGTTAAAAAGGCCTTTCGCTCCAGGAACTAGACCAGAAGCCGGCGGTGCCATAACATCTGGTTCTTCGGTAAACCAAAAAGGAGAAAGCCCCAGTGAAACCTCAGTAATCCAGTTTCCTTGCGATAAATCGTGTACAACTCCTGCAATTAAGTAATCGCCATTAAAGCGATCTCCAAGACCGGCGAAGGTCATATATTTTCCGGGATCAACTAAATTTGTGCCTTGAAATTTGGCTTCTCCCATTATTTTAGAATATTCACTTTTAATAATCTGTGCTTTCGACCAATTAGTCAAATCAGCAGTTTCTAGCGGGGCAGAAGTCTGCAATTGATAGGTCGAGAGTCCGACAACTTCAGAAAGTTTTTTTGTAGTTAAATTTCCTGATCCGCTAACATCTGGTGTTGCATTACCCGTTACAATGGCTTGGGTTTTAAAATCCCAGCTATTGGCGGCCACATTTCCTAACTGAGTAACAGCACTTAATTTGGCATTAAATTCAAGCAAAGTATCACCATACGTTACGGTAAGCACCGATGAGGTGTTTTTGTCGGGCGGAAATACAGAAATTTTTCCGTTTAATGTGGTTACGATTAGTCCATTTGCTTCGGCAAGAGATAAAAGATAATCCCAATCGGTAACATAAAATTGTACTTGTTCTGGCCAAGTTGTGCTAGTAGCAGTAACATCTGCACTTAATCCCGAATAGTTTCCTATAAGAGACGTCATAATATCACTATCTTTTTGTTTTGAGTAAGTAAGGCTTTTTCGGCCCACAATCATTTTTATGGCGTTGTCACGGCATTCAACTTCTAAAGCAGATCCGACAAGATTATCAATACGGATGGTCTGGCTCATGATTACACCAGAAAAAATAACTGCGTTGGTATTATCATATCCAGCTTCAATGCTGATTGATGCTCCTGGAACAAAAGTAGCAGAAGAACTGGCGTCAAATTTACCAGTATTAGGTTCTCCGTCTAGAATGGTAACTTTTGCAGAAGCAATTCGGTTTACTTTTTTTTCTATATGAACAGAAAGCACACTTAGTTCATCGGCTATAGGCGAGCCATTGACTTTCACGACAAATGTTGCGATTCCGCCACTTTTTATTTCGGTTGAGGCACTCATTAATTAGAAGGGTTTATAGGTGGAAAAATTAATTTGTCGATACCATTTAGGTTTCTGAATTTGTTAAGTTTATTATACTCTGCGACCTGTATGTAATACGAATCATCGTTCCATACTTTCTGGCACAGCTGTGGCAATGACATTCCTTCGGAAACACTTACAATGTGGGTAAGATCTGGAGATTCTGGAGCATCTGTTCTAGTTACTGTCTTTGGAGAAATGTAACGGCTAAATGACAGCGATATCTTAGCTCTAAGCGGACTTCCGTCTGGTTTGAATAGTGTGTAAGAGATGTCAATAGAATCGAGTACTCCGTTGAATGTGATATTCTGTCCCCATTGTACTTTTACAAAATTCGGACGGTGTATTTTTCCGTTGTAAGTGTAAATAATCGTTTCTAAAGCAGTTATTTCTTTGGCCATATCGGTACGTTTGGCATCTATAATTCCGGTACAGTCTATTACCATTTCAAAGCTCAGTTTATCGCTTGGAGTGCTTTTGTACTTTTGCGAAGCCGAACTTGTTGCGGGTGCTTGCTGCTCGTTGTATTCGATGCTTTTCTGTATTTTGATATTATCAGGATTAATCATAAAGGCATACGGACTTCCAGAGAATTTGTTTTGAAATTCTTCGTCTGTATATCCCGTAATTTTCATTAATTCTAAACTTGCCATTGGTTTGTTATTTTAAGTTTAAATTTTTTAAAGCCTGTTAAGTATTTTCTCTCGCAGATTTCGCAGATCATGCAGATTTTTTTTTAATCCTTTTGATTGTGGTTAAAATTATTTCACGCAGATTTTAAAATGGATTTAAGCAGATTTTGCAGATTTATTGTTTTTAATCTTTTTAATCTTTTTAATCTTTTATCCCCATAGCTATCGGGAGTGGCTTTACCGTTTATAGCTATTCTGCTGATTTTTCTCTGCAATTAATCTTTTACATTCTTCCAGCAGCTGTTTTCTCAAAATGGAAAATTCTCTTTCTTTGGTCAGAGCCAAATTCTTCGCATTTGTTGTTACGATTTCCGTTTTGATAATGAGTTCTCTTATTTCGATTGGCATAAGGGTCTAAGTAAAAAGTTTATTAAAGTTGGTATCCTTAGAAATGTCAAAATAGGTGTAAGCTAGTTCAATAGATTCTATCGCAATGTTGCTTTCCTGAGAGTTTAAGTCAGAAACAGAATATTTTACAGGATAAGCGTTGTTAAAAGTCCATTGCATGCATACTACACCAGAGGCATTGAGCAATTTTAAGATCACATTTTTGGGCTGTATTGGGTTTGATAATCCTTGATCGATGCAGTTGGCGCACCAATTGACCAACTGAGATCCAGCAGGTACCATAGCTCTTTTAAGCACTAAGTTCTGACTGTTAGAAATGGTTGGGAGGCGATATTTAAATCTATTTTCGCCTCCGCAAACAATTTCTTCTACGCTTAGTTCTTTAGAAATTCCAGATACCTCTTTGAAAGCCGCATCTACACCCGCAAAAGAGAGTGTAAAATAAAAGCTTACAGGATAATCATTACTTACCGCCATTTTTAATGATCAGTTGTTCGTGTGCAATTTCTATAGTGTCTACCGCAACCTCGTTACCGTCAGATTTTAAATCGGTGCTGGTAATTTTGGTTGGCCAAGCATTGTTTAAAGTCCATTGCATGGTTACACCGCCTTTTTCGTCCAATAATTTTATTAGAACGGTTCTTCTTTTAATCGTATTCATTACGACTTGCTGATGCCAATCCCAAAAAGTATTATCGTTTACAAAAATTCCGCGTTTCATGGTTACGTTTCCATATTTGGTAATGCCGGGCATTTTTTCTACAGAAAAAAGAGGACTGTTACTTTTGCGATATTCTATAATTTGATTTTCGACATCCATTCCTGTAACTTCCTGAAAAGCTACTTTTGTCAATTCTGTTCCAAGATCTACTTCGAATCTAAACTTTGGCATGGGCCATGTTGCGCCTTGTACGCTTCCGTCATCTGTTGCCATATTATTTTATTTTAAATTAAAAATTTGCTTAATTAAGAGTATTATTTGATTAACTAGAAGTTGCCATTTGCTGTTGAAATGTCAGAACGATAAATTCGGCAGGATGAACAACAGCAACTTTTACAGTTACATTCATGAAACCATTTAGTATATCATCTGCAGTCATTGTCGAACCTAATCCGCAGGCTACAGAAAAGGCTTCAGAAGCGCTCGCTCCCTGTAAACCTCCTTGTTTCCAAATCGAACTAAGAAAACTGCTGATCATTGAGATTACAGCTTCCCAAGTGTTTTTATCATTAGGCTGAAATACATAAGCCTGAGCCGCAAGTTTGCAAGATTGCTCTAAGAAAATCATAGTTCTTCTCACAGGAATATATCTCCAATCCTGACTATTCCCGTCAAGTGTTCTAGACCCCCAGATTAAAATGCCTAAACCGTTAAATGTTCTAATCGCATTGATCGATTTACCAGAAACAGCATCAACGTTTAAATTGGCTTGCTGGCTTTCAGAAAGAGAAATCGGCAATGAGGATACGCCCACAAAAGAAGTATTTGCAGGAGCTTCCCACGGACCAACAGCGTTATCAACAGTAGTAATAACTCCTGCCATAGCTCCACTTGGAGGAAGAATATTAGCATCGGCCAAAATATGCTTAATCATAAGAGAGTAAGTCTGGCTGGCAATAAGCAATGCATTGTGATTTTGCGTCACAGTCAAAGTGCTTGACGGACTTTGGATATTGGCAATAATCGATGCAGCGGCTGGGTTAGGAGCACTTGGTGGATTAAGAACTGCTTCAAGCTGTTTCAAATCTCCGCCAAACAAATTTGTATAATCAATATCAGAAGTTTGCATTATTGTAGTTCCTATAAAAGGATAATAAGCCATTCCATAGTTTAACCCAACAGAACCTGTATTCATTCTGAAATTGGAAATATCCTCTGTATATAAAATAGGATCTGGAGCATCACCGCCAATAATGTCAAATAAGCACATTGCAGTCTGCATTTGTGTAGCCTGTAGAAGCATAGATTGCATTAGAGTTCCATTATTTTCTACGCTTAACAAAGTAGCTTCTGGGCAAATGTACATGGTCGGCTCTTGTTCATTCAGCAATAAAGAAAGACCTTTTGTCAAATCATTCAGCTGTACATTTGGATTTACAACTGGAATGCCTGGAGTTCCTGCTTTTTGTGACGGAGGGCCATAAGAACCAACAGAAACAATATAAGCATCTCCACCGCCATTTTCATAAAATAGTCTTACGCTATTGTATAAATAATACACCGTGTTAGGATCTGGAACAATTGAATAATACGTTCCTGCAATCAGCATGTAGTCTCCCTTTAGGGGCTGACTCTTTTCTGCTACCAGATAGTATTCAGGGCTGTATTGTTTGGACGGACTTGCTGGCGCAGGTGGATCCGGCAAACAGAAAAAAGCCTGAAAATCAGCAAAAGATGTGATTTTTACTGGCACATTCGTATACGATTTTCCTTCGTATGCGGCCTGTGGTGTGTACCCTATAAATGCTGGTATAGCCGTAGCAACTCCAACAACAGAATTGGGAAAAGCATTTAATTCTTGAATGTAAACACCAGGAGTTTGAATGGTAGATAAATTCATTGATTTTAGTTTTTAATGTTCATTTTTAATAGTTTTTTATAGATAGATATACATTGGTGATGCGACCTCGTTTTGGTCGCTGTTCTCGATAATTCCGACTCGGGAGACATCTGGACAGGGAAGTCCTTTTATAATTATTTTAGGCTTTGTATTGTTTTGGTTTGCCAAAGCTGAACTGCTTACCAAATCAAATCTATACTTTGGTTTTTCGCTAAGCGTGATATAAGTTTTATTGGAAGTAAACAATAATGCCGATTCTCCAGTTTGGATTGTTACATTTTGAGGGCCGTCAAATTGTATGTTTTCCTTTTCTGTAATCGAAGGATTATTGAGCTGCACAGCATTTTTATTGATAAAATAATATTGCCATTGTGTTGCTCGTGCAGTAAAGTTTATTTCAAAAAGTGGAGAATTGGCAGATAATATATCTTCGAAATAAATTTTTAAATGGCCAAAATGAGAAGATCCCGGTTTGTTTTCTAAAGTCTGATTCAATAGTATTTTACCGTTATTGTTTAAGTTTTTAGGATCTTGACTAGAGTAGGCAATAGCTCCGATCCAGTTCATAGGCAATGTGGTAAAGAGAATAAAGCTTGGATTGCTGCATTTGATATCAAACTCAAAATAATTTTGCTGCGTTGTCGTAGAAATATAATTTAATAAGTCTGATAATGAAGATTTTGTGTTAGAATACAAATCAAATCCGTTGGAGACAACATTCATTTTGAATCCGAATTTTTTTAATGTTTTGTCAGTCTTATGATTGGGAATAAAGTGGAGACAATTGCATTTTCCATTATCAAAAAAAGTATGATAAGTCGCAATGCTAAAGATTTGTATGTAATTGCTCTGTATCATTTGACGATATTATTACTGGTATTTTTTACAGACGGTATGATTTCCATAATTTCGTGAGCCTGAACTTTTATGAGTTTCATTTTGTAAATAATCGAAGGCTGATATTTCGCTGCCATTGCTGTCCATAAACTGTGCATCTGGTGGTAAGAGATCTTTTCGTATTCAAATTCTAATCTGCTCAAACCATCTGGAATAGAAGAGGAGGATGAAGCATCGATGTAATTGTTAATCTGAAAGAAGACAATTATTGCGTCAAGAAATTTTAAAGATTCTGTATAATCCTCAAAATTGCTGCTTATGAGCAAGTCTATGTTATATCTTTCTGTTGGATTAAAATTGGAATAGTTGCCGCTTTCTAACTTCTGGTTTCTGATATAAAAAGGCTGATTGGTTTCTTTTTCAATATTTATAAGAGATAAAACCACTTTGTTCTGATTTGCTTTTGGTAAAGTGCCGCTTGGTTCGATGAGATAATTCAAGACGGTTTTGTCTTCGGTTAAACCAAAACGGTTTTTTAAAAACTGTCCCAGTAATTTATTCGTAAATTGAAGTGCCTGATTGATCATCGCATTTAACTCTTAGAATTAATTAAGTGTCATAGCTGGGAAATTAGCTATTGGTACTTGTAAAAGTAGCTGAGAATTAGATTTGTACGAAAAATTAGCAATATACTTTTTGTAGACAGAGCAGGAAGAGATTATCTGTTTTTTGTAGACAATATGTAGACAAAGTTTTTTTTGTCTATGCTTTGTTACAGATTGCAGTTTCGAGCTCTAAAATTTCTTGCTATACTAATAAAAAGATTTTTAGAAAAAGTATAGATTTAAAGAAGTATAAAATATAAAAATTGAAAGCACGAAGCTGTTTTTTGTAATGCTGAGGTACTGGAAAAGCATACAAAAAGTGAAGAAAAAATGATGGAGGAAAATTTTAAGAAACTGTTCTTAAGTATGAAATAATATCATCTTCTTTTTTAAGCGTTAATTTCTTTTTCAGACGATATTTATGAGTTCGAACACTATCTTGATTTATGCCAAGAAGATTGGTAATATCATTGTTGCTCATATTCATTTTAATATAGCAGCAGTATTTTAAATCTCTAGAGCTTAAAGAAGGATGTTTTTTGGCAAGAGCCAGAAGAAAATTAGGATTGGATTGTTCAAAATAGATTTTAAAATCATCCCAAAGTTTATTGTCGTTCGCAACTGTTTTAATCGAATTTACAATAGACATTAATTCAATTCTCGTCGCATTGTCAACATTAGGATAGAGATAAGAAATACGCTCTTTTATTTTTAATAGAACTTCAACTTTCTGGTCAAGTTCCATTACATAATGGCTTAATTTATCTGAATCGTTCTGCTGAATTGCGGTTTCAGCAAACGATGTGGCAGATTTACTTTGTGATTCTGTTTTTTTTAAGAGAAAGATAGAACGTATTCTATAAATTAAAAAGTCGGTATTTTGAATCTGATTATGCGGATAAGTGAAAACAATATTTTGCTTTGACCAGCATAAGGATTCGCATTCATAATTTTGAGTCAGATATAGAATTGGAAGATCCCTTTTGTCAGAACTGAAATTGGTGTCATTTAAAACAAGTTTGTTTTGTTTAAAACCCAAAATTACCAAATCAGGATTTAAAGAGTTTATCGTATTCTTTAAATCAACTCCTCTCGAAACTGTGACAGTAGAAAAAGCATAATCGGAAACTATAGATATGGCATTCAATATCACAGTCAATATAGTGATATCGTCACATCCAATTACTATAGATTTTTTTTCGAGCATCTTTGGGGGTGTTGTTGCTTCTTATGAAATAGTATTGCTAATATTTCATACGAAATGAAAAATAAATAATAACATTTTCTTGCCATAAAGCCGATTTAATATCCAATAGAGCTTAACTAATAGTTTATACAAAAAGTCATTTCTCTAGTAAACATTAAAATGGTTTTATAACTTGATTTAAATTCAATTAAAATATTTGGATTAAATAGCGGCTTGTAAAAAGGAGTGTAAATTTATTTAATCTATAGGAATATTACTATGAGTAGTATTACGTGTTTTTGCATTTTCTGTGTTAATTAACATTTTTTTTAAGGCAAATATCAATTTTGCCAAATAACCGAGTTTGTTTTGACTTATTGAACTTATGTAGAGATGTTTATAATATAGATTAAGCTGCGCCTTTATGATATTCTTTTTGTATTCCATTGGTTGAATTCCACTATCGTAGGGTTTTTGCCAATGATGATGAGGTACAGATTTATGTGTATCATGTGATAAACAACCTAACTTTTTCTTGTTTCATTTTAACGGTTCAAGGTTCATTTTACTATTTCTGGTTTCAGATTATAATCTGAAACCATTTCTATTGTTTCAAATAAGAAGATTAAAGTTTTTCACTTTAATTTTAAGTATTATTTCAAAAGCAGTTTTTCTTACATAAAAGAAGAGCTGCCACCAATTGAGTATGTATGAACTTATAAGGTAAAATAAAGTATTAATTTAAATACAAAACCTATGGCCGCCATTCCTGATGAATTGTACAATGTTAAGTTTGCAGCGTATTTTGATTCAATGAAAGAATTGTATATACTCGATCAAAAATTTAAAGTAATATGCGATGCTTATTGCGCAAGCACGGCTAAAACTGAGCTTTATAAGGATAAAAGCGAAAAAAACTTTCGACGCAGAATGAAATTTGAGAATCTGTCAAGGGAGTTAGAAGAAGAAATTCTTTTCTACATTATGCGTAATAGGTAATTGTTGATGCTATTAATCTTTACTTTCTGAAAGACTTATTTTTGATACGACTTTCCATTGTTCCATTTTTTCAGCTGTAGTTAATCCTGCATTTAGTCCGCTAGTGGAAGGGAGAGTTGTATAAGTAATTCCATCTTGCGGTACAGTAAGTTTGTGAAAGTATTTTGCGGCGGCTTTGCTTTCAAAAAAGACATATTTTATGTTAGGAAACTGTTTGTGCAGATTCTCAAAATCGTTAATAGTTTCTTCTGTTATTTTCGCGTCGCTGCTTCCTTCTCTTTTGCAGCTTTTAAGGACATTCCAAAGGCCAATATTGTATTTTTTGACCAGCGCTTTACGATCTTCATAAGACGTGCTGAATTCTTCTTCAAAAATAGCAAAGAGAATTTTCCAGAAAAGATTGCCTCTGTTAGCATAGTATTCTTGCTTGGCAATAGATTGCTCACCCGCCATGGTGCCCATAATTAGGATAATTGTGGAATTGTCTATTAATGGTGGGAGGGCGTGTTTGTACATGTTTTTGTATAATAAGTATTATTTTCTCTCATCCCATTCACGTTTCAGCATGGCGTACTGAAACTCGCTTCCCCATTTTCCTTTAAAGAAAATATTTTCAATAAAGTGTCCTTCTTGTTTAAAACCAGTGCTTTTTAATAGATTAATAGAAGCAATGTTTTCTGCATCTACAATTTCAACTACTCTGTGAATTTGTTTTTTATCAAATAGAAAAGCTAAAATGCCAAGTAAAACCTCTTTTGCAAAACCTTTCTTTTGTTCAAGATGAGAAATCGTTATTCCAATTTCGGCAATTCTTGTGTCGTATTGGTCGAGTTTAATGGCACAATCGCCAATAAGCTGTTTAGTTTCACTATTTTCAATTCCGTATTGGACCCATTCTCCAGCTTTTCCAAAATGCTTTGTTGCGTTTTCTTCAATGAAGTTTTTGGCTTCTTCAATTGTCATAACATCAAAACCTTGATATTTGGTAACCTCAGGATTTGAACGATATATATGAAAATCGGATAGATCTGATAATTTTAGGTGTCGTATATTAAGTCGTTTCGTTTGTATATTTAATATTTCCATTGAGTAAATTTCTGCTCGTAATAATGCATTCCAAATATATTTAAATATTTTTTGAAATACGATCTAAAGAAACGGCGCAGTTCAGAAAGCTTTCAGAACTGCGCCGTTTTTATATTTCTCAGTATTTTAAACCACCGAACAAGCACTTTTATTTTCTTTAACCAAAGGCTTAAGTCCAAGATTTTGAAACATCTGCATATCTTCAGAAAGACCTGGATTTGGCGTCACCAATAGCGTTTCGCGCTCTCCCGTAAAAATAGAATTGGCGCCTGCCATAAAACACCAAGCTTGTTCTTCTTCAGTCATTTCGATACGTCCAGCGCTTAAACGTACAATAGACGCAGGCATCACAATACGCGCTGTGGCAATCATTCGAACCATATCCCAAAGAGGCACTTTTGGGTTATTTTCTAGCGGAGTTCCTTTTACTCTCGCCAAAGCATTTACAGGAACAGATTCTGGATGAACGGGCATGGTAGCTAACGTTAAAAGCATAGAAATTCTATCACCATCAGATTCTCCAAGACCAATGATTCCGCCAGAGCAAACCGTGATTCCTGCTTTTCTGACGTTGTTAATCGTATCCAAACGCTGATCAAATTTACGAGTGCTGATTATTTCATCATAATAACTTTCAGATGTATCCAAATTATGGTTGTAAGCATAAAGACCTGCTTCTTGAAGACGTACAGCTTGTTCTTCGGTAAGCATTCCGAGCGTGCAGCAAACTTCCAGTCCAAGATCGTTTACACCTTTTACCATTTCGATAACGCGATCAAAATCTTTGTTATCTCGAACTTCACGCCAAGCCGCAGCCATACAGAAACGAGAAGAACCGCCCTCTTTTGCTTTTTGCGCATGTTCCAATACTTTTTCTGTAGGAAGAAGAGCTTGCACTTTAATATCGGTATGATATCGCGCTGCTTGTCCGCAGTAAGAACAGTCTTCTGGACAGCCGCCTGTTTTTATAGAAAGTAATGTGCTAACCTGTATTTCTGAAGGTTTATGAAACTCTCTATGTACAGTAGCAGCCTGATAAACCAATTCTAATAAAGGCTGATCGTAGATTGCTTGAATTTCTTCTTTTTTCCAGTCGTGTCGTATTTGCGTGCTCATTTTATTTGATATGCTTTAATGATTTTTGGCCAAAAATATCATTTTACTGTATCATCAAAATGTACCACTTTTTATATTTTGAGTAGTCCGGTTAGAAAGCTGTATATTCTAAACAGGAAGATTTTTCTCAAATGCAGAACCAAAAGAGAAAAAAGAATCGGTGCTTCCAACGCCTTCAATTTGGTGAATTTGTTCGTACAATATTTTACGAAGTTCTTCATTGTTTGCCGCTACAATTTTGATAAATAAAGCATAATTGCCCGAAACCCAATGGCATTCTACCACTTCAGGAATCTGCTTTAGTTTTTCTGCAATAGAGTATGAAAAATGAGCCTCTTTTGTAACAATTCCGGTATAGGTAATCGTTTCAAAACCAACTTCTTTTGGATCTAATTTTACAGAAAATCCAGTTATTACGCCAGATTCTTGCAGTTTACGGACTCTTAAATGTACCAACGAATTGGAAATGTTTAATTCTCGAGCCAAATCAGAAAAAGCAATTCTACCGTTTTCGCTCAGTTTCTGTATAATTTCTCTATCTAAAGCATCAATATTTTCATTCTTTTTAATCGTTGCCATAAGCTATGCTGGTTTATGGATTCTATTATTTTGACAATTCTTTCGGTCAAACTCGTTTTCAAAGTGTCAAAATTACAAAAAAAAGAGTTCAAAGTGTCGAATTGTAAATAATCGTACAGGTATAATGTTATAATAACAGTATTATCTATAGATTTGTGTCATTATAACACTATTTAACAAACTTAAAAATGGATAAGAATCAACTACTTACGAAACTTTGGGAGCAATATATTGAGATTACTCCATCTGCATTGAAAATACACGAATTACTGGAAGAAAAAGGTGAAGAAATTTTAAATGACCATATTGCAATTCGTACTTTCAATGATAAACGTGTAAATATTGAAGTATTAGAAAAAGCTTTCATAAATGTTGGCTACGAAGCAAAAGGGGAATATTATTTTGAAACCAAAAAATTATACGCCAAACATTATGAAAGTGCTTTAGATAAAGATGCGCCAAGAATTTTCATTTCTGAATTAGAATTAGAAAAATGCTCAGCAGAATTGCAGGAAAAAGTACAGCAGCTTTTAGACAGCTGTGATCAAAATGTATTCAACGACCCTAATTTGGTTTTAAGTGGAGCGGTTTGGAAAGGAAATTCGCAAGCGGTTTACAAATCATTGCTAGAAGAGTCTGAATATGCGGCTTGGATGTATGTTTATGGTTTTAGAGCCAATCATTTTACAATCAATACCAATGCTTTAAAAGGATTTAAAACTTTAGAAGAATTAAATAATTTCTTAGAAGCTAACGGATGGGAACTGAATGCTTCTGGCGGAAAAATTAAAGGAACTCCAGAACAGCTTTTGGAACAATCAAGCACATTGGCAGATTTGTACGATGTTGATTTTGAGGAAGGAACATTAAAAGTGCCATCATGTTATTACGAATTTGCGTTGCGTTATCCAATGTCAAACGGGGAATTATATCAAGGTTTTGTGGCTTCATCGGCAGATAAAATATTTGAAAGTACCGATGTAAAGCTTCAAAAAACAATATAATATTCAGTTAATAGAAAACGCACAACTAAAAAGTTTATAATGGCAATTGAAGAATTAGAAACTACAATAAAAGAAGCTTTAAAAGAATTAAACATAAAAGACATAAATGAAGGAACTTCAACAGGAATGAATAATTTTTCAAGTGGAGAAATTCTAGAAAGTTATTCTCCTGTTGATGGAAAATTGATTGGAAAAGTTAAAACAACAACAGCAGCTGATTATAAAAAAGTGATGGAATCGGCTAATGAAGCTTTTAATCAATTCCGATTAATTCCTGCGCCAAAACGTGGCGAAATGGTACGTCAGTTTGGTGAAAAATTACGCAAGAATAAAGAAGCGTTAGGAAAACTGGTTTCATACGAAATGGGTAAATCTTTGCAGGAAGGTTACGGAGAAGTACAGGAAATGATTGATATCTGTGATTTTGCGGTTGGACTTTCGCGTCAGCTGCACGGCTTAACGATGCATTCGGAGAGACCGGGACACAGAATGTATGAGCAATATCATTCTCTAGGAGTTGTCGGAATTATTTCTGCATTTAATTTTCCAGTTGCCGTTTGGGCTTGGAATACCGCTTTGGCTTGGGTTTGCGGAGATGTTTGCGTTTGGAAACCGTCTGAAAAAACACCGCTTTGTGCCGTTGCCTGTCAAAATATTATGGCAGAAGTGATAAAAGAAAACAATTTGCCAGAAGGAATTTCGTGTTTAATTACGGGAGATTATAAAATAGGAGAGTTGCTGACTAATGATAAACGTATTCCGTTAATTTCGGCTACAGGTTCTACTAGAATGGGTAAAATTGTGGCGCAGGTAGTTGCAGGACGTTTCGGTAAATCATTATTAGAATTAGGAGGAAACAATGCCATCATTGTTACGCCAGATGCAGATTTGGAAATGACGATTATTGGTGCCGTTTTTGGCGCCGTAGGAACAGCTGGACAAAGATGCACTACTACACGTCGTTTGATTATTCATGAGAGTATTTATGATAAAGTAAAAGAAGCTCTTGTTTCAGCATACAAACAATTGCGCATCGGAAATCCGTTGGACGAGAAAAATCATGTCGGACCTCTTATTGACAAACAAGCAGTTGAATTGTATAATGAAGCTTTGAAAAAGGTTGTCGCGCAAGGAGGAAAAATTCTGGTTGAAGGCGGTGTGCTTTTTGGTGAAGGATACGAAAGCGGTTGTTACGTAAAACCCGCCATTGCAGAGGCTGACAATTCATTTGAAATTGTGCAGCACGAAACTTTTGCGCCTGTATTGTATTTGTTGAAATATTCTGGAACGGTTGAAAATGCTATTGCAATCCAAAATGATGTGGCTCAGGGATTATCGTCTGCGATTATGACAAACAACTTAAGAGAAGCCGAATTGTTTTTATCAGTCGCAGGTTCAGATTGCGGAATTGCAAATGTAAATATCGGAACATCTGGCGCTGAAATTGGTGGTGCTTTTGGAGGTGAAAAAGAAACTGGAGGCGGAAGAGAATCCGGTTCTGACGCTTGGAAAATTTACATGAGAAGACAAACCAATACAATCAATTATGGTGTTGGCGTGGCATTATCTCAAGGGATAAAATTTCATTTATAAAATGAATTTTGCCAGTAAAATAACAAGTCCTATATTTAAATAAAAAACACTTCACAAAAATGAAATAACATGTACAAAAAGAAATTTTTTTTGATTCTTGTATTCTTTTTCATCATCTCGTCGGGCTGGTCTCAAAAAGGCTTTTCAATTTTAGAATCAGCTAAAAACAGTATCAATTTTAAAGGAAATCCAACAAATGCTACAGACAGAAAATCTCTCGCGTTTTCTGATAAAGGCGCTTGGTTTGCTTTCGGATTTTTAAATGCTTCAAATGTTCAAGCAGGATTTTCGGGGCCTTTTTTAATGACCGAACAAAACGGCGTTTGGTTAAGCTCTTCTTTCGTTTCATTGCAATTAAAAGACGAAAAAGGCCAAGATATCATCGACTGGAAAAGTTTTTTGGTAGCACAAAACAGTTATAACAGCCATTTAGAACAGCAATTTAAGAATGAAAAAATAGATGTAAAACAACAATTGGTGTTTTTATCTGGTCATTCGACATTGCAAAGAACAAGCATTACCAATAAAACGGCAAAGACAATTACGCTTTTTCCGTCTTATAATGCATCTCTTTTTTTAGATGATTTGCAATTATCGAATGAGAAAAATACTTTAAGAATTGTTTCTTCAAAAAGTATAGCGGTTGGTTATATTCAGTTTCTAAAATCAAATCCAGAAATTGAAATTACGAAGCAAGGATATAAGGCACAAACGGAGAAACTGGTTTTAAAACCAAACGAAACTAAAGAGATTATCGTTTCACAAACTTTTATTTTTCCGCAATATTCTTGGAAAACGGAAAACGAAACGATACAGAAAACGGTATTCACTACACTGTTAAACAACACACAAAAAGAAAAAGAAAAACAGCTGGCACAACTTATTGCCAAAAAGAAAAACATTTACAAAGATCACAGTTATTCAGATTTGATTGCAAAATTGGTGCTGACTTTACAGAACAACACCAGAATTCCAGCAGAAGGATTAAAACACGGAGGTCTTTTTCCGAGTTACAATTACGAATGGTTTCATGGTTTTTGGGCTTGGGACAGCTGGAAACATGCCGTTGCAGTAGCCAATTATGATGCCGAATTAGCCAAAAATCAGATGCGTGCTTTATTTGATTATCAGGATCCTAATGGTTTTATTCCAGATTGCGTTTACAGAAACAATCTTCTTGAAGAAAATAATTATCGCAATACAAAAGCGCCACTTGCTGCTTGGGCTGTTTGGAAGATTTATGAAAAAACAAAAGATGATAATTTTATAAAAGAGTTTTACCCAAAGTTGACTTTATATCACAATTGGTGGTACAAAGAACGCGATCACGATCAAGATGGTTTATGTGAATTTGGTTCGACAGACGGAACTGTGATTGCTGCAAGATGGGAAAGCGGAATGGATAATGCTGTACGTTTTGACGATAGCAAAATCTTGAAAAATGGCGAAAAAGCGTATTCATTAGATCAGGAAAGCGTTGATTTGAATTCGTTCTTATTTGCTGAGAAAGACTATCTCAGTAAAATGGCATCAGTTTTAAAATTAAATGATGAAGCTAAAAAATGGAAGAATGAAAGCGATGCATTAAAACTCAAAATTCAAAAGCAATTTTGGGATCAAGAAACGGGTTGGTTTTACGACACAACAATTGATGGCAAAACATTGATAAAAGCAATGGGATGCGAAGGATATTGTCCGATTTGGGCAGAAGTCGCTACTGCCGAACAAGCCAAATCAGCAAAAAATAATATGGTTGATCCAGCGAGTTTGAACACTTTTGTGCCTCTGCCAACATTGGCCGCTAATCATCCTAAATTTAAACCAGACAACGGATATTGGAGAGGACCTATTTGGCTTGACCAAAGTTATTTTGGCATCAACGGATTGGAAAAGTATGGATACACAAAAGAAGCAAACGAACTGGCATATAAACTGATGCACAATGCGGAAGGCGTTATGGACAAAGGAACTTCTATCAGAGAAAATTATCAGCCCGTAAACGGAAAAGGATTGGAAGCTTACAACTTTAGCTGGTCGGCTTCGCATTATTTAATGCTGCTTTTAGAGGATAAATAATATAAAGCGTTGGTTTTTAACACATAGAAACATAGTTTGCTAGACTCATAATTGTAGCGGTGAAAGACGTTGTACTTTTCTTAAGCAAACATAGCTATGTGTTAGAAACTAGTTTCTTTCACTTTATCTTTTTTAGAAATATAACTATGTTTCTATGTGTTTAATTTAATAAATCAACAACAACAAAAAAAAATAACATGTCTAACCACAAAACTTTAACCAAAATTATATTAGCAGGATTGCTTATGGCAAGCTGTAATTTAACACCTGTTTTTGCTCAGAACAAAAAGGGGCCGGTTTCAGAAAAACAGGATCCGCAACGTTTTTTCTCCAAACCAGATTTAATGCAGATTGGAGTTTATTATTATCCCGAACAATGGCCTAGAGAACAATGGGAACGTGATTTAAAAAATATCAAAAAACTGGGTTTTGAGTTTACGCACTTCGCTGAGTTTGCATGGACTTTTATGGAACCTGAAGAAGGAAAATACGATTTTAAATGGTTGGACGATGCATTGGCTATTGCCGAAAAACAAGGCTTGAAAGTCATCATGTGTACACCAACGCCAACTCCTCCAGCATGGATGGGAGAAAAATATCCTGAAATTTATCTGGTAGATGCAAGCGGACGCAGAAGAGAACACGGCAACAGAGCCAATCAATCTGTTTCTAATGAAAAGTACAGAGAATTTGTGGCTAAAATTGTTACTGAACTTGCAAAAAGATACGGCAATAATAAAAACGTTATTGGCTGGCAAGTTGATAACGAACCAGGAGCACCAGACGATTTTAGTCCGTCCGCACAAAAAGGATTTCAGAAATGGCTGAAAGCGAAATACGGAACAATTGAAAAATTAAATGCTGAATGGGTGGCGAGTTTCTGGAGCATTAGATATAATAATTTTGAGCAGATTGCGATTCCAAATGCAGAGATTTATTTTGAAGACAAACTAAGTCCGCATGCTGTTTTAGATTTTAAACGATACACAGCCGATTCTCAAGCAGAATATTTGAATTTGCAAGCAGAAATACTTCGAAAGTATATTGATCCAAAACAATGGATTACTACAAATTATACCAATGTAGTTTACGGAGCAGATCCAAGAAAAACAGATAAAATGGATTTTGCCACCTATACGATGTATCCTGTAAGCGGAAGAAATACGTTAGGCGGACAAAATTTCAGAATGGGACATCCTAATAAAATTTCGGAAGCAAATGATTACTATAGATCTATAAATGGCGTTACTGGAGTAATGGAAATGCAGCCGGGACAGGTAAACTGGGCAAGCATTAATCCGCAACTGCTTCCAGGAACAGTCCACATGTGGATTTCTCAAGCTTTTGGCGGAGGCTGTTCTTTTACTTGTACTTACCGATACAGACATCCTTTAGGAAGCAGCGAAATGTATCATGATGGAATTGTGGGAACAGATGGCGTGACTTTGACAACTGGCGGTAAAGAGTTTGTACAATCAATTGAAGATATGAAACTGCTTCGCAAAGAATACAATCCCAAAGCAGTAATTCAACAAGAAATAGCGAAAAGAAAAACGGGATTTTTATGGAGCCACGAAAATCTGTGGGATTTAGAAAACCAAAAACAAACAGAATTTTGGAGTACTTGGAGACATAGAAACATCTATACTTCAGCAGTAAAATCGACTGGTGCGCCAATGGATTTTATCACAGAAGAGAGCGATTTTTCTGCTTATCCTTTCATCGTTGCGCCAGCATATCAATTAATTGATCAAAAACTGGTGGACAAATGGACGAAATATGTTGAAAATGGCGGAAATTTAATCCTTTCGTGCCGAACTGGCCAAAAGGATAAAAACGGTCATTTCTTCGAAGCTAATTGGAGCGGACCAATTGTGCCTTTGATTGGAGCAGACGTCGAATTTTTTGATATGCTCGTTGAAGATGTAAACGGAACTATAAATGCTGGAAACAATACTTATAAATGGAATGTTTGGGCAGATGTTTTAAATCCGAAACAGGGAACTGAAGTTTTGGCTTCTTATGCAGATCAGTTTTATAAAGGCAAAGCAGCGGCGATTACCAGAAAACTTGGTAAAGGAACCGTTACTTATATTGGAACAGAAAGTAAAGAAGGAAATTTGGAAAGGCAAGTGGTACGAACTGTATACGAACGTGCAAAAGTTGCTATTGAAGATTTTCCAAAAGGCGTATATGTAGAATGGCGTGATGGTTTTTATGTGGGTGTGAATTATACCAATGAAACGATAAATCTGCCAATTCCTGCAGGAAGCAAAATATTGGTAGGGAAAAATCCATTAGAACCAGCTCAGGCTGTAATTTGGAAATAAAAGTTTGCCACGAATAATTTTTAATAAAATTGCCACGAATTACACTAATTTACACGAATTAAAGACTTGAAAAATTAGCGCAAATTCGTGCAATTAGTGGCTAAAAAAAAAACAAAAACAATTTAATAGAATAGCAATGATTTTTTCAGAAACAGTTATTCAGGACTTAGTAAAAGAACATTACGGATTAAATGTAGCCGTAAAAGCATTAAATGGATATGACGAATTGAATTTTCTCTTGTCCGATGATAAAAACGAAAAATATATTCTAAAGGTATCAAATGAAAGTCATTCATTTCCATTTTTAAAGGCACAAGCTTCAATTTTGAGGCATCTTGGCAATAGTGCTATTTCAGATTGTTTTCAGCATTTTTGCCTTAATAAAAATGGCGAGGGACTGACTGAGATACTAACAGATTCCCAAACCTATCATATTAGAATTCTCAACTTTCTGGAAGGTACTTTTTGGGTAGACGAGAAGAACAAAAACAGCGAGCTCCATTATAATCTAGGTTCTTTTTTAGGTAATATGGATGCTGTATTAGCTAATTTTTCGCATCCAGCAATGCATCGCAATTATACTTGGGATATTAGCCGTGCAAGTGAAGCAGGAGATAATTTAAAGTATATTGTAAACCATGAAAGAAGACGTATTGCTGGCTACTTTTTATTGCAGTTTGATACAGAAGTATTGCCACAATTACACCGATTAAGGCATGCCTACATTCACAATGATGCCAACGATTATAATGTTTTGGTGAAAGACAATCGCATTAGCGGACTGATTGATTTTGGAGATATGGTTTACACGGCTTTAATCAATAACCTTGCGATTGCCTGTGTGTATGCGATGCTTGATGAAGAAGATCCATTAGCTGTAGCGGCAAAAATTGTTGAAGGATATCATAATTCGTATGCACTTACCGAGCAAGAATTGGATCTTTTGTATTATTTAATTGCAGGAAGACTTTGCATTAGTGTAACTCAATCGGCTTACAATGCATCGTTAGACAGTAACAACGAACACCATTTTGTTACCGAAAAACCAGCTTGGGATTTGTTATATAAATGGATAAAAGTAAATCCAATCAAAGCGCAAGATGCGTTTAGAAAAGGGTGTGGTTTTGATGGATTAATCAATGATAACGATTATTCTGAGCTTCTTGAAATTAGAAAACAGAAAATAGGAAGAAATTTAAGCATTGGTTACAAAGAAAAATTAAAAATTGTAAAAGGAGCTTTGCAATATTTATATGATGACAAAGGAAGAACTTTTGTTGATTGTGTAAATAATCCATCGCATGTTGGACATTGTCACCCAGTTGTGGTTAGAAAAATGCAGCATCAAATAGCGACTTTAAATACAAATACCAGATATTTGAATGACGCCATAACGGATTATGCGCAAAGGTTGACGGCAACTTTACCTGAAAAACTAAGCGTTTGTTATTTTGTCAATTCGGGTAGTGAAGCCAATGATTTGGCTATTCGTATGAGCCGTCATTTCACCAAACAGAAAGATATTATCGTACTCGATCACGCTTATCACGGAACTTCGACAGTGGCAATGGAGATGAGTCCATATAAATTTGACAGCAAAGGCGGTTCTGGTCAAATGCCTTGGATTCATAAAGCAATTAATCCAGATTTGTATCGAGGTCCTTATAAATATGGCGATGCAGAAGCAGGAGAAAAATATGCTGCAGATGTACAGCTAATTATCGAAAATTTAAAGAAAGAAAATAAGGCGCCAGCAGTTTTTATCTGTGAAACTTTATTAGGAGTCGGCGGTCAAATTCCGTTGCCAGAAAACTATTTAAAAACTGTATATGAATATGTTCGTGCGGCAGGAGGAGTTTGCATTGCAGATGAAGTTCAAGTTGGTTTTGGAAGAATTGGAGATCATTTCTGGGGATTCGAATTGCAAAATGTGGTGCCAGATATTGTTGTCTTAGGAAAACCAATAGGAAACGGGCATCCGTTGGCAGCTGTAATTGTAACCGAAGAGATTGCAGAAGCTTTCAACAATGGCTTGGAATACTTTAATACTTTTGGCGGTAATCCTGTTTCTATGGCTACAGGATTGGCTGTTTTAGATGTAATTCAGCAGGAAGAAATGCAGCAGCATGCATTGGAAACTGGTAATTATTTGATGGATGGATTAAAAAAATTAATGCATAAATATCCTATCATTAGTGATGTTCGAGGACACGGATTATTTATTGGAGCAGAAATGGTTAAAGACAGAATTACCATGGAACCCGCTATTCCCGAGATAGATATTGTAGTCGAAAAACTGAAAGCAAAAGGTTATTTGTTAAGTAAAGATGGGCCTCTGCACAATGTTTTAAAAATAAAACCGCCAATGCCGTTTAATAAACAAAATGCTGATGAAATGGTTGAGTTATTAGATATTGCATTAAGCGAATTATAAACGCAATATTGTCATTTCGACCGAAGGGAGAAATCACACGAGGGATTCGACAAAGATAGGTGATTTTGATTGAGGAGTTTCTTGTGTGATTTCTCCCTTCGGTCGAAATGACAAAATCTTCATTGGGTTTCTGAATTGTATTTTCAAAATAATAAAAAGCACCAAACAAAGATTATTACTGACTTTAATCCATTTTCGGATAAAAGGACACCGATATAATAAAATATTAAAATGAATAATAATACCCTCCCAAAGATTTCTGCAAAACTTGAAGGTTTAGAAAAGCAATTAGAAGGAAAATTATTTTACGATCATACCATGCGTCTGCTTTACGCAACAGATGCAAGCGCTTACAAAGAAATGCCTTTGGCTGTAGCGATTCCGAAAACTAAAGAAGATATTCAGAAAATTATTGCTTTTGCTAAAGAAAACAAGAGCAGTATCATTCCTCGTGCGGCTGGAACTTCGCTGGCTGGACAAGTGGTTGGAAACGGAATTGTGGTCGATATTTCGCAAGAATTCACCAAAATTATTTCGGTAAATCAGGAAGAAAAGTCGGCTTGGGTGGAACCTGGAGTAATTCGCGATGAATTGAATCTTCATTTAAAACCGTATAAACTTTTTTTCGGCCCAGAAACTTCTACTAGTAATCGATGCATGATTGGTGGAATGGTGGGAAACAATGCCTGTGGAGCCCGATCCGTTGTGTATGGATCTACTCGCGAACATGTGCTTGAAATACAAGGATTTTTGGCAGATGGAAACGAAGTTGTTTTTGGCTCTTTGACCAATAAAGAATTTGAAGATAAATACAACGGAATTAATGTTGTGAGTCCCTTAGAACAGGCTATTTATGTTCAAGCTAAAGAAATACTATCATCTGAACATAACCGAAATTTATTTGAAGCTAATTTCCCAAAGAAATCAATTCCAAGAAGAAATACAGGATATGCTTTAGATTTATTGGCTGATAGCAGTCCGTTTAATGATACTGATGAAAAGTTTAATTTTTGTAAACTAATTGCAGGATCTGAAGGAACGTTGTTTTTTTCTACAGCCATAAAACTGAATCTGGTTGATGCCTTAAAACCTTATTCAGCTTTGGTTTGTGTTCATTTTGAAAGCATTCATGAATCTTTAAAAGCCAATATTGAAGCATTGAAGTTTAATCCGGATAGTGTAGAATTAATCGATCATTATATTCTGGAATGTACCAAAGAAAATATCGAACAAAGCAAGAATCGTTTTTTTGTGAAAGGCGATCCTCAAGCTATTTTAGCGGTTGAATTTTTAAGAGATTCGCAAGAAGAAATAGACGGCGTTGCCAAAGAGATGGAAGCTTTGATGCGTTCTAAAAATCTCGGATATCATTTCCCCATTGTTTACGGTGAAGATACCAATAAAGTTTGGGCATTAAGAAAAGCAGGATTGGGCTTATTATCTAATATTCCCGGTGATGCCAAAGCTGTTGCAGTAATTGAAGATACAGCAGTTGATGTAAATGATCTGCCAGATTTTATTGAAGATTTTAATGCTATTCTAAAAAAGAGAAATCTCAATTGTGTGCATTACGCACATGCTGCAACAGGTGAATTACATTTGCGACCAATTATAGATTTAAAAACTCATGAAGGAACAGCACTTTTTAGAACTATTGCAACCGATATTGCGCATTTGGTAAAAAAATACAAAGGCTCGCTGAGTGGAGAACATGGAGACGGAAGGCTTCGAGGTGAGTTTATTCCGCTAATGTTGGGAGATGAAATTTATCAATTATTTGTTCAAATAAAAAAGGTTTGGGATCCGTGGGGTGTTTTTAATCCGGGGAAAATCGTGAATACGCCTCCTATGGATACAAGTCTGCGATATACGGCTGGACAGGATACGCCAATGCCTGAAACTTATTTCGATTTTTCGGAACACAACGGAATTCTTCGTGCCGCCGAAATGTGCAATGGATCTGGCGATTGCAGAAAGACAGAAAAGAGCGGAGGCACAATGTGCCCAAGTTATATGGCTACCCGAGACGAAAAACATACTACAAGAGCGCGTGCCAATATGTTGAGAGAAACCATTACTAACTCAGTTAAAGCGAATAGGTTTGATGATGAGAACTTGCTCGAGGTTTTAGATTTATGCTTAAGCTGTAAAGGCTGTAAGTCGGAATGTCCTTCAAACGTAGATATGGCAAAATTGAAAGCTGAAACTTTACAGCAATATCATGATAAAAACGGTGTAAAATTCAGATCTAAACTGATTGGAAATACACCGAAAATAAATCAATTGTTTGCCTCGGTTCCGTGGCTTTATAATTTGTCAACCAAAGGAATTCTCGGATATTGGATGAAAAAAAGTACTGGTTTTGCTGTAGAAAGGCAATTGCCTTTGATGCATAAAACTACTTTTGGAAAATGGATAAAAAGTTATAACCAAATAGGTGATTTTAGAAATGGAAATGTCTATTTGTATAATGATGAATTTCTCAACTATTATGATGTCGAAATAGGGCAGACCGCTGTCAAGCTTTTCAATAGATTAGGATACAAGGTTTTAGTTCCAGAGATTGGTATAAGCGGAAGAACATATCTCTCAAAAGGAATGCTAAAAGAAGCACGTGAAATTGCAGAACAAAATATTATAGATTTTGAAAAAGCGATTCCAAGTGATGGTATTTTGATTGGAATTGAACCTTCGGCTATATTAACTTTTCGTGACGAATATCCTGATTTATGTCGTGGAGATTTGAAGGCAAAAGCGAAAACAGCCGCGAAAAGAACTTTCTTGATAGAAGAATTTCTAGCTCAAGAATTAGAAACTGGACGTATTACATCGGATAGTTTTACAGAACAGACAGAAAGAGTTCGCATGCATGGGCATTGTTTTCAAAAAAGTTTATCTTCCTTAGTGCCACTTAAAAAGATACTTTCTCTTCCTAAGAATTATACAGTCTTGAATATTCCAAGCGGCTGTTGCGGTATGGCAGGTTCTTTTGGTTACGAAAAAGAGCATTATGATATTTCGATGAAAATTGGAGAACTGGTTTTGTTTCCGACAATTAGAAAAGAAGAAACAGCTACTTTAATTTCTGCATCAGGAACGAGCTGTAGACATCAAATTACTGATGGAACGGGGCGAAAAGCATTGCATCCGGTAGAAATATTGTTTAAGGCTTTGAAATAGAGATAGATTTATTATCGTTCTAATATTCTGTAGAGGCGCACTGCAGTGCGTCTCGCGTACGTTTGTCCTCAAAGATTTTCCTGTTGCACATATACTGAGCGTAGACTCACTGCGGTGCGTCTCTACAGATATACTGTATTTATAAAATAATCTGCTAAATCTGCAAGATCTGCGTGAGGCATTTTTATTTATATTTTTCTCTCTCGCAGATTTAGCAGATTTAGCAGATTTTTTTGTTTAAATCTGTATATAAATCTATTGATATAAAAAACAAATCTCCTTGATATATTGGGCGTAGATGCACTGCGGTGCGTCTCTACAGATATACTGTATTATAAAATAATCTGCTAAATCTGCAAGATCTGCGGGAGGCAGTTTTATTTATATTTTTTTTCTCTCGCAGATTTAGCAGATTCTATTGGTTTAAATCTGCGTGAAAAAACTACTCGAATAAAAACAAACCTCCAAGATACATTTCGGAGGTTTGCTTCAAAAACAATAATTCCAAAAAAAAAATTATAACTTAATATTTATGGTATTACCATCTTTAATAACCTTATTGATCGCTAGTTTTTTTCCGTCAGTTATTTTTAACTTTAGATTTTTGCCAGCTCTTTCAACGGTAATATCAAAATCACGTTCAAATGCATGAATATGCTTTAGTTTCATAGTAGACCAAGATTTAGGAAGTCTTGGCGTAAAATCGAAACTGTGCAAACCTGTCGGACGAATACCAAATAATCCTTCTGTAAAAATTCGGCAATACAAACCGCTTTCAGCCGAAAGGTGACGCTGATCGCCTTCTGGATATGCTTCTACAGGATATGGCACGTGATCTCCCAATAAACGTCGGTTAGAATAATAATGCAAGAAATCTAGCGCTTTGTCTGTTTCGCCAGCAGCTAGAACGCCTCTTAAAGCATACAAAGTAGAACGATCCCAGAATATTTTATCTCCGGCAACACTTGCCAAACCATCTTTAGTCCATAATCTAGAAGAAAATAAGGCATCTATAGTTCCGTCTTTTCTATCATAAATTCCCATTGTAAGCGGAGTACAGATCCAAGCTCTTAAAACATCATTTTCTTTGTAATATTTGTACGTTTCAAAACCTTCAACTTTAGCTCCAAAATACTTTTCTATAGCGGTTCTTAATTTTTCAGCTTCGGCTTTATATGCTTTTAGCTGCGTTTCGTTTTTCCCTAAAACCTTGCCTAGATAAACGGCAGAATTTAAAGCATCATAATACAAAGAAGAAGTATTAAGATTGGCTTTTCCTGCAGGAAGACGCCCCTCCAATTCATCAGAATCTGAAGCAACAACGCCATCTGAATTTATTTTTCTGCGACAATATTCTAAGCACCATTCAATTAATGTCCATAATTGTTTTGCTTCATCTGCATTCCCTCTAGAAAGTGCGTAACGAGCAGCTCCGTAAGCAATCATAGCGCCATCTCCGCGATCTCCTGCGCCAGCCCAAATATCTGTTCCTTCTGCCACAATCGAACTCGGAATAGGTTTGTAATCTTTATTCATGAATTTGGCAAACTGAAGATAGGCATTTAATGAAGCCTTGTTTCCATAGTCATATCCTAAATACGGGAAGAATGGACCAATATATTCCGCTTGATCGTTTGCCCAAATGGCAGCATAATACGATTCTCCGCCTGGACCGTGCATTGGACCGCCTTTGGTTTCAAAAATACTTTCAGCCGCTCTGATTTTCGCGAAAGCAAATTCGGTATTCAAAACCTGATCTGGCGTTTCCAAAATCAATTTGCTCCATATTTCGCTAATCAATTCTAAACGTTTGCTTTTTTCTTCTTCAGCGTTTACTGCAGTAACGGTTTCGTTTGCTTTTACGCCTGAATAAACAACAGAAAAGCTAACCGATTCATTTGGTTTCAGATTAAAATTTCCATTATTAATAAGATCTGCATGAATAGTGTAACTGCCTTCAGTTCCTTTTGCTGGATCTGTAGTATAAACTGCATTTGATTTTGGAATTTCTACTATGCAGTTTTTTTCTGAGCTGTTTTTAATGGTGTAAATTTCGTTATAAACCGCCAAAGACGTAGAAGTAAAAAATTGTCTGGTAAGTTCAAGTTTATCTGTTTTGCTTTTGACGAATAAGGTTCCATTAAGAGTCAATGAAACCGTTTTTTCTGCTGCAATCGGTTTGTAATTTACAGTAACAAGATCAAAAGCATCTTGTGCAAACTGACGCGTTAAACTCGCATGCGTATTATTAGGAATGGTTCTCAGCATTGGCCAAACCAAGCTGCGGGTTGCATGAAATGAACCATCTGCCGAAACGCCATATCTCAGAACGCACGAGATTCTTTTACCACTCATTTCGATATGATCATCATGCGGAATGCTATTGTTTATTTGCCAAGAAATAGAACCGTCGGTATTAATTTGCCAACGTTGATCTTCTTGTGAAAATGCTGTATTTGCTATAAAGCATAAAGCAATAAGAACCAATAAAAAGGATTTAAGTTTTTTTCTAGAAGATATCTTCATAGCGTTTGATTTTAAATTGTATCCATTGTATGAGTAGTACATTGGACGAGTTGTTTTAGCGACAGGCCGCCGTTATTTTCTGTCCAGGATTCACACGAATTGTAATAGCAGTGTAGGGATTTCCCTTGTTGTCCTTTTCATGAATTACGGCAGCTTTTTTATTATTTATAAAGATAGAAGTATAATTCCCAGGGAACATTGCTTTCCATTCTATAAATTTTTCGCCTTTGTTGTGTAGTGTTGTAGTGGTTTGTTTTTCGTGTTTTACAGCTAATGTTGTCTGTAACACGGGTAAATTGTCGACCTCAGAAATGCTGTCTTTTTTTCCTCGATGTATTGTTGTTATTGTTTTTTTCGATGCATCTGGCTCTATGCCCATACAGCCATGTATGATGCCTTCAATTACGCCGTATGAAACTTCAGGATATTCTCTTCTTTTGGTTTCAGGATCGGTTAAATGTAAAATGTATTCGTATGCTTTGTCTTCGTAACCATATTTGTATAAAAGGAACGGAAGATAAGAAGCATTTTCTACATTGCTTTTTTCTGAAAGAATGTGTTTAATTGTCTTTTCAGTTCTGTCTGTATCTGCCAAAACATCGAACCATAATAAAAATAGTTCGCCCGCATCTTTGCTAAATTTACCATCAGCGGCATAAATTACATTGTAAGCCGATGCATTTTGATCCCACCAGATTTGTTCGATCTGTTCTTGATATCTAATCGCCTTTTTTTCGAAAAAAGCAGCTTTTTCAAATTGTCCTTTTTCTTTTAAAATAGAAGAATAGGTAAGTAATCCTTTGTAAATGGCTGCAACCAAATCGACCCCCATTTTTAAACCCGGAATGCCTTCGGAATAAGAAGCTAGTCCACGGCATTTATGAAAATCATCTTTGACGTTAAATGAAACAGGAGTGTTTACAAATTCTGGTCTGGTTAATAGCGAATCGGCTTCTAAAATCCAGCGCTCAATATAAGCTGTTGATGATTTTTCGAAGAAATTTTCAAACTCAGGATTTTTGATATAATCTTCATCGCCTGTCCATAAGTACAATCTCCAACAAGCAAATATGACATCAAAATTGCTATTCAGATTATACCAGAATTCTTTATCATTTCTGTAATCTTCAGGAGCTGGTTTCCCGTATTTATTGATTTCCCAATACGAACACCAGTCTTTACTTTCTGAAATATTTTTCGCAAAAAGTGAAAGCATGTTTTTGTTTTCCTTACTCAATCCAAGGATTTCTGCGCCAATGCTTTGATGAGAGACATCGCGCATGCAAAATGCAGATCGGGAAGGCAGAGCCGCTTCATACCATGGTCCAACAGGATCGTTCGAATCTCCTTTATAGCTCAGAGCCATGCTTTTTGCACGTTCAAATGCCAGCTGGAGTGCAGGTTCTGTAGACTTGAAAGTAATTGTTTCCTGACTGAATGAATTCAGAAAGAAACAGCAATTTGCCACACAAACCATAAAATGATTTTTCATAACGCTATTTTCAATTTGGATTGATTTCTAGAGACATTTTAAAAGCAAACCCATCCCTCTAGATGGGTTTGCTTAATCGGTTATAGTTTTTAATTATAACCAGGGTTTTGGGGTAAACCTGTTCTGTTAATTTCATCTCTCGGAATTGGGAGCAAATAATGCTGCGGTTTGAAAATCCTTTCCTGGACTTTAGCGTAGGTATAGGTTTTAGATCCGTCACTATTTTTGGTAATAATTACTCCCATTAAAGGTTTATTTTCAGTTTCTTCGGCTATTTTCCAACGGCGAACGTCATAGTAACGGAATCCTTCAAGACATAATTCCACTTGTCTTTCGTTACGAATTTTATTCTCTAAAGCTGTTCCAGTCAAACCTAGTAACGGATTTGTAATTCCTGCACGCTGTCTGATCAAGTTAAGATATTGAATGGCTGTTCCTTCGTTTCCTAATTTAAATTGCGCTTCGGCATAGTTTAGATAAATTTCTCCTAAACGAGATATAATCCAAGCTTTATTAGTTTGTGTTTCATTATTGTAATTGTACGTTGTATCGCAATATTTACGGAAAGTGTAACGTGTTTTACTTGCGTTCCAAGTATCCCAACCTTGTGGAGAATCTAAACCGCCTTCGTAAAATTCGGCTTTATTTGAACTTCCTGCATCGTAACGATCTTGAAAGAATTCAGGTTTTCCGTAAGCACGTCCGTCATAAACGATGTTTTTGTAAAAACGAGGATCTCTGTTTACATAAGGTTTTTGAGGATCATAACCAGATGTTGGATCTGTAATGTCTTTTCCGTCAGCTGTTCCATAAGCGTCAATATGGCTTTGACTTGGAGCAAAATTGGCCCATCCGTGAAAACCGCTTGGCGAATTAAACATTTCTACGCCATTAAAAGCACTCCATTGAGGATCTTTACTAGATAAACGGCAGAAGATAATTTCTGAATTGTTTGTCGTAAATAGATCTTCGTACTTTTTATCGTAAAGAGAATACATGTTTAAATCCATAACTGCTTTTGCAGCGTCTGACGCTTTTTTCCATTTTGTTAAATCATTAGAAGGATTCCATTGCGGACTTGCTGCATAAAGTAATGTTCTTGATTTTATAGCTAAAGCTGCGCCCTTTGTTACTCTTCCTAAATCTTTAGCAGTTAAAGGAAGCAATTCAGCAGCTTTGTCTAATTCTGTAACAATAAAATCGACACATTGGTCATAAGTGCTGCGATCTACTTTAAAATTACTGTTTAAGTCGAAAGGCGTAGTAACAAGAGGAACTCCTCCGTAATCACTAATTAATTTGAAATATGCATAAGCTCTTAAGAAAAGCACTTCACCTTTTAATCTATTTCTCCAAGCTTCGTCTCCTGGCACGTTATCAATTCGGGACAAAAAGATGTTGCAGTTTTGAATGGTAGCATAAGTAGGTTTCCAAGTGTTGAAATCTCCCGCGTTGTCTGGTGTAAGAGCTCCAGAATTTAAATTCCACACATCATAATCGTTAAAATTATTGAATGCTTCATCACAAGCAGTAGATAAAATCCAGCTGCGGTTGGTTCTGTCGTTCCAGTTGTGCTGCGTACTTGGTAAAACGGTATAGAGATTATTAGCAAAAGCTTCGGTAAGTTTTAAGTCATTCCACACATTTTCATCTGTATAAGAATCCAAAGGCGCTTTATCTAACGGGTCTTCACTACAAGATGTTACAGTGGTAACTGCGATAAAAAGAGCAGCTGCAATAAGAGCCTTCTTTTTTATATTTATTAGTTTATTGATTTTATAATTTTTCATGTCTTGATCTTTTTACCTTGTTATAATTCAATACTTACACCGATTCTGTAAATACGGGTTTGCGGATAATTTACTCCTGTCGTATTATTGGTCTCAGGATCTAAATTGTACTGTTTCATGTGGTCGATAGAAAACAAATTGGTTCCTCCCGCATAAAATCTCGTATTTAATATTCCGAATCTAGACAAGACTTTTTCTGGTAATGTATAGGAAATCTCCAAAGATTTTAATCTGAAGAATGAAGCGTCTCTTAACCAGAAGTCAGCTGGAATATTGTTTCTTGGATCAGAATCATTGAAGGCAACAGGGTATTTAGAATTTGGATTATCAGCAGTATATCGGTCTTCGTATAACCATCTTGGTGGTGCCACGATAGCGCCTTGAGCTTGCGGAAGAATCATTTGTCTCGCTTTTGCCTGTCCTGTCCAAAGCATATCTACAGAAAAACCTTTGTATTCAGCTCTGATTGGAATACCATAAGCAATTTTTGGCGTTGCCGATTCAGGAATTCTCACTTTATCATTAGAAGTGATGCTTCCGTCACCATCAATATCTTTTACCCAAAGATCACCCGGTTTTGCTCCTTCAAAGTGAGGAGAATTGTCAACTTCTGCTTGAGTACGGTAAATTCCGTTGGTTTGATATACCATCCAAGAATCAATAGCTCTTCCAGTTGATTTTTGCCAAGCTGGAATATTTGCCGCTTCATCGCGGAATAATACTTCACTCTGTGCATAAGTAAAATTGAAACCAACACTATATTTAAAACTATTGATATTGTCGGCGTAGTTAATAGACCAATCAGTACCTCTGTTTACCGTTTTTCCAATATTTTCTTTAGGAAGAGATAATCCTGTGTATAATGGCACAGAAGCATTTCTAGCTGCAAGAATGTCAGATCTTTTATTACTGAAGTAGTCAAAAGTCGCTGTTAATTTATTTCCAAAGAATCCGAAATCAAAACCGATGTTTTTAGAATCTTGAATTTCCCAAGTGATATTTGGGTTTGGAGTGGAAGAAAGATAAATACTGTTGTTTAATGTATAATCTGATCCAAAGTAGCTGTAAAGCTGCTGATCTGTTGTTAACTGATATCTTGTCAAGAAAAGATATTGGTTAAGATATTCTACACCATTAATAGTTTCTCTCAAATCGTCATTACCCATTCTTCCCCAAGAAGCTCTAATTTTTAGTAAATCAAATCCTTTTATATTGTTTTTGAAGAAAGGCTCTTCAGAGATTTTCCAGCCTGCGCTTATAGCCGGGAACATACCCCAACGCGTTGACGAAGGGAAATTGAATGATCCGTTATAACGTGCAGAAACTTCGGCAAAATATTTATCATCAAAATTGTAAGCCACTCTTCCAAGGAAACTTTCACGTCCGTCCTGATAGGCGCCGCCAGTAGCGTTTTGCCCTTTAGTGCTTCCAGTAAAAATCTGATCCAATTGATCGCTTAACAAATCTCTTCTGTAAGCATACGTTTGGGTTTTGTCCATTGTAGTCTGCTCGTAACCTACAAAAGCATTAACAGAGTGTTTATTGAACTTACGATCGTAAGCTAATTTTGCGAAATATGTATTTTGATTTGCAATTCGCTCATCCTGCATAACACTAGTTATACTGGTGCTGTTTTTTACGTTATTGTAACTATCATTTGTTTTGTCATACGAATAAGCATCCCATGGTTTTGTAAATCTCTTTTCACTACGCACATTATAGTCAAATGCAGCGTATCCGCTAAGAGATAGTCCTTCAGTTATTTTTGGCAATTTCAGCTCAAATCCAATTTTAGGATTTACAATTAAGTTTACCACGTGATCATAACCTGCTGCTGACGAAGACATTAAAATTGGGTTTCTACCATTTGTGATACCAGACGACGGAAGTCCATTTTTCCAGTATGCAGGAATAAAAGGATACATACTAACTGTCTCGTGCATAATGCTTCCAATGCTTACCGCAGGAAAGTTTCTGTCTTCTTTACGAGTAGCGATATCTAAGTTTACTTTAAAGTTTGAAGTAATATTAACATCAATATTAGATCTTAAATTGAACTGTCTGTATCGCTCGTCGCTATATCTAAGATTACTTTCTTGGTTTAAATATTGTCCAGAAAAGAAATATTTAACCTGCTCGTTCCCACCATTTACAGATAGAGAAAGGTTGGCTTGCGGAGCATCTTTTCTGTAAACTTGTTTTAACCAATCTGTACTGGTATAATTAGGATCGTTTCCAGCTTTGTACTTGTCAATTTCTGCCTGAGTGTAAGGAAGCGTTGTGCCTTTATGAGCATTCAATTCGTTGTAATACGTCATGTATTCCCAAGAATTAACTCTTTCGCTCATTCTGGTTAACTGCTGAATACCATACGATCCGTCAACTTTAATCGTTGGAGCACCTACTTTTCCTCTTTTAGTCGTTACTAAAATTACTCCATTTGCAGAACGAACTCCATAAATAGCTGCCGATGCATCTTTCAAAACCGTTACAGATTCGATATCATCTGGGTTTATTCTGTTTAAATCACGATCAGGAATACCGTCGACAACTACAAGCGGACTCGTTCCTCCGCCAAATGAGTTAAAACCTCTAATTAAAAGGCTAGAACTGTCATCACCAGGTCTTCCAGAACGGTTATTGGCAATTACTCCAGACATACGTCCGGCGATTCCGTTTGATACGTTTGCAGATGCATTTTGAGTCAAAACACCTCCTTTAATCGAAGCAATTGCTCCCGTTGTAGAAGCTTTTTTCTGAGTTCCGTATCCAACGACAACCACTTCATTTAAAGTCTGATTCTGTTCTTCA
This sequence comes from Flavobacterium sp. F52, assembly GCF_000278705.1. Classification (NCBI taxonomy): domain Bacteria; kingdom Pseudomonadati; phylum Bacteroidota; class Flavobacteriia; order Flavobacteriales; family Flavobacteriaceae; genus Flavobacterium; species Flavobacterium sp. F52. Next base: position 118,156 of record NZ_AKZQ01000042.1, on the reverse strand, counting down.
AGCTGAATGCTTACAGCGTCGTCAGCGCGGACTTCTTTTGTTAAAAATCCGGTGTAAGAAAAAACAAGAATACTGTTGGAGTCTGGAACTTCAATAGTAAAATTACCGTCAAAGTCTGTTGTTGCCGTTATTTTTGTTCCTTTTACAAGAATGTTTACACCAGGAAGCGGTTCTCCTTGCGGGCCTGTTACTTTTCCTTTTACTAGTTTTTCTACAAACACTGAAGCTTTGCCATCTTTTGCCAAAGTTAGATTACTGCCCAGTTTAGTGGAGAATTTGGTTTCTGTTAACTCAGCAGCAAAAGAACTCTGTAGAGTGAGTGCTAATAAGGCTCCAGATGTTAGTTTGGTAATCTTCCATGTCTCAGAAGAAAGCCACTCTTTTGTCGGTTTTTGTTTGGTCATGTTTTAGTGGTTTTTGTTAGTTAGTAATTTATTCTCGTGGTCCGTTTTCATCTTTTTCATTTTGGAGAAACAGAATGCCTTGAGCTCGTGCAGATTGTTTATGAAAAAGAGATAAATGTGAAAACCAAAAGTATAAATGTTTCTAAACCAGCACATACCAGTACCTACCAGTTTTTTGAGATATGCGTAAAAAACATGCCTTATTTAAGATAATTTAAAAATTAAAGTGGATAATATATGCATAAAGTGTAAGTTAAAGTCAATTAGACTAATAGATGTGAGTTTTTATTGTTATTAAAAGCTTATTGTTCTGTTTGATTCTTAAAATCAATTTTTGGAAAAAACAATGGAGATTTTGAGAAGTCAAAAAGTGATTATTTTGATTTTTAAAAGTGGATAATATAGTATCAGAATTTTTTTTGCAATCTAATTTTTGATTTTTTACTCGTTTTTCTTTTGTTGACCATACCAGTCAGCGTTTTTAAGCTGATATGTAAGAGTAAACTTGTTTATGTTTATTCGTGTTTTACGATTCAGAGCGATTTTTAGGTAATAAAATATCAGAATCGGTAAAAAAGCCTAAAAGTTTTATCAAAAGCCTATTTTGGATTACTTTTCCAAAAAAGGAAAATCTAAAGGCAGAAATATGGATTTAATTATATTTTGCTATTTTTGGAATTCATTTTTACATTGATATAAAAGGTTTATTAGAGCTCAAAAAAACTTTTTCTTATGAATTATACCAAATAGAACCTTTTATTTATGGGTATAATTAAATGAAATTTCTCTCGTGGTTTAATTGATAAATGTGATGTTCGGAGTTTTAAGATGAATTACAATTGATTGTATTGTGATCTTTTAAAATCTCCCCAAAAAACATTATTTATTATTAATCAAACTTTTATGAAAAAAGCACTTCTCATATTAGTCTTAACCATTTTGTTTTGGAAGACTAATGCACAAAATGATCCCATTGCCATTGAAACCCAGAATACAGCATTAATTCTAAAGGTGGCAAAAAACGGTTTGCTTTACCAATCGTATTTAGGGACAAAACTCGAAGCTTCGGCATATAATGCGCTTTCAAAAGAAACCGAAAGAACATTTGTTATCAACGATGGAAATCCGTTGCTAAATCTAAGACATCAGGCGTATCCAACTTACGGAACCGATAATTTGTTTGAATCGGCTATTCGAATAACGCATAATGATGGAAATCCTGCTTTAGAACTGGTTTATGTTAATCATCAAACAAAAAAATTAGATAGCAATACGACTGAAACTAGTATAAAAATGAAAGATCCAGTTTACCCTGTCGAAGTGACATTGCATTATAAAGCTTTTTATAAGGAAAATGTTATTGAACAGTGGACAGAAATTGTGCACCGCGAAAAGAAACCTGTAACGCTGTACAACTACGCTTCGTCTATGCTACACTTTGATGCAGATAAATATTGGCTGACTCAGTTTCATGGAGATTGGGCAAAAGAAGTAAGAATGCAGGAAAGCGAATTAACGAGCGGTGCTAAAGTAATCGATTCGAAGTTGGGTGTAAGAACCAATATGTATCAAACGCCAGTTTTCTTTTTAAGTTTAAATGAAAAAGCTAAAGAAAATACTGGAGAGCTTGTTGCTGGAACCATTGCATGGTCTGGAAATTTTAAGTTTACTTTTGAACTGGACAATAAAAACTCTCTTAGAATCAGTTCTGGAATTAATCCGTTTGCTTCAGAATATAACCTTCAGCCTGGAGAAGTATTTACAACTCCTTCTTTTATTTATACTTTTTCAAATAAAGGAAAAGGACAGGCTAGCAGAAATTTACATTCGTGGGCAAAAAATTATGGCGTAAAAGATGGAGACAAATCTCGCTTGACTTTATTGAACAATTGGGAAACTACTTTTTTTAATTTCGACGAAAAGAAATTAACCGAAATGTTTGAAGATTCTAAAACATTGGGTGTCGATATGTTTTTATTAGACGACGGTTGGTTTGGAAATAAATATCCGAGAAGCGGAGATAAATCTGGATTAGGAGATTGGCAGGCAACCAAAACAAAATTGCCAAATGGTTTAGGTTTTCTGATGCAGCAGGCAGAAAAAACAGGAGTTAAATTCGGAATTTGGATTGAACCCGAAATGGTGAATCCGAAAAGTGAGTTGTATGAAAAACATCCTGATTGGATTTTAAAACTGCCAAATAGAGAAGAAAGTTATTACAGAACACAATTGGTTTTGGATTTATCGAATCCTAAAGTGCAGGATTTTGTGTTTAAAACAGTAGACGACATCATGCAGACCAATGGAGGAGTGGCATTCTTTAAATGGGACTGTAACCGAATGATGACTAATGCATATTCTATCTATTTAAAAAATCAGCAGTCACATTTATTTATTGAATACACGAGAGGCTTGTACAAAGTCTTGGAACGAATAAAAACTAAATATCCGCATTTGCCAATGATGCTTTGCGCGGGAGGTGGAGGAAGAACTGATTATGCTTTCCTAAAATATTTCACAGAGTTTTGGGCAAGTGATAATACAGATCCTTATAATAGAGTATTTATTCAGTGGGGTTATTCGCAGTTCTTTCCGGCTTTTTCGATTTGTAATCACGTAACTTCATGGGGAAATCAGTCTATTAAATTCAAAACAGATGTTGCCATGATGGGAAAATTAGGTTTTGACATTAATGTAAACGAACTGAAAGAAAAAGAATTAAAATATACTCAGGATGCAGTTGCAAATTACAAAAGACTAAGTTCTGTAATATGGCATGGTGATATGTACAGAATAGTTTCTCCTTATGAAGACAGCCGCGCGGTATTAATGTACGTTGACGAATCAAAAGACAAAGCTGTTTTATTTTCGTATACGCTTCATCCGCTTTATGATCCGCAATATAATTTGGTGCGTTTTCAAGGTTTAGATGCCAATAAAACCTATAAAGTTGAAGAAATCAATTTAATGCCAGAAGTAAAGAAAACGCTGCAAGAATCTGGAGAATCTTTTACAGGAAATTACTTAATGAATGTAGGTTTGAGAGTTTCCTCTTCGAAAGTTGAATCAAGTGTTGTGCTTGAAATAACAGCAGTTTCGAAATAAATAGATTTTTATGAAATAAATCAGCTGTATGATCCCGTTTAACAATGAGAGTAAACAGCTGATTTATTTTGGTTTCATTTTATGAAAATCTAATTTAATCTGCTCAATCTGCTAGATCTGCGTGAAATATTTTTGCGTCTAGATTTTTCTTAACAGATTTATAATCCTTTTAATCTTAATAACCTGTGGCTAAAAAAAACTTTGCGGTTTAGCGACTTTGCGAGCATTTTTCTCTCGCAGATTTAGCAGATTTTGAGATTTTTTTGCGTCTGTTTTAATCATTTAAACCCCGATAGCTATCGGGAGCGTTAAAGTGCAAAATCTACAAATTCAGTTTCCTATATTGTAAAGGCGAAAGCTGTTTTAATTCCTTAAATTTTCTATTAAAATTGGAAATATTATTAAAACCGCACAATTCGGCAATTTCCAAAACAGAGAGTTCTTCATTATTAGATAATAATTTTGCAGCTCTCTCAATACGCACTTCAATTAGAAATTGAAAAAAAGACTTGTTGGTCCGGACTTTGAAATACCGGCAGAAAGCATTTTTGGTCATACTGGCGATCGAAGCAATTTCATCAAGCGTGATATTTTTATGAAAATTGGTCATGACATATTCAAACACAATCTGCATTCTTTTGCCCTCATTATCTGTTATTTTCTTTTGATATAAATAATTAGAAAGCGGAGTATATTCAGATGTTGACAGCCATTTCAGAATATCTAGAAATAATATAAACCGAGTATAACTGTCAGCTTTCTTCAGCTTTTTAAAATACTTGACAACTTTCTTCGGTGCGTTATGAATAATGAATCCGTTTTTGCTGCTTTCTAAGATTGGTTGAATATTTCTAAAAGTAGAGAGTTCAAAAAAATCTCTTCCGAACGAATTGAAGGTAAAAAACAAAGTGCGCATTACAGAAATTACATTTTCCTGAACGTCGCTTCTAAAAACATGAGGTAAGTTGCTTCCAATTACTAGAATGTCGCCTTCCCGATATTGCGAAATAGTATCGCCGGCAAAAACGGCACCTTCTCCTTTTTCTATAAAACTAATTTGAATTTCTTCGTGTTGGTGTAGTTTATCATAAAACGATACTTCGATATCTTCTTGATATATAAGGGGATCTTCTCCAGATTTTGGAATTTTAAATGGAAAAACTTTCATATAGTGGTTAGTTAGTTACAATCAAATATATTGCATTTAATCAAAAAAATGATGCTATAATGTTCTGTTTTTTAAGTTTTGTTTCTATATAGGGTAATATAGTATCATTTTGTGGTAATTTTTAAAGGGTGCGCTCTGCGGTTTCTAGATAATTTTGGCTTTAAATAAAAAATTAAAATTATGAGTATTCAATGGAATGGCGTGATGCCGGCGGTAACCACAAAATTTACTGCAGATGATAAATTAGACTTCAACATGTTCGAAGTCAATATGAAAGCACAATTAGATGCTGGAGTATCGGGAATTATTTTGGGAGGAACTTTAGGAGAAGCCAGCACACTTTTAGAAGAAGAGAAAAGAGAATTAGTAAAACATACCGTTTCGCTAACAGAAAATAAAGTGCCTGTAATTATGAACATTGCAGAGCAATCTACAAAAAATGCCATTTTAGCTGCCAATAAAGCTGAACAAGATGGAGCAAAAGGATTAATGATGCTTCCTCCAATGCGCTACAAAGCGTCTGATTTTGAAACGGTTACTTTTTATAGTGAAGTGGCAAAAAATACGTCGCTTCCTATTATGGTTTACAACAATCCAGTTGACTATAAAATTGAAGTTACTTTAGATATGTTTGAGGAATTATTGAAATATGATAACATTCAAGCAGTAAAAGAATCAACTAGAGATATTTCTAACGTTACAAGAATGATCAACCGTTTTGGAGATCGTTTAAAAATATTATCGGGAGTTGACACATTAGCATTAGAAAGTCTATTTATGGGTTCTGATGGTTGGGTTTCTGGATTAGTTTGTGCTTTTCCTGAAGAAACAGTGGCAATTTACAAATTAGCAAAAGCAGGAAGATTTGATGAGGCTTTGAAAATCTACAGATGGTTCTTGCCTCTATTAGAATTGGATATTAATGCATTTCTGGTTCAGAATATTAAATTAGCAGAAGTTGCAACAGGAATTGGTTCAGAACATGTTCGTGCGCCAAGATTGCCATTGCAAGGAGCAGAAAGAGAAAAAGTTCTAGCTATTATCGCTGAAGGATTACGCACTAGACCAACTTTGCCAGACTATAAAAATTTATAACAGCATATTCGCATGATTGGCTGTGGCTTTTAGTTTTCAGTCGCAGTCTCAGTTTCCAGTTTCCATTTACGGTCAGGGTTTTCGGTTACTGTGTTTACTGCGACTGCGACTGAAAACTGCGACTGAAAACTGCACTTCACTCATTCATAAGACAAAAATCATGATTACAGGAAAAAATTATATCGGAAGCCAGCTAAAAGCAGGCGGTACAAAATCACTAAAAACATTTAATCCAATATTGAATACAGAAAATCCATGGGTTTTTACAGAGGCGACTCAAGATGAAATTGAAGAGGCAGTTACTTTGGCCAATCAAGCGTTTGCGAGTTATAAAAACTATTCTGGTATCCAAAAAGCTAAATTTTTAAATGCCATTGCCGATGAAATTTTAGCATTGGGAGATGATCTTTTAGTTCAATACTGCACCGAATCGGGTTACCCGAGAGGAAGAGCAGAAGGAGAACGCGGAAGAACAATCGGCCAGTTGAAAGCTTTTGCCGATATGCTTACAGAAGGAAGCTGGGTACAAGCGACAATAGATACTGCAATAATTGACAGACAGCCTGCCGCAAAAGAAGACTTACGCAAAATGTTAACACCTTTAGGGCCAATTGTGGTTTTTGGATCAAGTAATTTTCCTTTTGCATTCTCTACAAGCGGAGGAGATACAGCTTCAGCTTTGGCTGCGGGTTGTCCAGTTATTGTAAAAAGCCATTCTATGCATATCGGAACAGGCGAAATGGTTGCTTCGGCAATTATAAAAGCGGCTGAGAAAACTAACATGCCAGAAGGTGTTTTTTCTAACCTTATAGGAGACGGAAGAACGCTAGGCACAAGTTTGGTTAAACATCCATTGGTAAAAGGAGTAGGTTTTACAGGAAGTATTAAAGGCGGACGAGCTTTGTGCGATTTAGCGGCACAGCGTCCAGAACCAATTCCGGTATTTGCCGAAATGGGAAGTATTAATCCTGTTGTTCTGCTGCCTAATGCTTTGAAAAAAAACAGCCAAAAATGGGCGTCAGCTTATGCAGGTTCGATCACTTTAGGCGCAGGGCAATTTTGTACGAATCCTGGATTATTATTAGCTATAAAGGGAGAAGAACTGAATGACTTTGCTGAAAATCTTAATGAGGCAATCGAAAAAATTCAGCCAGGCTGTATGCTTCATCCTTCCATTTACGCTGATTTTAATAATGGAATTTCAAAAATAGAAGAGCAGAACGGAGTTTCAAAAATAGCTCAATTTAAGGGAGAAACTACTCCAAATCATGGAGCTTCAACTGTGCTAAAGGTTGATGGGAAAGAGTTTTTAAAAAATAAAGTATTGCACAATGAGGTTTTTGGTTCTTTTTCAATTTTAATTGAATGCGAAAATGAAGCCGAATTAATAGAAGTGATTTCTAAGCTGGAAGGACAGCTTACAGGAACAATTATCAGTGAGGAAAATGAAATTGAAACTCATAAAGGAGTAATTGCTGCTTTACAGAATCGTGTGGGACGCTTGATCTATAACGGCGTGCCAACAGGAGTAGAAGTTTGCGCTTCAATGCTTCATGGCGGACCTTATCCCGCATCGTCAGATTCACGATATACAGCGGTAGGCATACATGCGGTTTACAGATGGGTACGCCCGATTAGTTTTCAGAATTGGCCAGATCATTTACTGCCAGCAGAATTGCAAAATGAAAACCCGCTGCAAATTGTTCGTACCGTAAATAATAAACTAACACTATCTCAAATATAAAATGATAAAGAAAACTTTTTTTTGCGTAGATGCTCATACATGCGGAAATCCAGTTAGGGTTGTTGCAGGTGGAGGACCTAATTTGCAAGGCGATTCGATGAGCGAAAAACGACAGCATTTCTTAAAAGAATATGACTGGATTCGTAAAGGATTAATGTTTGAACCAAGAGGACACGATATGATGAGCGGCAGCATTTTGTATCCGCCAACTAATCCTGATAATGATTTTGGAATTCTTTTTATAGAAACTTCAGGCTGTCTGCCAATGTGTGGACACGGAACAATTGGAACTATTACAATTGCTGTCGAAGAAGGTTTGGTAACTCCAAAAGTTCCTGGAATTATCAAAATGGAAGCGCCTGCAGGTTTAGTGCATATCGAATATCAGCAGACTGGCAAAAAAGTAGATTGGGTACGTCTGACCAACGTTAAATCTTATCTGGCTGCAGAAGGACTTACCATTGATTGTCCTGAGTTGGGTGAAATTGTTTTTGATGTAGCTTACGGAGGAAATTACTACGCCATTGTCGATCCGCAAAAGAATTTTTCTGGTGTTCAAGATTTTACAGCAAGCAAAATTGTTCAGTATAGTCAGGAAGTACGTAAAAAGATTAATGAAAAATATCCAGATTATTTCATCCATCCAGAAAATGATACCATTAGAGATGTATCACATATGTTATGGACGGGATCGCCTATAGATGAGACTTCATCAGGAAGAAATGCTGTTTTTTATGGTGATAAAGCAATTGACCGTTCGCCATGCGGAACTGGAACATCAGCAAGAATGGCACAATTGCACGCTAAAGGAAAATTGAAAAAAGGAGAAGAGTTTATTCACGAAAGTTATATTGGAAGTAAGTTTATTGGAAAAGTGGTAGAAGAAACTGCTATTGGAGATATTCCAGCTATTGTTCCAAGCATTCAAGGCTGGGCAAAAGTGTACGGATATAATACTATTATAATTGATGAAAGTGACGATCCTTATGCATTTGGATTTCAGGTTATTTAAAAAATCAATTTACAATATAATTAAGCTGTTGGTCAAATTAAATTATTGTTTTTTTGAATAACCCCTAGTTTTAACTAGGGGATTTTAGAAATTGTAAATAGGATGGCTTTAGCCAAATTAACGTGGTTGTTGTTGAAGCTAAAACCATCTTTTACAATTTTAATTCTTAATGGAACATATAATTTCATTCCACAGATTTAAAATATAATTAGTAGTTCAAAGAACTCTTAACGAATTAAAATTTATGAAAAAAGTTGCTGTTATTGGCGGTGGAATTATTGGCTTATGTTCAGCTTATTATCTCGCAAAAGAAGGTTACGAAGTAAGCATATATGATGAGTCAGATATGGACAATGGCTGTTCGTACGGAAACGCAGGTATGATTGTGCCTTCACATATTATTCCGTTAGCACAGCCTGGCATGATTGCACAAGGAATAAAATGGATGTTTGATAGCCGTAGTCCGTTTTATGTAAAACCGCGTTTAAGCAAGGATTTATTAAGATGGGGCATGCAGTTTTATAAACATGCCAATTTGCGTCACGTAGAAAAAGCAATGCCTGCTTTACGCGATCTCTCTTTATTGAGCAAAGAATTATATCAGGATTTTGCCAAAGAAAATAATTCTTTCTTTTATGAAGAAAAAGGACTTTTGATGCTTTATAAAAGCGATAAAGTAGAAGAAGAAATGCACCACGAAGGTAAAGAAGCAGAACGTCTTGGTTTAGAAGTAGATTACCTATCCAAATCTCAAGTAGCACTTTTAGAAAAAGGAACGACTACCAATGTAATTGGAGGTGTTCATTATAAAAGCGACGCCCATTTGTATCCTCAAAAATTTATGGCTTTTATCAAAGAAGAATTATCTCGTTTAAAAGTGGAAATTCATTCTAAAACTAGTGTCAAAGATTTTGTTTTAGAAGGAAATAAAATAGAAAAAATTGTAACCGATAAAGGGCTTTTTAGAGCTGATGAAGTGGTTTTGGCGTCAGGATCTTGGAGTCCGTTTTTGGCTAAAAAACTAAATATTTCCATTTCTATTTTACCTGGAAAAGGATATAGTTTTACTTTAAAAGATAAGACTCAAAAGCCTAGTATTCCGTCTATTTTATGTGAAGGAAAAGTAGCGGTGACTCCAATGGCAAATGATATAAGATTTGGTGGAACAATGGAAATTACACACACCAAAGACAATAGAATAAACGCAAACCGACTTCAAGGAATTATAAACAGCATTAATGATTTTTATCCTGATATGAAAGTGGAAATGCCAAAAGCAGAAGACACTTGGTTTGGATTCCGCCCATGTACACCATCTGGAATGCCAATTATTGCTAGAGACAAAAAAGTCGTAAATTTAACCTTAGCAACAGGTCATGCCATGATGGGATTAAGCCTAGCGCCAGCAACAGGAAAAATTATCACAGAAATTATTTCTGGTAAATCGACTTCTGTAGCAATTGACAGATTCCAAATATAAAATATGAGATACAACCAGATTCCGGTTTCTTTGTTTATTGAAAACCGAAAAAGATTTACCGAAAAAATGAAGCCAAACAGTTTGGCTATTTTGACTTCAAATGATGTAATGCCAAATAATGCTGATGATGTTATGGGCTTTTCGCAAAACAATGATTTGTTTTATCTGTCAGGAATAGATCAGGACGAAACCATTTTGGTGCTTTATCCAGATGCATTTAAAGAAGAAAACAAAGCTATACTTTTTGTCAAAGAAGCAAACGAACATACGCTCATTTGGGATGGTAATTTTTTAACCAAAGAACAGGCTACCGCTATTTCTGGAATCCAGAATATCAAATGGCTTCACGAATTTGAAAAGACTTTACAGCTTTTTGCCTTTGAATCTGATATATTTTATTTAGGACACAATGAGCATATCAAAAGGGTAACCGCTGAAATTGAAACCAGACAAGACCGAATGATAAAATGGTGTAAAGAAAAATATCCATTGCATCAATATGAGCGTGTGGCAAAAATAACCCGCGAATTGCGTCCAATTAAATCAGATTTGGAAGTTGATTTAATCAAAAAAGCAACTGCGATTAGCGTTGAAGGTTTTCAAAGAGTTTTAGGCGCAATTCGTCCTAATATTAAAGAATATGAGTTAGAAGCCGAACTTTTATATGCAACCGTAAAAAACGGAGGAACGAGACAAGCATTTAGATCTATTGTAGCGTCTGGGTTAAATGCCTGTTCATTGCATTATAACACTAACGATGATATTTGCCGAGAAAATGAAATGGTGCTGTTGGATTTTGGTAGCTGTTATGCCAACTATAATTCGGATACCACAAGATGTATTCCGGTTAATGGAACTTTCAGTGCTAGACAAAAAGAGGTTTACGAATCGGTTTTACATTGTTTGAAAGAAGGTTCAAAATTATTGAAGCCGGGAGTTTTATCGAAAGATTACGAACTTCAAATGGCTAAATTAATTGAAGCTGAATTGGTGAAGTTAGGGTTAATTACAGAAGAAGAAATTAAATCTCAAGATCCAGAAAAACCTGCTTATAAGAAATATTTCATGCATGGAACTGCGCATCATTTAGGATTGGATGTTCACGATGTTGGCTTGTATTCACGACCTTTTGAAAAGGGAATGGTGCTTACTTGTGAACCTGGAATTTACATTAGAGAAGAAGGAATAGGTTGCCGTTTGGAAAATGATTATTTGATAACAGAAGACGGAAACATCAACTTGAGTGAAGCACTGCCAATAGAAATTGCCGAAATTGAAAATTTAATTAAAAACAAAAAATAAGATGAAAAAGTATTTGTTGTTTCTTTTGTTTATATACACTTCTGTTTTTGCACAGAAGATTGATATCAACAATCTAAATTGGTTGCCAAACTCTCATTCGTTTTGGGTAAGCAAAGATAACAATGTGTCGGTTTACGATGTTGATAAACTTGATAAGCAAAACACGATTTTGTCTAAAGAACAATTAGCAGAAGCTGGATTTAAAGGAGAAATCGAAGATTTAGTATGGAACGACTTAAAAACAAAGGTTTTGGTTTATGCTAATTCTAAAAAAGTATGGAGAGACAATACCAGAGGCGATTATTGGTGTTTTGATTTGGCTTCAGGAAAAGGAAAGCAATTAGGTAAAAACTTGGATGCGTCGTCATTGATGTTTGCTAAATTTTCAAGCGATAATGAAAATGTTGCCTATGTCTCAAAACACAATATTTATGTTGAAAATCTGAATTCTGGAAAAATTACACCAGTAACAACAGACGGAACAGATAAAATTATCAATGGAACTTTTGATTGGGTTTATGAAGAAGAACTGGCTGCAAGAGATGGTTTTAGATGGAGTCCAGATGGAAAAAGCATTGCTTTTTGGAGAGTAGATGCAACGTCTACCAAATTTCATTATATGATTAATAATACCGATTCGTTGTATCCGACAATTATTCCTGTAGAATATCCAAAAGCAGGAGAAAAACCGTCTTCTGTAAAAATCGGAATTGTGAATATTGATTCTTTGCAAACCAATTGGCTAAACATTCCGGGAGAGCCAGATAATAATTATTTGGTTCGGATGAAATGGATTAATAATGAGTCTGTTATGGTGATTCAATTAAACCGAAACCAGAATCAAGTTACGATGTATGATTGCAATGCAAAATCAGGATTGGCTAGAGTTATTTACAAAGAAGAATCAAATTCTTGGATAGATGTTTTTGATATTTCTTCGGGACTATATGATACTTTTCCTTGTCAATTTGTGGATAATGAAAAATCCTTTTTATGGAGTTCTGATGCCGACGGATGGATGCATATTTATAAAATAAGTTTGGATGGAAAATCAAAAGAATTGGTTACCAAAACTAATTTTGATGCTTATTATAAAGCCTATAACGAAAAAACAAAAACAATATATTTTATTGCCAGCCCAGATGATGCCACACAGCGTTATTTGTATGAAACCAATTTGAACTCTAAAAAGACAAAAAGAGTAACACCAGCTATTTTTGAAGGTTCAAACCGATATATCTTTTCTACTGACGCAGCTTACGCTCAGCATACCAATGCAAGCATTTCGAGAGATTATAATCAGAGATTGATCGCTTTGTCTGGACATCAAAAAATTTATCCAAAAGAAGCAGATGTTTTTGCTGCTCCTCATAGAGATTATTCGTTAGAAAAATTTAAAGTGAAAACAGTTGATGGCATTGATATTGACGGAATCATGGCAAAGCCATTAGATTTTGATGCTTCAAAAAAATATCCAGTTTTCTTTTATGTTTATGGAGAACCAATGGCTACGGTTGCCAATGACAGCCCTTATTTTAATGAATTTATCGCTGCGTTAATTCCGAAAGGGTACATCGGAATTGCTATGGATAACAGAGGAACTCCTGCAATGAAAGGAACACAGTGGAGAAAATCAATTTATAAAAATATCGGAATTATCAATACGCACGATCAGGCAATGGCGGCTAAAGAAGTTCTAAAATGGGATTTTATTGATGCCGATCGTGTAGCAATTCACGGTTGGAGTGGCGGTGGAGCTGTAACTTTAAATTTAATGTTTCAATACCCAGATATTTATAAAACGGGAATTGCGATTGCAGCAGTAACAGACCAGCATTTTTATGATAACATTTATACAGAACGTTATATGGGATTGCCTGAGGAAAATGAAGCAACTTATATTCAGACTTCTCCAGTAACTCATGCTAAGAACTTAAAAGGAAATCTGCTTTATATTCATGGTACAGGCGATGATAATGTACATTATAAAAATGCGGAAGTCCTAATAAACGAATTGGTGAAGTACGATAAAATGTTTGATTTAATGATTTATCCAAACCGTTCGCATAGCATTGATGAAGGCGAAGGAACCTCACAACATTTAATGGATACTTTTGTGAGATATACAGAAAAAAATTGCCCGCCAGGAGCAAAATAAAAAAAGTAATGTATTATAAAAAGAGGAGAATTTCAACTTGATGAAATTCTCCTCTTTTTTTTGGGCTTTCTAATTTTGATATGAGTTAATTGTTTGATTTTGAAATCTTTTCTAAAAGGTAATATAGTAATTGTGCGATTGCGAAATTGTTATTTATAGGGTAATATAATCAGGTTTTTCGGTAATATATTATCATAATAATTATCTAAAAAGCAAAATATTTGCCACATTAATTATAAAACCATTTTATGAAATTGAAGATTAATTTTAGAAAAATTGCAGTGCTCTTTTTTGTACTGTTGACTAAACTGACCTTTGCCCAAGATCGGGTTGTGTCAGGAATTGTTTCAGATGAGAATGGAGTGCCTTTGCCAGGCGTAAGCATACTGGTTAAGGGAACTCAGAATGGCTCTCAGACTGATTTTGATGGAAAATATTCAATAAAAGCTGAAGCAAATGCTGTGCTTGTGTTTAGTTTTATTGGAATGCAGACTAAAGAAGTTCAAGCACGCGATAAAAACGTAAACGTAAAAATGTCTGCAGGTTCTACACAATTACAAGAAATTGTAGTTACAGCTTTGGGACTTAAAAGAGAGAAAAAATCTTTGGGTTATGCTACACAAGAAATAAATGGAGATCAGCTAACAAAAATAAATACAGGTAACGTTTCGAATAATATTTCTGGAAAAATTGCCGGTGTTGAAATTAGAAGAAATAATAATATTGGCGGTTCTACCAATGTTGTCATTCGTGGTACAACTTCCTTAACAGGTAACAATCAGGCTTTATGGGTTGTTGACGGAATTGTATTAAATAATGATAATACCAATTCTGCAGATCAAAAATCGGGAGGGAACGTAGGAGGTTACGATTACGGAAATGCCGCTTCAGATATTAACCCTGATGATATAGAAACGATGAATGTTTTAAAAGGGGCCGCAGCAACCGCATTATATGGTTCTCGAGCATCAAACGGTGTTATCATTGTAACCCTTAAAAAAGGAAGCAAAACAAAAGGAGGATTAGAATTTGATTTTAGTTCTGGAGTAAATGTTGGAGTCGTAGACAAGAAAACTTTACCAGAATATCAAAAACAATACGGAGGAGGTTATGGCGATTTTTATGGTACAGTTGATTTAGGCAGCGGAGTTCATCCTTACACAGCTACTGATGACGCGGCTTGGGGACCAAAATTTGATCCGTCATTGTTGGTTTACAACTGGAATTCGTTTTATCCAGAATTGCCAACTTATGGAAAAGCGACGCCTTACACCGCTGTAAAAAACAATCCAAATAGTTTTTATCAAAACAGTTTAACATATATCAATAGTATCGCTTTTTCGGCAGCAAATGATCAGGGAGACTTTAGATTTGGTTATACAAATTACAATCAGCAGCAAGGAATTCTTCCTAATAGTAACAACAGAAAAGACAATTTTAATTTTTCTGGAAGTTATAAAGTTACACCTAAAACCAGAATTTCAACTTCAGCCAATTATTTGACATCTAATGCTATTGGAATGAATGAAACAGGATACGGAGATGGAGGAAATAACTATTTGAGCAGTGTCAGACAATGGTATACGACTAATGCTGATTTTGGAGATCTAAAAGAGGCTTACGAAATAACAGGTAAAAACACAACATGGAACGTTGGTTCGCCAGACAATTTAGCAGTTCAGTTTCACGACAATCCTTATTTTCAACGTTATAATAACTATAATTCATTAAAAAGAGATCGCTTCTTCGGTAATGTTGTGGTAAAAACAGAAGTTACCAATTGGTTTGATATTATGGGACGCGGTGCAGTAGATTTTTACCATCAATTGCAGGAAGAGCGTATTGCTGTAGGTTCTAAAAGAACACCAAATGCTCTTGGCCAATATTCTAGATATGATAAAAATTTCCGCGAAATCAATTTAGATTTAGTATTGAATTTTAAAACAGCCATCACAGACGGAATCAATTTTAATGGTATGATAGGAGGAAACACGAGGCGTTCTGTTAATAATTCTATCTACGCAGTGACAAATGGCGGATTGGTTGTGCCGGGGATTTATGCCTTGACCAACTCAATTGACCCAATTAACAGTCCTGACGAAATGCAGCAGACATTGGGAACCAATAGTGTTTACGGTATGGCAAGTTTTAATTTCTTAGATACGTATTTTCTTGAAGGAACTTATAGAATAGATCAATCGTCTACTTTGCCAAAAGATAATGATACCTATTCTTACCCATCGATTACAGCGACTTATATTTTTAGCAATCATATTAAAGCAGATTGGCTTTCATTTGGTAAACTGCGTTTGAATTATGCTGAAACAGGAAACGATGCTCCGTTTGCGGTAACTTCTACGCTTTATCCTAAAAATACCAATTTTGGGCCAGGGGGAATCCGTTTTTCTACAGATAACAGCAGAAGCAATTCTGACTTAAAAAGTGAGTTGACCAAAGGAGTTGAAGCAGGTCTTGAACTTAAGTTCTTCAAAAACAGGTTAGGCGTTGATTTTTCATATTATAAGACCAACACAACAAACCAGATTCTTTCTATCGAAACTCCAACACAAACAGGATATACAAGAGCTTGGATTAATGGTGGAGATGTTCAAAATAAAGGATTTGAGGTTACAGTAAATGCTACTCCTATAAAAACTAAAGATTTCTCATGGCAAGCTACAGTAAACTGGTCAACCAATAAAAATGAAGTAATCTCTTTAGGTGGAGCAAGTCAGATTTCGTTAGGATCATTCCAAGGAGTAAACTATGTGGCTGAAGTAGGGAAACCAGTAGGGCAGTTAGTTGGTTCTGGATATACTTATTTAAACGGAGAAAAAGTAATTCGTTCTAATGGAAGATATCTACAAAGTGCAGGAGTTGTGATCGGAAATGTAGCTCCAGATTGGATTGGCGGTTTCAATAACGTTTTGACGTACAAAAACATTGCTTTCAACTTTTTAATTGATGTGAAAAAAGGTGGAGATGTGTATTCTCTAGATCAGCAATACGGACATACAACTGGAATTTACGAAAGTACAGTAAGCAATAACCATAATGGAGTTCCTCAGCGTGAACCAGTTGCTCAAGGCGGTGGTATATTGTTGGACGGTGTAAAACAAGACGGAACACCAAATAATGTAACTGCTAGTGTAACTGGAACTGATGGATATTATTTTTATAATTCTATGCCACAGCAGCAATATGTATATGATGCATCTTATGTTAAGCTTCGCGAAATAGGTTTGAGTTATAAATTACCAAAAAGATTTTTAGAAAACACATTCATCAGCAATATGGTTTTTGCTTTAAACGGAAGCAATCTTTGGATCATCCATAAAAACCTGCCACACGCAGATCCTGAGGCAGGAGCATCTTCGGGTAATTTACAAGGTTTCCAGACTGGAGTACTGCCAACTACAAAGGAGTACAGTTTTACCATGAAAGTTCAATTCTAAAAATAATAAAACATGAGAATTATAAAAACAATATTTTTTGCAGGAGCAGTTTTGTGTGCAGCAGCTTCGTGTGATAACTTAGATGACATGAACAAAAATGAAAAGGCTTATGAAACCGCTTTGCCAAGTGCGTTGATGACTAATGCACAGGTTAATTATGCTTACTTTCTAACCAATGCTTCGGTAAATTCAAACAATTTTAGAGCCTATGCACAGCATTGGTCTACATCTACCTATACGGATGAAGCCAATTATAATCAGGCGAAAAGAAATTTAGGAAGTTCGCATGCTGTACTGTTATACCGTGATGTGCTTCAAGATCTAGTAAATGCACAAAAACAAATTCAAAATACAAAAGTATTAGGGCCAATTGAAGAAGGCATAAAGAAAAATCAGCTTGCTATTTTAGAAGTGCAAATTGTAATGGCTTATCAAACTCTAGTAGATTTATTTGGTAATGTCGCATATTCTGAAGCGTTAGATATTAAAAAATTTCCGCTTCCAAAATATGACGATGCAAAAACAATCTATTTTGATTTGGCTTCTCGTTTGGACGCTGCTATTGCGGCTTTGAATGATGAAAATGGAAGTTTTGGAAATGCCGATTTAATTTTTCACGGAAATGTGGCAAAATGGAAAACATTAGCCAATAGCGTAAAACTAAAAATGGGATTGCATCTTGCGGATGTTGATGCTGTAAAGGCAAAAGCAATGGTTGAAAGTGCTTTTAATTCAGGAGTTATGACGACAGAGGCTGATACGGCGTTGTTTCAGTACTTTTCTTCAATAACAGATATGAATCCGTTGTATGACAGTTTGGTAAACGAAAGCCAGATTAATATTGCTGAATTTTTTGTAAATGAATTAAGTGGAAAAGAAGATCCGAGACGCGATTTTTTCTTCAATCCAAATTCGAAAATAAACGGTGAATATAAAGGCGCTCCATATGCAAAACAGGTTAATTATGCAGATTATTCAAATACTGGAGCAAGACTAAGACAGAAAACAAATCCAGGAGTTATATTCGATTATACCGAAACTTGTTTTTTACTGGCAGATGCGGCAAGCCGAGGCTTTAACGTTGGAGCTGATGCTGCAACATATTATACTAAAGGGATAGAAGCAAGCATGAAATTTTGGGGAGTTTCTGATGCTAATGTTCAAATTTATCTTGCACGTCCTGATGTTGCTTTTGCTACTGCTTCAGGAACAGACAAACAAAAAATTGCTTACCAGCTTTGGATCGCTTACTACAATCGCGGTTTTGAAGCATGGACAGAATACAGAAGGTTAGATTATCCAATATTGGTAGCGCCTTCAACAGCTGTGCAAGAAGCTGAAGGAAAAGTTCCTGTTAGAAATATTTATTCAACATCTGACAAAACGCTGAACACGGCAAATTATGAAGCGGCTTCAGCAGCAATAGGAGGAGATTTAATGACAACGAAGATTTTTTGGGACAAATTTTAATTTTGAGTTAGTTTAATTTGTTTTTTTTGAGACCAGCACTTTCTAAGCGCTGGTTTTTTTGTTTTTAACAGTATTTGCAAGGGTAGCCTGATGTTTTTTAATATGTTTTGTAAGGTTTGTTTTTAGTGTTTATTATGAATATTTTTTTATTATGTGTTTTTTTAAGGTTAAAAATATGATAATTATGTATTAATTCTGATTAAAATACTATCAGAAAGATAAAAGCTTGTGCGGTAATTTTGATTATTACTAATTAAAAAACCTAAACAAATGAAATTAAAATTACTAATCTGCTTACTGATTTTCAGCTCATTGAAAGTTAGTGCACAAGGTTTGCCTTGTAGAACAAGCGAAGAAAATGAAAAAGTGTATCGGAATAATCCACATGCACTTCAAGAGAAAAAGAACTTTGATGTTTTCAGTAAAAATTTTGCGGCCCAGCGCAAATCTTCAACAGCAAAAACAGCTGCAACTACTTACACAATTCCAGTAGTATTTCATATTTATGGTGATGTACAAAGCGGAAAAACAGTTACGTACGAAAAAATCGTAAATCACCTAGCTCAGCTTAATGATGATTTTAATGGACGTAATGCCGATTTTCAGACCGTTGAATCGTTTTTTCAGGCACGACGCGGAACATTGAATATCGAATTTAAACTCGCTAAAAAAGATCCGAATGGTGGCTGTACGACAGGAGTAGTTTTTCATCCAACAAAAAATGGTTACGGAAATGGAGGCGGATATGATGACCAAATCGCTGCCGATGCTTGGGATAATACCAAATACATGAATGTCTATATACAAAATGATTTGTACAATGATGGAGCGACAAATAACTCTGGTGTTGCTTGGTATCCAAGTTCAGACATGACAGCAAACAATACAGCTCGTGTTGTTTTTAACGGAGCTTATTTATACGATAACTCATATAGTAAAGAATTCTCTGCAACACTAACTCACGAATTTGGTCATTTCCTTAATCTGATTCATACTTTTGAAGGAGGATGTTCTGGAACAGATGAAGTTGCCGATACTCCAGCAGAAGACGGAAAACATACTTTAGGCTGTACTCCAGGAACAAATTGCAGTGGCGATAAAGTAAATTTCGAAAACTACATGGGGTACAATGGAGCGCAAGGCTGCTACAAAATGTATACTCAAGGTCAGATTGATAGAATGTTGGCTGCTTTAGAACACCCTGCGAGAAAATCACTTTGGCAAGCACAAAACTTAATTGATACTGGCGTAAATTCTACAGGAAGCACGCTCACCGCATCAGCCGTAGCTTTTAAAGAAGCGGTTATAAATGACGGTTCTTTTGACACTTCATCCATAATTAAACTAAACGGAACCAAAACTTTTGCTGTTTCTACGGGAACTTTGACAGCAGGAACTCATTTTACTCATACTTTTCCAGCAGGAATTACACCTGTGCTTACGGTAAACTCCAATAATCAAATTACGGTTACGTTAACAGGAAAAGCAACTAACCATGCTTTGAGCAATAATGCTTCAGGAGGCATTAGTTTTTTACCAGCCGCATTTACAGGAGGAACAGCTGATTTATCTTGTACTTCTTTATTCTTTAATTTTAAATTTTCAGATCCATACGGAATCTTTTTTGTAGACATGCCAGATGTGACGGTTTCGTCGGCATTGACATGGAAATATTTTGAAATTGCAAAAGGAGATGATCGTGCGTTTGGCGGCTGGCGTTATGCTGCGAATGCTTTAAAAATTGAAACTTATGCAAAGAGATTAGTTTGCGAAACAGGCACTAGAAATATTTCTCTATTGAACTCAAACACAGCCGTTGGCCCAACAAGCAATATGACCGCTCCAGGCGCATATCCAAATCAGTTAGATTTAAGAACAGCGAGTTATACCGCTTGGGACGGAAAAACAGGTTACGTAGGATTTGATTACTTAATGGATGGTCTTACTTGTTACGGATGGTTTAAGGTAAAAGTAAATGCGGATGGAGATGGTTATACAATTTTTGAATATGCTTATAATACAAAGCCAAATACTCCAATTTATACGGGAATGACTGATAAAACAGCTACAACTTTATCTCCGGATACATTGTATGAAGCTGAAGTAAATGATGGAAGCATAACATCAACTGCGACAATCGCTTTGAGTACTAATAATGGTACATTTACAAAAAGCAGCGGTACTTTTACAGCAGGAACTGATTATACGATTACAGGTGTGCCAGCGGGTTTAACTGCAATTTTAACTCTTGAAAGCAATAGTAAAACAGTACTTTCTTTTACAGGGAAAGCGACTGCGCACAATACAACAAATGATGCTGTTGTTACTCTTACGTTTAAAGACGCAGCAATTACAGGCGGTATAGCTACTTTGGATACTGCGACTAAAACAATCAATTTGAAATTTGACGCGCCTTATGGAGTGTTTTATGTGAACAATCCAGATTACACGGCCAATGCAGCATCTACTTGGCAATATTTTGATTTGGGTATTGGAGATAATACTGAGTATGGAGCTTGGCAATATGCCGCAGCGGCTTTAAAAATGGAGACCTACGGAAAAAGATTAGTTTCTGAAGCAGGAACAAGAAATATATCATTCTTGTCACAAGGTGCTTCTATTGGAGCTTCGAGTAATTTTGCAGCGCCAGGAGCATATCCAAATCAATTGGATTTGAGAACAGCTACCTATACAACTTGGGATAATAAAACAGGATATGTTGGTTTTGAATACACAAGTAGAGGACGTACTTGCTACGGATGGATGCACGTAAAAGTGGAAGCTGGTGGAGTAGGATATACCGTTTTGGATTTTGCTTATAACACCAAACCAAACGAACCTATTTTAGCAGGAGTACAAACTACCAATACAGTATTGGCGCCAACAAATTTAACGGCAACAGCCAATGCAGCAAATTTAGAAACCATTCTTAATTGGACTAACAATGCTACGAATGCTTCAAATGTAATTATTGAGAGAGCGGGAGCAGATGATGTTTATGCAGAAATTGCTACGTTAGCTAACACTGCATCAACTTATACCAATACAGGTTTAACAGCAGGAAACACTTATAAATATAGAGCGAGAGCAAAATCTGGAACTGATTATTCTGTTTATTCTAATGTGGTTTCTGTAACAATTCCGGTTGCTCCACCGTGCACTGCGCAAGGAACAAACGGTTATGAATACATAAGTTCTGTAGCAGTAGGAAGCTTTGTAAATGCATCTGGAAAAGAAACAAACGGTTATGCCGATTATACTTCGAAAGTGATTACGCTGAATCCGAATGCAAATACAAGCGTTACTTTAACTCCAGGTTTTACAGGTTCTGCTTACACTGAATATTGGGGAGTTTGGATTGATTACAATAAAAACAATCAGTTTGAAGCATCAGAAAAAGTAATTAATAATATTTCGTCAAATGGTGCGGTAACGGCAAGTTTTACGCCTCAATCATTTACAGGAACTACCAGAATGAGGGTGGTGATGAAATATAATGCTAATCCGTCTTCAACATGCGGAAATCTTGGGGATGGTGAAATCGAGGATTATACTGTTCAGGCAGGAACATCTGTTCCACCAAATCCAGCAACTTTGACAATTCCTGCTAATCTTGGAAACGCAGGCGTATATTCGTCAGGATTTTATGCTTCTTGGGCAACATCAACAGATGCTGCGTCTTATGAAGTGCAATTAAATACTTCATCAGGATGGACAGCGGCAGGAACTTCTACAACATATTATTTATGGATTCCAAAACAAGGAACTCAAACTGTATATGAATTTAGAGTAAGAGCAATAAATGGAACGGCTTTTAGCGAATGGAGCGCTTCTCATACAATCGATTTACAATCTGGAAGCACTGGTTTGCCAGGCATAAATACAAATACGGCGAAAGCATTTACAATGTATCCAAATCCAGCGTCAGACGTTGTGAACTTTACTTTTGATAACATTGATGTCAATAAAGTGAAAGTGTCAATTTACAATAGTACAGGTCATTTGGTAGATACAATTCATAATACAACTGTTTATTCTCTTAAATATTTAAATAAAGGAGTTTATATTGTTGTGGCTACTGATGGAAAGTTTGTAGAAAAGAAAAAATTATTGGTTGAGTAATAAGTTAATTTAGTTAAAATGAGAAGGGCTGTTTACGAAAATGGACAGCCCTACTTTTTTTACCCTTTATTAATGATTTAATATTTCGCCCCGCTGGGGCTTTTTTATATTTGGAAATTGTATTTTTTCTATAAATATTCTGCTTCTCCAAAGTATTTAAACTATTAGAAAAAACTTTTGAGGAGTAGATATTTTATAAAAATCAAGTTTAAATTTAAACAAAGTCAATGGGTTTCAGCCATTGGAACGCAAAGAGAATCATCAATCATTTGTTTTCTAAGAACGAAAAATAGAGTTATGTTTAAAAATAATTGCACAAGAAAAGAAAATTCAATTTACCAAAAATTAGAAAGCTTCGGAGAAGCAAAATATTTATAGAAATTGCAATTCTCAGAGATGAAAAAGCTCCGGAGGAGCGACATATAATTTATAAAGAAAAAAAGCTGTCTAAACAAACAGCTCTTTCTAAAATATTAAATCAAAATTATTTTAAACCTCTAATCCAAAAGGATTATCAATGCTCTGCATCGGTTCAGTAAACCATTTTGGACCTTCAGCTGTCATGTAAAAATGATCTTCATGACGAATACCAAATTGACCCGGCATACAGATCATAGGTTCATTACTAACCACCATTCCTTCTTTTAAAATGGTTTGATTGCCTCTTACTAAATAAGGATATTCATGAATATCTAAACCTGTACCATGACCTACACGATGTGGCAAACCTGGAATTTCATAATCACCGCTTAAACCCGCTTCTGCTAGGACTTTACGTGCAGCATCATCTACAGATCCGCATGTTGCTCCAATTTGCGCAGCATCAAAAGCTGCTTTTTGAGTTGCTTTTTCAAGATTCCAGATTTTTCTGTGCTCGTTATTTGGAGTTCCATATACATAAGTTCTGGTGATATCAGACAAATAACCTTCCAAGCGGCATCCAGTATCAATTAAGACGACATCATTATCGACTAGATTTTGGGGAGAAGTAACTCCATGAGGATATTGCGAATCTTCTCCAAAAAGAACAATGCAGAAATATGAACCTGACGGAATACCAGCTTTAATGTGTGCCTTATGTATAAAATCAACAACAGTGCTTACGGCAATTCCGGGATGCAAAATACGAGCCGCTGCTTTTTGCACGGTCATAGTTATATCTTTTGCTCTCTGAATGATAGCAATTTCATTTGCCGATTTATGCATTCTGCAACCCGCAGTTATAGGCTGAGCGTTTACAAAACTGAAATTTGTATTTGCTTTTGAGATGACATCAATTAGAAAAAAAGCAGCCCATTCATCTAAAGCGATATTGCCTTCAGTAATATTTTTGTTTTTTAGGATATTTCCAAACAATTCAGAAGGGCTTTCATGTTCTTCCCAGAAATTTAAATTTCCTTCGATTTTCATGAAAGTTTTAAAAGTTCCTTCTTCAAATTTCGGAACAATATATTCAACTGTTTCATCTTCAAAAATTAGAGCGCCAACCATACGCTCAGACGGATTCCATTTTGTTCCTGTAAAATAATACAGATTGGTTCCAGCATTTACATAAAGCGCTTTACAATTTTGTTCTTTCATTAAAGCAACCGCTTTTTTAATGCGCTGTTTGTACTCGGGAAGTGCGATTGGCACAACACCAAGCGTCATGTTTTGTATTTTTTCTAATTCAATATCTACAGTTGATCCGCCAACTCCAATTGCCATTTTTTATTTTTTTTAAAGTTATTATTTAATGCACCGTAATTCGTTAAACTGATATAAAAATTCAATTTTTCAATAAAAGTAAAGCATTATTTGGATTTTGTTCTATGTTAATGTAAACTAGATAAAATACTACATTTTAAGGGTAATATACTATCAGTTTTTGCTTTGTATTGCACTTACTTTTAAAATTTAAAAATAACAAGATTAAAATGAATCGAAAATCCTTTATTATTACGCTGTTCCTTCTTTGCTTGAACTATTTTGAGGTTTCTGCTCAGGAATCTTCAGTAAATCTACAGCAAAAACTAACCGAATTATTTCCAAAAGCCATTATAACGCGAATCGATAACTTAGAAAATTATACCGAATCGTACCAGCTTATTTTAGACGAACCTCTTGATCATAAACACCCAGAAAAAGGCACTTTCCAGCATTATATTTATCTGTCGCATTTAGGTTACGACAGACCGACTGTAATTGAGACTCATGGTTATAATACAGAAAATATTAAAAGCGAAGTGAGCAGTTTATTGCAGGCCAATCAGGTTGCTGTTGAATATCGTTTTTACGGAAAATCAAGACCAAATCCGATTCAATGGGAATATCTGACGAATGATCAAGCTATTGAAGATTATCATAACATTGTTACGAAACTGAAAAAAATATACACAGGAAAATGGATTTCAACGGGAATTAGCAAAGGAGGAGAAACGGCTTTAATTTATAAATCAATCTATCCAAACGATGTTGATGTGGCAATGCCTTATGTAGCGCCGCTAATTAATACCTGTGAAGATCCGAGGACTATAGAGCATACAAGAACGGTTGGAACGCCAGAGTGCAGAGCAAAAATAACAGCTTTTCAGAGAGCTGTCTTGCAAAATAGAGAAGCTGTCTTAGACGTTTTTAAAGGCTTTTCAGCTGAGAAAAAGATGCAATTTATGGAAGTTCCTTTCGCGGAAGCGTTGGAATATGCTGTTCTAGAATTTCCTTTTTCGTTTTGGCAATGGGGAGGAAAATGCGACGAAATTCCGCCAGTAAATGCCTCTGCAAAAGAGCTTTTTGATTATTTGAATAAAATTGTTGGAGTGGGAACTTATAATGATAAAATGTCATTTGTCTATCTGCCTTCTTATTATCAGCATTTGAGCGAATTAGGCTATTATGGTTTTGATCTTGAACCCGTTGCCGATTTGTTAACTATTGTCAAAAGCAGTTCTAATGCACGATTTGCACCAAAAGACGTTACAATAAAATATAATCCAAAGTATATTAAGAAAGTGCGCAAATATGTTGAAAACAAAGGCGATAAAATACTTTACATTTATGGAGGCTACGATACTTGGTTTTCGTGTTCTCCAACTCCGAAGCCTAATGTTGACGCTTTAAAAATGGTGCTTCCAGAAGGAAGTCATTCAACCAGAGTCAAAAATTTTCCTGAAAATGATCAAAAACTGATTATGGATACATTAAAAAAATGGCTCGATTAGAAGGCTCAAAAAAATTACTAATTGCGTTTTTGTTTCTAATAATTTCTGTCAAGTGGCTTTCCATAACAGATTTTTTTTAAGGCTTATTCGCAATAAATTTGAAGAAAGAAAGTTACATTGAGATAATATTAACACGTTTTAGCATGAAATGTGGTCTGTTAATCGAATTTTAACATATAATATTTTAGTTTTCAGATATTTATAATATCTTTAACTTATGATATGGGAATTGTATAAGATTTGTGTATAATTTTGCAACAGAAAAAATTATCAATGACCCCAAGTCATAACTATTAACTTAACATTTTGCCTGGTATGAGAGTATTTTTATTGGCACTGCTTTTTTCCTTAAGTTCGTTTACCTCATTAAGTATGTGGGACGAAGATGAAATTTTAGATGAAGTTGAATTTGCGAGACTCAATGAGCACGTAAATGAAATAAAGGCTTTTACAGCATCAAATCACAAGTATAACAATAAAATTGCTTTTCTTGTGGACATGAAAATTAAATCTGGGAGAAATCGCTTTTTTGTTTACGATCTTCAAAATAATCAAATTCTCGATCAAGGTTTAGTGGCACACGGAAAAGGTTCTGAAACTGGAATAAAAGGAGACATCTTACAATTTAGTAATGCTCCAGAATCTAACTGCACTTCACTTGGAAGATACTCTGTAGAAAAACCATATAAAGGTGTGTTCGGAAAAGCTTTTAGATTGGCGGGATTAGACGAAACGAATAATAATGCCATGAAACGTGCCATTGTATTGCATTCTTATAAAGAGGTCCCATCTGATGAAAAAGAGTATTATATCATTAACAGTCACGGTTGTCCAATGGTTAATCAAGAATTTTTAAATAGACTTTCAAAATATATAGAAAGTTCAAATTCTAAAATCTTATTGTCTGTTTATTATTAAATAGAATCAGCAAAATATAAATAAAAAGAGAGCCTAGGCTCTCTTTTTTATATCAACACATTAGATTTTACATTTTTTGCTTACCCCAAATTATTACCGCTTTCTATATAAAAGCTTGTTATTGGCTATAAATTAGGATAAACTTAACTTGTCTGATAAAACTTATAAAAGATACAAGTTGTAAATTAGTAGAATAGTAATTAAAAGTTTATTTTATGAAAGCAGTACGTTTTTTTGGACACAAAGATGTCCGCGTTGTTAATGATATTGAAAGACCTGTTCCTAAAGGTGATGAAGTTTTGTTAAAGATCGGCGGAGCTGGAGTCTGCCACTCCGATCTGCATATTATAGATGAAGGAACCGTTGTGGGAACCGTTTTTACGTTGGGACATGAAAATGCTGGATGGATCGAAGAAGTTGGGGAGAATGTTGAAGGTTATAAAAAAGGAGATGCAGTTTTAGTTTACGGTCCGTGGGGATGCGGACATTGCAAACCTTGCCAGCAGTCCAAAGAAAATTATTGTGATCATCAATCTGAACAAGCATATGGTGGCGGACTAGGACTGGACGGCGGTATGGCCGACTATATGCTCGTGCCATCTTCTAGACTTTTGGTGCCCATATTTGACTTAGATCCTGTTATTGCAGCGCCGTTAACAGACGCTGCCCTTACACCTTATTCTGCGATAAAACGTTCTCTTCCTAAATTAATGGCTGACGAATATGTGGTAGTAATTGGTGTTGGGGGATTAGGCCATGTTGCTTTACAGATATTACGAGAAATAAGCGGAGCCGAAATTATTGCTTGCGATGTAACAGAAGATAAATTGGCTTTTGCTAAACAATTGGGCGCAGCTTATGTAATTAATTCTAAAGATGCTGATGCGACAGAACAAATCCAGAAAATCACGGGAATCAAAAAAGCTAAAGTTGTTCTAGACTTCGTAGGAGCAACTTCTACCATAGATTTGGGAACAAAAGTGGTGAGTCTTGACGGAGATCTTACCATTGTTGGTCTTGGCGGAGGACATTATCAATACAGCATGAATGGTTTGCCTTTTGGCGTAAGCATGACTAATCCTTATTGGGGATCAAGGACAGAATTGATGGAAGTGGTGGGTCTGGCAAGACAAAAGAAAATTCATATCGAAATTGAAAAACATAAACTTGATGATGCCAACGAAGTTTACGAACGAATGAGACAAGGTAAAATAAAAGGCAGAGCTGTTTTAATACCTTAAATTTATACAGCAAAAAAATCCGTTCTGAGAAACGGATTTTTGTTTGTTAGAATAATAGTTTGCAGATTAAAAAATATCAATATATTTGCGCATCAGATCAAACAAATGAGAAACATCATTAACATCGCGGTTATTATTATCATTATTATCATTATTATCATTCGATAGTGGTGAAGGGATGTTATATAAATAAGTAAAAATACAATTTAGAAAAACCTCCCCTTAGCGGGAGGTTTTTTTGTTTACAGCAAGCATGAAAAATTCAATTCAGAATAGCATTATTATTTCAATTATCATTATTCGTATCACATGACGAGTCAGGATTCTATTGTCTATCAAAAAAAGCCTTTCTCAGTCAAAATGTGAAAGGCTTTTTTATTTCTCAGCAACTCATTCAAACACAAATAAAAATCAACAATGAAAAACGAATTTACTCTAACCATTTATTCAGAAGATCAAATCAGATTAATAAGCAAATTATCGAGTATGCTTTTAAGAAAACAAATTCAGATTTTGAGCCTTAATATGTCTATTTGCGAAATAGAAAATATGTATAGACATACCATCGTAATAAATGAAACGTTGGATCAAGTCATCAATTTAACTGCGCAAATAGAGAAAGTCATTGAAGTTTATAAATGTTATTATTCGTTGAATGAAGAGATTGTTTTTAAACAAACCGCATTATTTAAAATTCCTACGGCATTAGTTATGCAAGACCCAGAAACGGAAGTATTATTTAAAGAAAATGACCTTAAAATTTCAGAAATTCAAAAAGAGTATACTGTATTGCAAGCCACAGGAACAGATGACGAAATAGTATATTTGACTGAAAAATTAAAGCCGTTAGGATTAATTGAATTTGTGAAAAGCTCAAGAATTGCTCTTTCAAAATCGGATAAAGGTTTTTGCGTATAAATTAAAGAATAATGGAAGACCTATTGTTGTCGGTTTCTGTTTTTTCTAATGCAAAAGCTTTGTTTTTCTTCAATATTTCTTACTTTTAATAGTCATTACTAAAGCAGATAGAGTATGATTTCAAGTACAAAACGGTTATTGTTTTTTTTCTTATTGATTTTGGTTTTGATAAAGCCCTTCACAGCAGAAGCACAGCTTTTAGGAGGCGCAAAGACTACAACAGAAGAACCAGTTAAGATTCCGGATGATTCACTAGGAAGAAGGACACCCCAAGGAACTGTCAACGGATTCATTAAAGCGCTTGGCGATCAGAATTATCTGCGTGCCAGTCAATATCTTGTTCTAAGCAAGCGTTCTTATCGCAAAACAGCCGAAAGAATACAGATTGCAAAAACTTTCCAGCAGCTGCTGGATCAAGGAGGTAATTTCTCGCCGTCATCTATTCTAAGCAATAAAGAGTTAGGACGTTTAGACGATAATCTCACAACGGGTATAGATTTGGTTGGAAATATATCCACAGATAAAATAGACATACAGCTTTATTTAGAAAATCAGACAGATGATAGCGAGCCGGCATTATGGCTTTTTTCTGCAGAAACTGTAGAGGCAATTCGTGGGGCAGATGTGAGCGGTGAAAAAACTTTTTTAGATAGGGTTTTACCCAAATTTCTAAAAGACAGAAAATTAGGAAATGTTCCTATTGGACATTGGGGAGTTGTGGTAGTAATGGCTGTTGTAACATATCTGCTTTCTAGACTGCTCATTTTTGTGCTTATTTTTCTGATTCAAAAAATATGGAAAAAGGCAGATACTGAAAAAGGAATCGCAATTATAGATGCTTTTACATTGCCTGTTCAGATGTATTTGACAGTAATTTTATTCGTTGCATTTACCCAGCGAATGGGAATTTCAATAATTGTCCGCCAGCGATTTAGCATTATAATAATTACGATCGGAATTTTAGCTTTTTTAATCTTGCTTTGGAGAATGACCGATTTTGTAAGCATGTATACACGAAGCAGGATGAGCAATCGAGGGCGTGCTTCTGCAGTATCTGCGGTTTTATTTTTAAGCCGTACTATGAAAGCGGCGATTGTAGTAATCGGAATCATTGCCTTATTAGGAATTATCGGAGTTGATGTTACTGCCGGTCTTGCCGCACTGGGAATTGGGGGGATTGCATTGGCTTTAGGAGCGCAAAAAACAATAGAAAACTTTGTGGGAAGTGTAAGCCTTATTGCAGACCAGCCATTGCGAGTTGGCGATTACTGCCGAATTGATGATATAAAAGGAACCGTAGAAGCTATAGGCATGCGCTCTACAACATTGCGTACTGCAGCCCGTACTATTGTCACAATTCCTAATGGACAATTATCGGCTAGTAAAATAGAGAATTATGCACATCGCGATCGTTTTATTTTCAATCCGATTTTAGGTTTTAGAATGGAAACAAGTCCAGATCAGATGCGTTATCTGCTGGTGGAAATAAAATCTTTGCTTTATGCACATCCCGCTGTTTTAAATTCTCCTCCAATTGTTCGTTTTACTGGTATCACAGCAGATGCCTTAAAAGTAGAGATTACCGCTTATATTGAAGCTGTAAATTTTGAAACATCGCAAGAAGTCCAAGAAGATCTTTTACTGCGAATGATGGATATTATAGAAAAAAGCGGTACAGCTTTGGCTTATCCATCACAGACGCTTTATATGACCAGAGATACTCCTGTTTCTGATGAAAAAAGAAATGAGGTTACAGAAACAGTTAAAAAATGGAAAGAAAGTAATGAGTTACAGCTTCCGAAATTTGACCCAAAACGTGTGGAAGAATTAAAGGGAAGTATAAAATATCCTGACAAGGGCAGTTTTAATCCTGATGATGATAATACCTTATTATAAAAGAAACGAGCTTCAAATTTTTGAAGCTCGTTCTATTTTAAGAAAAATATAAATTAGCTTTTAGATTCTTTTACAATTTCCATATTTCCATCATCTTGTTTTACAATTTTCCAGTCTGGATTTAGTTCTATTTCATAAAATTCGCTTATAACTTTTTTTCCTTCAATTTTAGACGGGAGCGGAAAAACAAAATAAGTTTTTCCATCTTTATCATAACTTAAAATGCCAGCTTTTCCCAATTGATTATTACCGTCAACTGTTGCAAAACTTCCAAAGTTATTTCCTGATTTATCACGGCCTTTAATACTCGAATACACAATTCCTTTATCGTTTAAAGTCATCGTTCCATTCATGTTAAAAGTGCGTCCATAATGGTCAATATCAGCAAGTGCAACTTTAAGAGTCGGTTTGGTAATTAGTAAATCAGTATAATACGAAATTAGCTTTTTTTGTTCTTCTTCTCGGGCAATTTCCTGTTTATTTATTTCCGTAAAATTGTTTCTTAATTTGGCTAATTCTAATTGCTTTTTATTGATAGTTAATTTTGATTTTAAAATCATAACTTCATAAATATCAGTGAAATTATAAATATTATCTAAACCTTTTCTCCAGGATATGTTTAAGCAATCAAAAAGCAATCCATAAGCTAGACCCGTGGCATAAGGAAAAGGTCTCGTGTATGTTTTGGCATCTTCTCGTTGGTTAATTTCTTCAATGGCTTTTTCATATTTATTTTCATAAGAAGACAAAACAAAACCGGTGTAATTTGCTAAACCTTCCAAAGTTTCTATTTCCAATTCATCATTTAAATATTTTGAATATTGCTGTTGTCTTTCTTTTCTAAAAATTACAGCATCCTTCAAATAACTTTTAATCTCATCTGTTTTTCTTTTTTCGATAATTGTTTTTAAAGCATTTTTTAATGCCTGATATTCCAATCGCAATAAAATGCGGGCGTTAGTTTCGTCAAGATACTCAATCGGATTTCCGTTAAACTTTCTGGATTTCATTTGTAGTAAATGAAATAATTCATGGATAATTGTAGCACTTTTATCATCCAAATAATTATTGAGAACAGTTGCATATTCTTTCCCTTCATATTTCTGAGTGGTATTAACAAAAACAAGCGAATTATGTTCCATAGTTTTAGAAAATAAAATACCATTGTCGGTTTTGCTATTAGGTAGCTTTACCAAACTATAAATTGAATTGTCAAAGTCGATTACAATGATGCTGTCGTTCCAGATTCGTTTTCCCCAAAGCTTCCCATTCTCATTTTCTAAAAGTTCTTTTGCTTCCAAAAGGCAGGATTGAATATTTTGCCTGTTTTTAAGAGCTTTTTCTGATTCTTGGGCGGCAGAAAATTGAAAGATTGCAATGAAGATTAGTAATAAAAGATTTTTTTTCATTTCCGATTGATTTAAGATTTCGGAAACAAAATTAGATTGGACAATTTTGAAAATCAGTTATGCAGAGGTTGAATTTGGGACTAATCCCAAGGATGATTTTTCAGTTTAGCAGCCAAT
This sequence comes from Flavobacterium sp. F52, assembly GCF_000278705.1. Taxonomy (NCBI): domain Bacteria; kingdom Pseudomonadati; phylum Bacteroidota; class Flavobacteriia; order Flavobacteriales; family Flavobacteriaceae; genus Flavobacterium; species Flavobacterium sp. F52. The sequence goes on along the minus strand of NZ_AKZQ01000042.1, from coordinate 85,945 downwards.
TCATGACGGTTTGCAACATCCAATTTAGCATAAAGATTTCGAATATGTGTTTTTACCGTACTCAGCGAAATAAAAAGTTCATCAGCGATTTCTTTGTTTGCTTTATCTTCTAAAATAAGCTTGGCAATTTTCTCTTCTTGATTGGTCAGAGTTAAATTTGAAACCCCAAATTGATTTTGTTTTGGCTTAAGCAATTTTAATCGTTTAAACTGTAAAGCTGAAATAACAGCCAAAACCAATACTAGAAAACCTAAAAAGTAATTCAGCGTTCGTTGAAAGGCATATTTTTGTTGTAAAATGACATTGGAAATTTTTGAAATTTCGTCTTGATATTGAAGATAGTATGATGCCTCACCATAATAGTTTTTCAGTGAGTTTGAAACAGTATCGTAAAACGCTTCATCTTTTTCAAAGTCGTTTTTAATGTTATAATCATTTCGTTTAATGTCCGAAAAAGCCAAAAGTTTGAGCAGAGGATGTTTTATGCTTTTCTCGGTATATGATTTTACTTTTTCTGCAAAATCATTTACGGCCTGTTGTTGCGCTTCCTTGTTTTTGATTTGAGCATTATTTTTCTCTAGCTGTGCTTCAAAAGATTTTAATTTTCCCCATTCTTTATCGGCTAAATTACTGTTTTGGGATCCGCTAAACCAATTGTTGCCAGATTTTGGAAAATGAATCGTATCTCTGTTTGAAAAAATAAAGTTATGATAATTACTTTTCTCATTATCGCTAACCAATTGCAGTCCTTTGATCGTATTGATATTGGAATGAATGCGGTACAATTTGTCTTTTTCGGATAAAAGCTGTCCTTTAAATTCAAAATAACCATCTTCATCTGTTTCTGTTGAAAAAAGAATCTGATTTTCGGTAATCATAGTTTCTTCATCATATTTCAGCAGACTCAAATAAACTGTTTTGTTTTTCTGTTCAGCATCAATATATCCCGAAATCTTATATTGTCCATAACAAGTCGGAACCGCAGAAAGCATAAGGATTATCAAAAATAAAACTCTGAATGTTTTTTCTTTTTGCATTTTAGATCAAGTAATTGAAAAGCTTATGAATGATTAAAAGTACAAAAAAAGATTAAAGGTTAAAGGACTGTTTTTTATTTGATAAGCACAAATATAAGCATTAAAGCTTCGGCGAAACCAAATTGTCTAAGTCTGAAAGTTTATAGAATTTAAGATCATTCAATTTCATGTATTTGCAGATAAATTCTAAAGTCTCGATTTTGACCTGATAATTTTCGGTTACTTCTTTAACGGGTTTATGACCGCATAGAAGAAGAATTTTATTGTTCTTTTTGGCGTAATCCAATAATTCAAGTACGTAAGGAATGCTAAAATGTATATGGCTATTGTCAATATCAAAAGCAAATACAATTTTTGAATTATTGAAGTAACTGTCCTGTTTCTCTGGAATTTCACCGCCAAACGCTCTTCCTCTAATAATTTTGAACAGAGGAGATAAAGCCTGATCTAACGAATCTGACCTTTCTCCGTATGGATAAGCAAAAGAAGTGACATTGAAACCTTTATTTTTCATGGAAATAATCATAGGATCGATTTCTTGTTTCATGTATTCCTTAATGCCAAACTGTTTTGTAAACTTAACAGCATTGTAATGATGATAACCATGACCGGCTATTTCATGGCCATATTTTTGCATTTCTAAAAGCGTTTTAATTTCAGGCGCTCCAATAGAATCTATTCGACAGACGTTAAAAGTAGCCTTCCAGGAATACTTTCGTAAAGCTTGGTCTGCTTCAGACCATTCGTCAACGTAAGCATCATCAAAAGATAAAATTACACCGGCTTTATATGCTGGTTTTGGCGCTAGATTCTGTTTTTTATTTTCACAAGAAAATAAGGATAAGAACAATAAAAATAATACAGTTTTAATAAAAAGTATTCTCATAGATTTTAGATGCTAGCGAATAAGATTTAGAATATAAGTTTACTCAAAATTAAAGTTTTTTCTTATAATTATTGCTTTTGTTCAAAATAAAAAAGGTTTTTATATTCTGATAGTTACCCATTTTTCAAACCTTCCGTGGTGACTTATTGAAATGTCCTGTACCGATTGAACAGTCTTTAAGTATGGAATGCCATTTTCATCTTTTATAATTTCTTTACTATCCACTTCAGCCACATTATTTATATTCTTGAAATTGTTTACAGCAATTGTGTGAATGCTTTCTAAAGAAAATATACTTTTGGTATAATACACATTTTCAAGACAGTAGACTTTTCCTAAAGCTTGACTAGAATTTAAAAAATCTAAAGAACAGCATAGCTTTTTTGGACTGAATTCTCGTATTTTAGTCTGCCGATTATAAATTTTATAGGCAGCCTCTTTCATGCTCCATAAAAGCCAAACCATAGTTTCAGGCTTATCATAATCTTTTATATACTGCTGTTCTTCGGCTATAAAAAGCTTTTCTATAAAACCTTTTCTTTGCCAATTGCTTTCTATACGCGACTGTGCAAGATCTATAACATCATTGCCAATCATTTTTCGGCAAGTTTGGTTTCAATGATCTCAACTGCAGTTTTTACGTCGAGCATGCGTTCCATATCGGCATTATCGATCACGACATCAAAATTTTCTTCAATGTCCAGTACAATATCAACTAGATTGGCCGAATTTATATTCAGATCTTTAATAAAATCCGTTTCTTCAGTCAAATTTTCAAAAGCTTCTTTGTTAGTTGCAAAAGGCTTGATAATTACTTTTAATTCCTTGATAAGTTCTGTTCTGTCCATGTTAGTTTTCAAATTTTTTAAATAATATACATGCATTTACGTCGCCAAAACCAAAACTGGCTTTTGCAATTATTTTTGGGTTGATTTTAATAGTTTCTAAAAGCACTTTTGATGGATCAATCAATGCTGCAATTTCTGGATGAAGGTCGGAACAATTTTTATTTCCAAATAAAAATCCTTCATGAAGTTGTAATACAGTGGCAATGCTTTCAATACTTCCAGAAGCACTTAAGCAATGGCCTGTTAAGCTTTTTAGAGAATTAATGTACGGAAAATCAGCGCCATTTCTCCCTAATGCTTTTGTCCAGTTTTCAATTTCAAGACTGTCTTTTGTTGTGGCTGTCAAATGCCCGTTGATAGCATCAATTTCATTCGGATTTATTCCTGCGTTTTCAATAGCGGTTTTAATGCATCTTTGCACCGCCGTGCTGTTGGGAGCAGTCATGGTTCCGCCGTCTCTTTGTCCACCAGAATTTATATTTCCGCCCAATATCTCGGCAAAAATTGTTGCTCCACGTTCTAAAGCAGTTTCCAAATCTTCAATAACAAAAGCGCCAGCACCGCTTCCAGGAACAAATCCTGTTGCCGTAGCGCTCATTGGTCGTGAGCCTTCCTCGGGTTTGTCATTAAATTTGGATGAGCAAACACGAAGTGCATCAAAACCGCCCCAGATATAAGGACCACTATCAGATGTGCTGCCAGCCAAAATTCGTTTTGCCTGTCCAGATTGTATTCGGTCGTAAGCCATTAAAATTGCCTCAGCTCCAGTTGTGCAAGCCGAAGAATTGGTTGTAACCTGATTTCCTAATCCGATTTTACCGCCAAGATAGGCGCTCACACCGCTGTTCATAGTTTGTGCAACAACAGTGCTTCCTAATCTCCGTACTTGCAGTTCATCAATTTTATAAATGCTTTCGCGGAATTTATCTATTCCTGACGTTCCTGAGCCAAAAATAGCTCCGCTGTCCCAATCAGGATTTTCATTGAAAGGTAATCCTGCGTTGTTCCAAGCTTCTAAACCTGCTATAACACCATACAAAATGCCAGTGCTGTTAAATCCGCGAAGTTCAAGTTCTGTAAAATATTGTGATTTCAACTCTTCAGATATTTGAGGCTGACCTGCAATCTGACAAGAAAATTGCAATTCTTCTAGCTGAGCATCATGCCGAATACCAGAAATGCCGTTTTGTAGTGCATGAGTAAATGTAGGAATTCCAACACCATTTGGCGCAGCAACTCCGAGACCTGTTATTACCACTCTCTTTTTCATAATCTCTTTGTTATCATTCCCGCCAAAACGCCTCGGCAAACTTCTTGTCCAGCTTCATTTTTCATTACGGCATTACATTTTAATTTCCCAAAACGGAAAAATAATTTCTCAGAAGTTACCGTTACTTTTTCATTAGGATAAACGGGTTTTAAAAATTCCATATCGGCAGAAGTAAAAGCGATTACGGTGTTTTCTCCCAAATCATTTCCTAAGAGATATATTCCCAAGCAAACCATTCCGATCTGAGCCATAGTTTCGGTCAGAATAACGCCTGGAGTAACGGGATTACCTTTAAAATGCCCTTTGTAAAAGTCAAGATTCTCTCGAAATGTATAAGTTCCTGTCACACCATTTTCGTCAGCATGAAGCAATTCATCCACAAATAAAAAAGGTTCGCTGTACGGAAGCTGTGCGATAATATCATCTAATTTCATAAGCTTTCAAATTACCATTGCAATAAAACTCTTTGTGCCGAAAATCCTGGGCCAAAACTTAGCATTAAACCTTTTTCTCCTTTTTTTGGATTTCGATTCATAATATTTTCCAGAACGTACAAAACGGTAGCGCTCGACATATTGCCATAATATCTCAGGATTTCTTTTGTATCATCAATATTTTTCTCCAATCCAGCAAAAAGCGATTCAACAGTTGTCACGATTTTTTTTCCGCCGGGATGAAAAATCATGTGATCAATATCTTTAATTTCAAGATTATTCTGCTTTAAAAAAGGATGAATAATATCTCCAAAATGAGAAGCAATTGTGTCTGGAACTTCTATATCCAGAACCATCTGCAATCCGCCATTGGTTAGTTTGAAGCCCATCATATGTTCGGCATCATAAAAATGATACATCTGTTCGTCAAGAATTTCGGGGCCAGAATCTTCTTCTTTTGATGATAATAAACAACAAGCAGCGCCATCTCCAAAAATGGCAGCGCTTACAATATTTGGCATCGAGAAATCATCGAGCTGAAAAGTGGCTGTTGGTGATTCTACAGCAATTACAGCAGCACGTTTGCCCGGATTTGATTTCAGGAAATTCTTCGCATAAATAATTCCCGATATTCCAGCAGCACAGCCCATTTCTGTTACAGGAAGACGAACAATATCTTGTCGTAATTTCATTTTATTAATCAGATAAGCGTCAAGCGAAGGAATCATAATTCCGGTACAGCTTACCGTAATAATGTAATCTAGACTTTGCGGATCCCAGCCTGTTTTTTCTAATGCTTTTTCTAGAACCTGATGTCCTAAAATGATCATTTCACGGCTATAAATATCATTTTTTTCTTCAAATGAAGTGGCAGTAAAAACCTCCGAAGGTTCCATGATAGAATAACGTTTATCTACAGAAGCACCTTCAAATATCTTTTTTACCTTTTTGATAAAACGTTCTTCCTGACCTTCAAGCCACACATCGACAAGCGGAAGGATTTCTTCTGTTGTTCTGGAATATTGCGGAAGCTGTTTAACTGCTGTGATTATTTTGACACTCATATTTTTGTAATTATCCACTGGTAGCGAAAAGCCCATTTCCAGTTTATGGAATAGTTTTTTAAATTTAATTTTTTGGATAAATGCTCTAATTCTTTCTTTTTAAATCCTTTAAGAATAGAAATTAGTCCATCATTGCGAGACATGTCATTGAGATTGAAAACAAAACCAATCAATTCAAATAATCGGTAAGCCAATTTACTTCTGTGCAGATCATTTACTACAATGCCGATTGAAGCATTTTTGTTTAAAACATCCATTACTTCTTCAATCTGATTTGTTGAAAAATGGTGCAGAGTAAGCGTACACAAAACAATGTCATATTTTAAAAGGCCAAATTCTTCGCTAAAAATATCCATACAGATATATTCAATGTTTGGAAAATCTTTAGACAATGTTTCGGCATAACTAATTGTAAATGCATTGGCATCGATACCAATTAACTTAAAGTTGAGATTACGCTTTTTTCCATATTTCGCGAGCATTCTCAACATATCGCCATTTCCGCATCCTATATCTGCGATTACTATCGGTTTTGAAATATCAGTCTTTTTTAAAAGTCTTTTTATGCCGTGAAGCGTTAATTTATTGCCTCCAAGCAATTGATTGATAGAAGCAATCTGATCTAAAGCGCCGATCAATTCTTCGCCTTCAATCGAAAAATCGTCCATGATTTCAATTTCTTCGGTTCTATATTTGGTGTTTACACTCATTTATTCAATTGTTATGGGGCGGCCGTGTGTTTGTTTTATAATGACTGAAAGTAACGACGGAATCGACGCTGCAATGGTTGTCATTACATGCGTGAAATTTTTGTGTGTCAATGCTTTGGCTAATAGCCGTCCAAAAAGTAATCTTTTACTGAAATGCTTTTTCCATTCTTGAATATATTTTTTTTCCAATTCGCTTCTTGATTCTATTTTCCCATAATAAAAATCCAATACCAATTCAGAAGCTATTTTTGCGCTGTGAATCGCCATTGCCATACCGTTGCCGCACATGGGGTGAATTAATCCTGCGGTATCGCCAATCATCAGAATATGATTTTCTACAGGTTCTTTTTTGTCAAATGAAATCTGGCTTATCGTTATGGGTTTTTCAAATAGGGAAGTGCTGTTTTCAAAAACAGCTTTGAGTTTCTTGTTTTTATAAAGTACAGATTTCTGATACTCTTCAATATTTTTATACTTTTTAAAAGTTTCAAAATCGGCTAGATAACAAATGTTTATTATGTCGTTTTCAACTTTTGAAACACCGCAATAACCACCTTGAAAATTGTATAAAGCGACCAGTTTTTCATCAAAATTTCCAGAATAATGCCCTTTTACAGCCAGCCACGGCGATTTCTTAGAAATGAAATCTCTAGATAAAACCTGATCAATATTGGATCTTTTGCCGTAAGCGCCCAAAACTATTTTCGCTAAAAACATTTCTTCAGAAGTGGTTACGGTAAAAATGTCGTTTTCAAAAGAAATATTCGTAACTGTATCTGTTATAACACTACAGCTATTTTCTACAGCTTTTCGAAATAGAAAATGATCCAACTCATAACGGCTGATTCCAAAACCGCCCAACGGAAGTTTTGTTTTTGCAGTTTTACTGTTTTGAGCTGTAAATTCAAAATTTGAAATGCTTGTGGGATGGAGTTTTGAAACATCAACACCAAGCCATAGTAAATAAGGTAGAATTTCATTTGAAATGTATTCTCCGCAGACTTTATGTTTTGGGTATGTATTTTTTTCGATAAGAACAACCTTCAATCCTTTTTTGGACAAGTGTAAAGCGCCTGCAAGACCAGCAAGACCGCCACCAATAATAAGTACATCGGGATTTGTTCTCATACTACCAAGTTAGTCATAAATCTTACACGAACTTTACTTAATTTGATAAGAAGTTAACAAAATTTCAACTTTTATCTTAAAAAGTTAAATTGACTTTTGGTTAGAAAAATAGAATAAAAATTCATTTAAAAGATAATTTTTACTTTTGCAGAAAATAGTAGTATTTATAAATGACAATACAAGATTTAGTAGGAACTTTTTCGGTTTCGGGAAGCAATCAGGATGAGAGCAATGAGATAACATACAAAGGTGTTTTGACTCTAACTTTAGATAAAAATAACCGAGTAAAAGCAGATTGGCTTATCAATTCGCATCAGCAAAAAGGAACAGGCTTTTTTAAAGACAATATTTTAGTGATTAATTTCAATTATAAAGACGACGACAATAAAACGTACAAAGGTGTTGTTGTTTATAAATGTATTACAAAAGATGTTCTAGACGGATTTTGGTCGGAGAAACATGGAAATCCGCTCTATCTTGGGAGTGAACATTGCTTAAGAATGGAAACTACAGAAAGATTAAATTAGGTTAGAGATATTTAATTTTAACACATAGAAACATAGATTTTTAAATTATTAATAAAGAAAGTAAAAGAGAAACTCGTTTCTCCACACATAGTTGCTATGTGAATTGAAATAAGTGAAACGCCTTATATAGCATAAGAAATTCTATATTTCTATGTGTTTAATTTTAATTGAAGTGATTATTTAAATTAAAGAATTAGGCTGTAGTTCATTATCATATTTTTCAGGATCTGAAGCGGCATACTCATTTTCAGGTTCTGGAATAACGTGAATTTTAGAATCACTTATAGAAATTACTGCCGAACAGACGTAGATTCCCACTTTTCCTTCGCTGTATTTAAAATCTAGTAAAGTGAGTTTTACAATGTCATTAATTGAGAGCTCGTAATAGTTTCCATAACGGATAATCTTAAAAGAGATCTGTTTTTCTTCGCTTATCTCAAATTGGTTCGTTTGAATGTTTTCAAAAATAAAATTATTCTTAACATCTTTTTCATTAAATCCCCATGCTCTAAACTGCACAAAACCGTTCATAAAATCAATCGAAATATAATATCCCGTTCCTTCTTTGTCACATTCGATCACAAAGCCTGTTTTTCCCATTCCTTCAACAGACAATGTTCCTTCCCAGACAAAATCGTTTGATGGTTTTTCGAAGCCATATATTTCATAACCGCTTCGGCATCCAAAACGCCATTTGCTTTCATTTTCTAAAACAAAATCGGCTGTTGGATTTCCTAAAATAGGTAAGGGAAGAGGAAGATCTTTTTGAAGTATGGTTTTCTGATAGAGTTTTTGCCAGTAATAATAAGTTTTTAATAGAAGTCGTCCGCTTTTGTCAACATCGAGTTCTTTAGGAGGCGGCATTACACGATGCGTATTGACATTTCCGTCTGCGAAATAGAAATTATAAACCAGAAAGTGCTTGCCTTCTTTAACAACTCTTGCCGCATAATTTCCTTGAGGCATTAAAACGTTGTTATGAAAAGCAGAATATTCGCCTCTAAATTCAGGTGCCGACCAATAACGGACTTTAATATCTTCTCTAATGGATCCTAAAAGATAATGCGTTCCTTTAATTTCAAAAACGCAAGGGCATTCGACATCATCGTATACATATGGAATATGGAGTGGTTTCTGTAGCACAAAACCTTCTTTCTCTCTTTTGGCAACACCAATACAGCCTCTGCGGTATGTTGGTCCAGAGGCGCTTCGGGCGCAGATTAGCAAATAATCGTCACCTTTGTACTGGTATTTAAATGGATCGCGAAAACTAATCCATTGTCGCGGATTGTTGTTTGGACCTTCATAATGTGGAGCTTCACTTTTAAAAGGAAGTCCGTATAGATTCTCTTTTTTCCAAGTAATTAAATCGGTAGAGATAGCTCTTCCTACTTTTTGCTCAATTCCTTTGTCCTGACGTTTTAAACCAGTGTAATACATTTCATAACCCTCGCCATCCGATTTTTTGCTTACATGCATCGTCCATAACATATCATCGTCCCATTCTCCTGGATCGCCAACAAATAAGGCGTTTTTTACTCGTTTCCACGAAAGACCATCTTTTGAAACTGCATGTGCAATATAATCGTGATTGGGAATAATTAAATGAAATAAATGATGAACTCCTTTTTCATCTATAAATACATCAACATCTCCAATTTCCCAATTGCTAAATCCTGAACCTGAATACATTTTATTACTTATTTAATGATTGTATTTTTTTTTTAGCCACTAATTGCACCAATTTTCTCGAATTTTAAATCTCATGAACTTTGTCAAAGTTTTAAACTTTGACAAAGTTGTCGCTGAACTATTTTTAAATTCGCGCTAATTCGTGTAATTGCTTCGCCTGTTCGCTATCGCTCGGGTCGTGGCTTATTCCTTTTATTTAATGATTTTATAATATTTTAAGCCTTCTAAAATCCCTTCTGAAGCTGAAGTTTTGGCTACGTAAATGCTTTTTGTGGTTTCGTAAGCCATGAGTTCTGCGCTTCGGTTTCCAACAATGATTCCTTTTACTGGACCTCTAAACATGTCGACATCGTTTCCAGAATCTCCTGCAGCAATTACATTTCCTAGCGGAATAGACCACTTTCGGCATAAAAACTTTATCGCATTTCCTTTGGAAGCTCTTTTCGGAATAAAATCTAAAAACTGACCGTGACTCGGAATAATATTGACTTTGTACCATCCTGTTCCTAAAACAGTGATTAACTCGTCATGATTGTATTGTTTCTTATCATAATAATATGAGATTTTATACGGATTCTGGGCTTCTTCTTCCTGCAGTTTGATCCATTTAATGGCTTTGAGTTTATTTAAAATTTCTTCTCTTTTCCACCTTCCAGCTAGGAATTTTGCCCAACCTTTATCCAAAATATAATCTTTTCCGTTGGTGTAATAGATTTCGGTTCCGACCGAACAGATTATGAAGTCGGGGAGAGGAAATTCCTCTTCGTCAATTACTTTTTTTACTAAAGCTAAGTTTCGTCCAGAAGCCATTGCAAAAGCCATTTTATCGGTACGATTCATCAAATGTGTTTTGAGTTCTTTCAAACCTGGATTGGCCAATTTCGGTTCAATCAATGTTCCGTCAATGTCAGAAACCAACAAATGATCGATTTTTCTTTTTAATCGGCTAATGTTGATATTAGGATAATGTTGCTTTTTGATTCCAGCTCCCGATGAAAGAGAAAGGTTTTCTTTAACCAATTCGACATAATGATTAACATGGCTAATCCAACTGTAATATTTCTGAATATTGATGGCTCCATTATTCGAATAATATTTCCACTGATTTTCATCGGTTAAAATATTTAAAAGGGCTTTTTTAATCTGGCTTTCTTCCTGAGGATTGACTAATTCTCCATTTTGGCAAACTGGAATAATTTCTGAAGGTCCGCCGTTTTTGGTCACCACAACAGGAAGTCCAGAACTAGCGGATTCTATAACGGTCAAGCCAAAATTTTCATGCAAAGCTAAATTGACAAAAACACCTCTTTTTTCGGCAGCATAGCGATAGATAATCGAAACTTCATTTTCAACGTCATGTTTTTTCGGAATAGCCATTTTTCCGTACAAATCGTATTTATCCATTAAAAGAAGCAAATCGGTTAGAACATTTTTTTCAGATTCAGGCATTTTGGCTATATCTTTTCGTATACCAGCAAAAATGACAAGATTGGCAATGCTTTGTAGCTCTTTATCTTTTCCGTAAACTTCAATTAAAGTGTTCAAGTTTTTATGGCGGTCAGGCCTAGAAAGTGCCAGAATAATAGGCTTGTGCGGATTGGTAAGAAATTTAGAAATGGATTCGGCAACCCAGTATTTTCGCTGTGCTTCTTCCATATGTTTATCAGAATCGTTTTCTTGATAATAATAAGGAACAAATTTTCGGGTATCGATTCCTGGAGAAATAGCATGGTATTTTCCTAGTTCAAAATTTTTGTAGGCTTTGTAGGTTTCAATTTCCTGTTCGGTAGAAGTAACGATGAATTCTGCAAGTTCTAAGGTTCTCTCTTCAGCCGCAATTCGGGCTTTAAACTTAAATTTTTTCTCTAGCTCTTCTTCTGTTTCACCACTTTCAACTAGTTTTTTCTTTTTGTAGAATCCTAAAGAATGTCCCGTATGGGCAAAAGGAATATTTAAAACGGCTGATAATTCGGCTGCCGCATAACCGGCATCTGCATAATGCGAGTGAATCCAATCTGGGAAAATATTGTGCTGTTTGATATGCTGCATCGCGCCATTTACAAAAAAATCAAGACCCTCCCAAAGCTGTTCTTTGGGTTTGTACTTTTTTCCCAGAAACGGAATTCTTCTAATGTCTAATTTATCATTGATAATTTCGACAGGCACTGCGTATTCAGGCGATAGGGCAGGATCATCTATTAATCTGGTAAAAAGATGAACGTATTCTACATCTTCATGCTGCGATAAAAATTCGGCTAATTCGTATATGTATTTGGTCTGGCCTCCGTTGTCTGCATCTCGTCCAATCTCTAGACCAGAACCTTTCAAGAGTCCGTGAATATTGATAAGTGAAATTCGTAATTTTTTCATCATTCTTCCTTAAATTATTTGAAAACACAATTTACTGCTCCCATATTGATTAGGAAGAAATAATTCCATTTTAAATTTACATAGTTCCCATGTTTGAAGAATGAAGGTAATGTTTTAACTATAAAAAAAGCCTGATGCTTATATGAACATACCAGGCTTTGCAATTTTCTTTTAATTTTTATTAATTAAATCTTCAATATCAAATATTGAAATTTTAGGATTTCCGCCAGCCGATCCAGCGACTAAGGCACCAGTTGCACAAGCAAAATTTAGAGCGGCTTGCGGTTCTTTTCCGTTTAAAAGTGAAGTAACTAAAGCGCCTAAGAAAGAATCTCCTGCACCAACAGTATCTTCAACTTTTACGGTATAACCCTCATTTTCGTAAAGATGTTTATCCCACAATAATAAAGCGCCATCTTTTCCTCTTGTCACGCAAATCGCAGTAGCATTGCTCAAAGAACAAATGAAGTTCATGTTCTCTTCTAAAGTTTTATAAGGAGAATTAAAAGCGGCACTAATTTCCATAATTTCTTCATCATTAAATTTGATGAAATTGGCAGACTGCATTAAATGTTGCAAAGTTTCGTAATCATAATGTGGTTTTCGAAGATTAACATCAAAAACTTTGTAAGTGTGGGTGTGAAGCAACTCGTCTAAAGCTTCTCGAGAAACTTGATCTCTGCAGACCAAACTTCCGTAAATTAAAACATCTGAGTTTACTACTAATTCTCTCGCTTCTTCATTTAGAACAATTTTGTCCCAAGCAGAAGGATAAATAATTTCATAAGTAGCCGATTTACTTTCGTCTAATGTTACGTTCACCAATCCTGTTGGGAAATCGTCAGATTTGAGAATAGTGCTGGTATCCAAGCCTAGTTTGTTGACTTCGTTTATAATTGCTTCTCCATCTACATCATTTCCTACACAGCTAATCATATTTGATTCAACGCCAAGAGCTTTCATGCGAAGCGCCACATTTAAAGGTGCCCCTCCAATTTTTTTTTCATTGCCAAAAATATCCCAAAGTACTTCTCCGAAAGCGACAGCTTTTAGTTTTTTGTCGTTGCTCATTTTAATTTTTTCTTGTTTTTAAAAACTTTACATCAAATGATTAGGGTTTCATCAGATTTCATAAAAATAAAAAAGAATAACGGCTTATGCAACCTCTTTTTTGTATGAAACGTATTGATTAACTTTTAAATAACTGAAAATTAAAGCATAAAATAAGTAACAAAGTTCATTTTGAAATATATCGCATTAATAGAAATCAGAGTCTGTTCAGCCTTTATTTGGGTGTTTTTAATTTTTTTTTAAGAAAGTTTTAATCTTTAGCCAAGAAGTCAGTTCTCGTTTATATATTTGTAACCAGTCTAAATAAGAATAAATTACGGATTTTATATGAAAACATTTTTCAAAACACTAAAAGACAATCTTTTATGTCAAGTGTTTGTGGCTTTTTTGATCATTTTTATAGGATCAGAAAAGGCTTTTTCTCAATCAACTGTTGGTACAATTTCGGGTAAGGCTGTCGTTAAAGACGGAAATTATTTACAAGGTGCAACTGTTAAAATTTCAGAATTAAATAAAACTACTACAACTGATTCTGATGGGATCTATCAATTTAAAAATATTCCTTTCGGAACATATTTGGTTGAAATAAAATTAAATGGTTATGAATCTTCTCCAGCTTCGGTTATTGTTGATCAAAACAATACAGAAGTTACGCTAGATTTTGAACTGACTTATACTTCTCAAAAATTAGAAGAAGTAATTGTAAGTTCTGGAGGAAACCGATTTGCGAGAAAAGAAAGTGAAGAGGTTTCTAAAATGAAACTGAAGAACATGGAAAACCCGCAGGTTTATACTATTGTGAGCAAAGAATTGATGAAAGAGCAGGTTATAACGGATTATAACAGCGCTTTTAAAAACGTTCCGGGTGCAGGTATTGCCGAAGTGAGAAATCAGGGAAGAACGACTAATATTTCTAGAGGTTTTGCGACACCGCAATTGGTAAGAAACGGTGTTGGAAGTTTTACTTTTAACTCGATTGATCCGTCAAATTTAGAGCGTATAGAAGTAATAAAAGGCCCATCGGCTACTTTATTTGGAAGTACTATTTCTTCTTTTGGGGGATTGTTTAACAGAGTAACCAAAAAGCCTTTTAATTTTTTTAAAGGGGAAGTTTCTTTTTCGGCAGGTGATTGGGATTTGAATCGTCTAACAGCGGATATCAACACACCTTTAAATGAAGAGAAAACGGCTCTTTTCAGAATCAATACAGCTTTACATAGTGAAAGAAGTTTTCAGGATGCAGGTTTTAATAAAAGCTTTTTTATTGCGCCAAGTTTTTCTTATGAGGTAAACGATAGATTGACTTTATTAATTGATGCCGAATTTAGTGCTTCAAAAGCAACATCGCCAACTCGATTGACGCCTTATACAAAAGCAGATGCCACGGCTCATAGTGTAGAAGAATTGGGAATTCCGTACAAACTTTCATTTGCTAATAATACGGTAAATTATATGGGGCAGCAATACAATATTTTTGCGCAGTTGAAATATAAAATTTCAGACGAATGGACTTCACAAACTATTGTTTCGCGTACAAGGTCTTCATCTGAAGGTTATGTTGTAGCACTAACTATGTTGAGCAATGAAACTTTGAGACAGCAAGTTACCAATCAGGACTATCCTTATTACGGAACTGATATTCAGCAGAATTTTAACGGAGATTTTAAAATTGGAAAACTGCGTAATAGAGTAGTGGCTGGATTAGATTTTTACAGTCTTCGCGCCACACGTAATGATGCAACAGTAAATATGCCAGCGCTTAATTTTAGAAAACCTGGCGATGCGTACAACAATTTTACTATAAATAAAATTGAGCCTTTATTTGCAAATGCAACCTATACTAATATGGTATCGAATAACGAAAGAACATATAGCGCTTATGTTTCTGATGTATTGAATGTTACCGATAGATTATTGGTTATGGGTGGTGTTAGAGCTGATCGTTATATCAATAAAGGTGTGTATTATCCAAGTCGCGATTCTATTGCTGGAAATTACAATCAGACAGCATTTTCTCCTAGATTTGGAGCAGTTTATCAAGTGATAAAAGAGAAGGTTTCTGTTTTTGGAAATTACATGAACGGTTTCAACAATGTTGGCGGATCTGATTTTTATGGAAATACTTTCAAGCCAAATCAGGCCAATCAGTTGGAAGGTGGAATTAAACTTGACTTTAATAAAATCAGTGCGACGTTTAGTTATTATGACATAAAAGTGACGAATATTACTCGCGATGATCCAGACCATGTAAACTTTCAGATTCAGGACGGAACTCAATTGAGTAAAGGTTTTGAAGCTGAGTTGATTGCCAATCCGATTAAAGGTTTAAACATCGTGGCAGGTTATACGTATAATGACAGTAAATACACAAAAGCCAATCCAAGTATAAATGGTTTACGACCAACAACAGCTGGTTCTCCAACAACTGCCAATCTTTGGGCAAGTTATAGATTGACAGAAGGAGCAGCTTCTGGACTTGGATTTGGTGTTGGAGGAATTTACGGAAGTGAGTATTATCAAACCAACACTTCAACATTTAAATTTACGATCCCTTCTTACACCGTTTTAGATGCTTCTATATTTTATGACAGACCAAAATTTAGATTAGGTTTAAAAGTAGACAATCTTACCAACGAAAAATATTGGTCATATCGTTTAGCGGCTCAAAACCCAACGAGAATTACGGGAAATATTACATTTAAATTCTAAGAATACAATTCGTCATTTAAAATGATATTTCTACATTTGGATTTTATTGCACAGTATGACCAAAGGTTTTAAAAAGACTATCAGACAAATACATTTGTGGCTCGGTTTAGCATCGGGCCTCATTGTTTTTATAGTGAGCATTACGGGTTTTCTTTATGTTTTTGAAGAAGAAATTCGTGATTTTACAAACAAGGAATATCTGCATGTTCCTGCTCAAAATAAGCCTTTTATAGGTTTAAAAACTATAATAGAAAACTATGAATATCTAGAACCTAAACAGAAAATAACGGCTTTAAAAATAAATAAAGCAGAACCTAATGCGGCAGTTCAAATTTCTACCAAAAAGAAAAAGACCTATTATTTCAACCCGTACAATGGAACTTTAATCAATCAGCAGGGAGCAGATTGGCTGAATATGGTACTAGAAATACATCGTACTTTATTATTGGGAGAAGTTGGCGAGTTTATTCAAGGCTGGTCGGTTGTGATTTTTATCATTATGCTCATAACGGGATTAATTTTATGGTTTCCAAAAAAGAGACGTCAGCTTAAACAATCTTTAAAAATAAAATGGAGCGGTTCGTTTAAAAGAATCAATTTTGATTTGCATCAGGTTTTAGGATTTTATGCTTCTATTTTTTTGCTTTTAATTGCGTTTTCTGGAACATATTTTAAGTACGATGCTGTCAAAAAAGGAGTTAGTTTGGTAACGGGAAGCAAACTTAGAAAAGGAGATAAAGTGGTTTCCAACGCCAAAATTGATTCGACTACAATTCCTGTTCGTTATAACAATATCTACGAAAATGCAAATGCGAAATATCCAGGCGCAACTTCAGTTTCATTTTCAATCAGAAAAACGGGAGAACTTCGTTTAAGAATGACGTATCCGAATGATTGGGCAAGAAAACAGAACACGATTTTCTTTGATGGAAAAACAGGGAAGATGCTCAGAACCAAATTATACAAAGACAATAATGCTGCTGATGTTTATGAAGCAAGTAATTACGATCTTCATACAGGAATTTTCTTTGGACTTGCAGGAAAAATAATCTGGAGTTTGGTAAGTTTGATTGGCGCTTCTTTGCCTATAACTGGATTTATTATTTGGTGGAAGAAAGGGAGGAAGAGTAAGAAAATTAAAAATTAAAAATTAAAGATTAAAGATTAAAGATTAAAGATTAAAGATTTCTATTAAAGAAAAAAACGGGATTGTTTGAGTAAACAATCCCGTTTTTTTGTAAATAGTATGTTCCGTAGGAACATTTCATTGGTAGAAATTATGTTGTCGTCATTATTTTACGTTCCGTAGGAACGTTTGGTTTTTGGATATAATTCTCAATGATAATGGACATCAAACGTTCCTACGGAATGTAAATTTGGCCGACCAAACATCCCTACGGAATGATAACTTTGTTTTGAAGGAATCTTTTTAGTTAGAGCACCGATTAATTAACCGTGAGCTTCAACTGAAACATCATTCCATTTTTCCCAGCTTTCCAATCTTTGTTCGTAGCTTTGTTTTACAAATGGGAACGCCACTTTTCCAAGCAATAATCTTAAAGGAGGATTTTCGTTTTCTACCAAGTTCACCACTGCTGGTGCTGTTGCTTGTACTTTTCCAAATATGTTTTCTCTTTCAGCTAAAGCTTTTTTGATTTCGTCATAATATGGTAAACTTTTGCTGGTAATTCCAGTATGCCAGATGTTAGACTCATATCCGTTTGGTTCCAATAAAGTCACATTGATTCCAAATTGTTTTACTTCTGATGCTAATGTTTCGCTTAAACCTTCTATAGCAAATTTAGAAGCGCTGTAAAGTCCCATTCCTGTTGGCAAAGTTGCTAATCCTAAAATTGATGAAACTTGAATAATATGACCGCTTTTTTGTTCTCTCATAATTGGAATAACGGCTTGTGTTAACCACAAAGTCCCAAAGAAATTGGTTTCAAACTGCTCTCTCGCTTCTTGTTCGCTTGCCTCTTCAACAGCTCCTGTAAGCGCATAACCAGCATTGTTGATTAAAACGTCAATTCTTCCAAAATGCTGTTTTACTTTCTGAATCACTTCTAGAGATTCTTGACGATTGTTGACATCTAATTTTAAAGGTAAAATAGTGCTTCCGTATTTTTCTTTTAGATCGTTTAACGTTTCTAGATTTCTTGCTGTTGCCGCTACGTTGTATCCTTTAGCTAAAAAAGCTTCTGTCCAAGCTCTTCCAAATCCTTTTGAAGCTCCTGTAATTAAAATTGTTTTTGACATGGTATTTGTTTTTATAATTAATATTTGATTCAAAATATGACCAATCGGTCATTTTTATGGTAAAAAAAATTATATCAATTTTTCAGATATAATTTTTTTAAGCGTTTTTTCTATCGCATTCATATTGTTATTGTTGCCAGACATTCTTGACATCAAATGCCCTCCTTCAAGCATAGCAAAAAGGGCAGTGGCAAATTCTGAAGCATTCCAGTCAGGAATAAATTCTTTGTCTGCTATTCCTTTTTCTACAATCGCAGTTAGAAGCTGCTGGCCACGTTTAATGGCATTATTTACTTTTTCTTTTACAATCGGATTCGTATCATCGGCTTCTGTTCCAAAGTTTAGTAAAGGACATCCGCCAATTACCGGTGGATTTATCGGATTACTAAAAAAATCAATGTAAGCAAAAAGTTGCTCTTTAGCACTTTTTCCGTCCCTAAGTGCTGCTTCTAGTTTAGAGCTTAATATTTTCATGTTATGATCTACAGCAGCGCAAGCCAAAACATCTTTGTTTTCAAAATGAACATACATGCTCCCTTTAGACAATTTAGTCGCTTCCATAATATCGCTCATAGAAGTAGCCGCAATTCCTTTTGTATTGAAAATAGGAGCGGCTTTTTCTATAATAAATTGTCTGGTTTCTTCACCTTTTGTCATGATAGATTGTATTTAACGATGCAAATATATGACCGATTGGTCATATATGCAAATTTTAGTTGATTTTTTTTTTAGTTTTAAATACAGAAATGTTTCGAAACGTATCATAAATAAGAAATTCATATGTCTATATTTGTTTGAAGTAAAGACTCATAATTTAAAGATAAATAATGAAGAAATTCGAATTGTATTGGAGAGAGCTTAATATCGGATCGATTGTTAAAACGTATTTTGATATGAGAGATTTTGGAGTAATCACCTATAAGTTCAATTATTTAGCTGAGCTTCCTGAAAATAAACATCTTGCAGATTTTATTAAACATTCTATATTGGAAAGTATTCTTATAGAAGAAGGAGATGAGGAAGCTAATGATAAGATGGCTGAAATAGCAGAAAGAGAATTTCTGGATTTAATTAATACTACAGATTGGTACCTTATCAATGAGAAAGGAGAGAAAAAAATAATTCTTTGTCCGATGTTTCATGAAGATGATGGCATAACTTGGATGCTGGATTCGGATTATTTTTAATTTTGTTTTAGTAGCTTGTTGTAGAAAGTGTCTAGTTATTTACATTTATCAACGTTATTTTCTGTTTATATAATGTGATTTAAAATAATTGTTTTTAAATAATTGAAATGTAGTTAGTTACTTGTGTTTTTTGATTAAATTTATCTAAAAAAAATGCAATATGGTAACAGCTATACTTAGAGAACATCCTGAACTGGCACTTTTTTTATGCTTGGCTCTTGGATTCTTAATCGGGCGCATTAAAATTGGGACATTTAAAATAGGTGTAGTATTAGGAATCTTATTCGCTGGTGTTCTAATTGGTCAGCTGGATATTGAAATTCCCGGTATTGTAAAAACCATTTTCTTTGATTTTTTCCTATTTTCAACGGGATACAAAGTTGGGCCTCAATTTTTTCAAGGTTTTAAAAAGAATGCATTTCCGCAATTGTTGCTCACTTTGGTAATATGTTTGGCTTGCTTGTTAGTGGCATATTCTGTTTCTGTTTTTTTAGGTTATGATGTAGGAACAGCAGCAGGATTATTAGCAGGAGCGTTTTCTGAATCAACTGTAATTGGTACTGCTTCAGATGCTATAAGCCATTTAAATCTTGATGATGCAGAAAAAACTAGATTAATTAACAATATTCCGGTAGCCTATTCTGTAACTTATTTGGTGGGAGCAACATCTTTTGTCTTTTTTCTGACCGCAATTGCTCCAAAATTACTTGGTATTGATTTAGTTAAAGAAAGCGAACAACTGGCTGAAATCATCTCAGGAGAAACTGGACAGGAATACGGTCCAGGAATGAAAAGCGCCTATCAGAGATGGATTATCCGTGCCTATAGAATAACCAATGAGAAATGGATTGGAATCAGTATAAGCGAGTTTGAAAGATTAATATCCAACAAGAATATTGTTATTCAGAGGGTACGTCATAGAAATCAATTGCTAGATCCCAAACCCGATACCATAATTCATAAAGATGATGTGATGGTTATAATGGCACAACACGGAATCATTTTAGACAGTCTCTTTTCTATTGGGCCAGAAGTCTTGGATGAAGAATTGTTGAATTTCCCGCTTGCACATTTAGATGTCACCATCACCAATAAAGCAATTGAAGGAATGACAGTAAAGTCTCTTCGAAAAAGCAGTTTTTTTCATGGGCTAATGCTAAACAAAATAACGAGAGAAAATCATGAAATACCACTTGAATCAAAGACGGTTTTAAATAGAGGCGATATTTTGAATCTTTCTGGCAGACCTGCAAAACTGGAAGAAGCAGCGAAAGAAATAGGCTATCTGGATCGTTTAAGTCCAGAGACAGATATCATTTTTGTTGGTATAGGTATTGTCCTTGGTGGACTTTTGGGCTTGCTTTCGGTAACATTATTTGGAGTTTCAGTAACTTTAACGACAAGCGGTGGTGCATTGGTAATGGGACTTATTTTTGGCTGGCTGCATTCAAGAACGCCAGTTTTTGGTAGAATTCCAGAGCCCGCCTTGTGGATTTTTGACAACGTTGGTCTCGCAACGTTTATCGGACTTGTTGGTCTCGTAGCAGGTCCAAGTTTTATTTCAGGTCTTAAAGAAACTGGTTTTGGTATTTTGTTTGCCGGTGTGGCTGTTGCTTTAATTCCTCATATCATCGGACTGTATTTTGGAAGGTATATATTAAAAATAAATCCAATAATTTTACTTGGCGCCCAAACAGGCGCAGGCACCTCAACAATTGGATTAAAAGCAGTTCAAGATGCTTCAGGAAGCAAATTTCCAGTTTTAGGCTACACTATTCCGTACGCATTAGCCAATATATTATTGACTGCTTTTGGGCCAATACTTGTCGGTATGATGTCTTAATAAACGAACCAGATAAAGGTGCTGGAAGGAATTTTAAATTCCACCATAACGCAACGTTGATCCTAAAATCAGCATCGCAACACCAATTGAAGTAACCGTTAATATAATAGTAGACAATTTGTTGATATTATGCGGTCTAAGTTTTGGGATAATGAAAAATTGTGCACACACTGCACAAAAGAAAGTGCAGAAAAGTAAAATCAATTTTATTGAAACTACTTTTTCAAATCCGCTTGAAAAATGAAACCAGGTTTCTGCTGTTACGCCAAAATCATACGCCATCCAGATTCCAGTTATGATAAGTAAAGCGAGAGAAGACATTCCGAGTTTTTCATACTTTTTTTCAAAATTTAAAATAATCTCAGGATCTTTTTTCTTCAACGCTGTAGGAAGATAACAAATAGCCAAAAGCAAATGACCGCCAACCCAGACTGTAGCAGCCAAAAGATGAAGTATTAATAAAAAATGATGTGAAGTCATAACAAGTTCATTTTGAGTTGTCAATCTCTAAAAATAACTTTTATTTTTGGAGTGGAGAAGTCTTTAAGCTGTATCTCTTTAGTCGAATTATCTAGATTTGAAAGTGTTGGCACATTATTCATAAAGTGTTGCACATAATAATTGCCTTCGAAATTTTGACTTTCAAGATATTTGATCATTTGAATAAAATCGCTTTCTGTAATTAAAGAAGAATGAAATGTAGTTCGAACTTCAAACGAAATATTCGACTGAATTAAAAGTTTCAGACTTTCTTCAAATTCATAAAATAAGCCTGATTGCGTTAGTTTTTTAAAGGTATGAGGAAGACTTTTATGATCTAACGCGACATAATCAATTAATTGGTCATGAATCAGGCTATTCAATATTTTTGGGTTGGAACCGTTGGTATCAATTTTAACCGCAAATCCCATTGCTTTGATTTCTTTTATAAAATCAATTATTTTTTTGTGTAAAGTACATTCGCCACCGCTTAAAACCACTCCATCTAGCAATCCTTTTCGCGTTTTGAGGAAAGTTAGAACTTCATTAAAATTTATTTTTCCTTTTCCCAGAACAATATCAGGATTGTAGCAGTATAAACATCGCATGTTACAGCCCGCAAACCACACAATGCAGGCTGTTCTATGCGGATAGTCTAATAAAGTAAAAGGTGTGAGGCTAAATATTCCTTTATTAGATAATGGTTTCTTCGAAATGTGTACGCTGTTGGTGTTCACCTTTTTTTCCAATATTAAAACTTTCTACAGGTCTGTGATACCCCATTACACGGGTGTAAACCAAACATTTGCTTCTTTGCGATTTGTTTTCTTCTAGAATTTTATGCGTTTTCGTTTTCATAAGCCAAGTGTTTTTGATTGTTTTTATTGAGTAAAATTTCGTCGCATTTTGGACAATATTCATGTTCACCGTCTAAGTAGCCATGAATAGGGCAGATGCTGAAAATTGGTGTTACGGTTATATAGGGCAATTTAAAGCAGGTTAGAACTTTTTTTACGAAGTTTTTACAGGCTTCTGGACTGCTTATTTTTTCTCTCATATAAAGATGCAAAACTGTACCGCCAGTATATTTGCATTGTAATTCATCTTGAAGCAATAAGGCTTCAAAAGGATCGTCTGTATGATCAACAGGTATTTGTGAACTATTCGTATAGTATATGTTTTCATTTTGTCCTGCTTGCAAAATCTCTGGAAAACGCTTTTTGTCTTCTTTTGCAAAACGATACGTTGTTCCTTCTGCCGGAGTCGCTTCTAGATTGTAAAGATTTCCTGTTTCTTCCTGAAATTCTTTCATTCGCAGTCGAATGTGATCGAGAATTTCGGTTGCAAAATGTATTCCCGAAGTGGCGGTTATATTTTGTTTTCCTTCAGAAAAATTTAGTACCATTTCATTCATTCCGTTTACGCCAATTGTAGAAAAGTGATTTCTAAAATGTTTCAAATAGCGCTGTGTGTACGGATAAAGTCCGCGGTCGTACATCTGCTGAATAAACATTCTTTTTTTCTCTAAAGTCGATTTTGCTATTTGGAGTAATTCATCTAAATGCTCAAATAAAGTAATGATGTTTCCTTTATGAAGATATCCAAGGCGCGCCATATTGATGGTTACTACGCCAATGCTTCCCGTCATTTCGGCACTTCCAAAAAGACCGTTTCCTCGTTTTAATAATTCTCTTAAATCGAGCTGTAATCGGCAGCACATACTGCGAACAGCATTGGGTTTATAAGCGTCTGGATTTTCTATGCGCTTACCATTTTCATCCAAAAGATATTGGCTTCCAATAAAATTCTGGAAATAAGATGAACCAATTTTAGCTGTGTTTTCAAAAAGCAAGTCAACATTTTCCCCGTTCCAATCAAAATCTTCAGTAATATTTACTGTCGGAATAGGGAATGTAAACGGCTGACCATTTGCATCGCCTTCAGTCATAATGGTATAATATGCTTTATTAATGAGATTCATTTCATTTTGAAAATTAGCATATTTTAAATCTATCAATTTTGAAACGCCTCTTTTTTTAGCTTCTTTAATTAGCTTTTCATTAGTAACATTCAAAAATAAATGTTCGTCATTTATTGTCGGAATCTGTTCTTTTAAATCTTCAGGAACATTCCAATCTAAAGTGATGTTTGTAAAAGGCGACTGTCCCCAACGTGCTGGCACATTTAGATTGTAAACAAAACTTCTAATTCCTTTTAGCACTTCTTCATAAGAAAGCTGATCTTTAAAAACATAAGGGGCTAGATAGGTGTCAAAAGAGCTGAATGCTTGAGCGCCTGCCCATTCGCTTTGCAGAATTCCCAAGAAATTAGCCATTTGCCCTAATGCTTCTCTAAAATGAGAAGGAGGTCTGCTCTCGACACGGCCACGAACGCCATTAAAACCTTCATTTAACAGCACACGTAAGCTCCAACCAGCGCAGTATCCGGTAAGACAATCCAAATCATGGATGTGTATGTCGCCATTCCTATGAGCAGAACCTTCTTCTTTATTATATATTTTATCCAGCCAATAATTGGCAATTACTTTTCCTGCGGTATTACTGACTAGTCCCGCGTTTGAATACGAAATATTCGCATTCGCATTAATTCGCCAATCTGACTGGTTGATGTATTCTTCAACAGTTTGCGTACTGTCTATGTAAGTAGTGTCATCGTTTAAACCATTAATATGTTCTCGTTGTAATTTTCTCGTATGGCGATAAATTATAAACGAACGCATGGTTTGGAAATAGCCGTTTTCAAAAAGCACTCTTTCAATAATGTCCTGAATTTCTTCAACAGGCCATGAATACTTTGCTTCTAGACCAGAAAGAACCGTTTTGAAAATTCTTTTGTCTACAGGCTGATTCACGCTCTTAAAGGCTTTTTGAATGGCATCCTCAATTTTATAAGCTTCAAATAGCTTATAATCTCCGTTGCGTTTGATTACATATTTTTCCATGGTTCTGATTTTATTTAAGACACTTTTTCTAATGTTTTTTCAAGTTCAATTGCTTTTGGAAACAGAATATTGTTTTCCAAATGCATATGTTTTTTCAAATCCTTGTCAAATTCTTCTAGCATGAGAAAAGCCACTTTATAGGTGCTGCATGAATCCACGGGTGGTGTATAATTATTAGTTAAGGCCGCAATTCTTCTAAAGCGTTGCCCTTCTGTAATATGATCGTCTTTTAAGGTTACAATTGGAGTTTCAATAGATAAAAAAGGCGGTGTTTCCAGTTCTGTACCTTTACTGTGTGCGGCTTTCATTTTTTTAATAAAAGGAAAAACAACCAACTCTTCTCTTTTCATATGAGCCGTCAAGTCCAAAAACGATTTTGAAAAAATAGTATGGATTTCATGAAGCTCAGGATGAATCGCACCGTGAACACCGCATAATTTATCTAAATATTCTAGAATAACAGGAGCTTTTTCTGCAACATATCTATGGTGAGTTTTGGTAATATAATCTGCAATCATGTCTGCAGGCCAATTTTTATAATCAAAAGACTGATTGGCAGAACTGTTTCTTGCTTTTTCAATATGGTCAATAAGAACACTTTCTTCAATATCTCTTTTTCTGCAGACTTCTTCGATAGTTCGATGCCCTTTGCAGCAAAAATCAATATGGAATTTTGTAAAAATGGCTGCTGTTTTGAAATCATCTGCTACGATTTCGCCAACTGTGGTTTTACTGGTCAGTTTCATAATGGTTGGGGTATATAGATTTATTTTGGTTTCAGCACATTTGTTTGTCTGTAGTGGCTTTGCATTGTTTAATAATCAATAATGAAGCAGCTATCATATTTGAAAATTCGATAAACGGAATCGTGATTTCGTGTGATTTTGTAAGCGAAAAAGCATAATTATGAAGCTCTTTTATTTTTGCAAAAGCAAAATCGGCATCGTGTTCTTCACTCGTATAAAACGAAGTGACCCATTTTTGCAATTCTTTTTTAAGTATTTCAAAAGCAAGATAATCATCTACATTATGTGCTTTTGGAAACTTCGGAATCAATATTTTGGATGAATAAATAAACTCAGCTATAGTTTTATCAACATTTTCCGAAGCTTGGTGTGCATATACTACAGCTTCAAGAAGTGAGTTGGATGCAAGACGATTTTTACCATGAAGTCCTGTTCTCGCACATTCCCCAATTGCGTAAAGATTTTTAATTGATGTAACTCCGTTTTGATCGACTTTAATGCCGCCACATTGATAATGTGCAGCAGGAACAACTGGGATTAAATCTTTTTCAGGATAGATTCCTAGTTCATTGCAATGTGCTGTGATGACAGGAAATTGATTTGCAAAAGCTTTCGGATCTAAATGCCTGCAGTCTAAATAAACATGATTTTTGCCACTCAATTGAAGTTCTTTGCTTATGGCATTTGAGACCATATCGCGTGTAGACAATTCGCCTTTAATATCATATTTAAACAAGAATCTTTTTCCTTCGTCGTTTACTATATGAGCACCAAAACCTCTAACGGCCTCAGAAATTAAGAATAACGGATTCTCTTTTCCTGTAAACAAAGCTGTTGGATGAAACTGAATATATTGCATGTCGACAATTTCTGCTCCTGCACGTGCTGCGATTGCCAATCCGTCTCCTGTTGCTATTTTCGGATTTGTTGTATTTTCAAAAAGCTGTCCGCATCCGCCAGTACTTAAAACGATTGTTCTGGCTCTAATATATTTAATTCGGTTGTGTTTTTTTTCAAAGAAAAAGGCTCCGGTACAAGTAGTTTTAGCTTTTTTTGTTTCGGTATTTAAGTCAATGACCATATGATTTTCTAAGAGTTCAATATTGGGCATTTTCTTGATCATTTTGAGCAGTTTCTGCTCGATTTCTTGTCCGGAGCTATCTTTATGGTGTAATATTCTATGTTGTGAATGCCCACCTTCTAAACCTAAATCCCATTGGCCTTTTTCATTTTTATCAAAACATGCCCCAATTTCAATTAGTTCCTGAAGTCTTTCTGGAGCTTGTTTAATAACCATATTAACCACTTCTTTATCGCACAGCCCTCCACCTGACCGAAGCGTATCATGTATATGTTTGTTAAAACTATCTTTTATGAGATCAGTCACCACTGCAATACCGCCTTGTGCCAGTCTTGTATTGGTGTTTTTAGCTGTTTCTTTCGTCATTATAACAATTGATAAATCTGGCCGTTTTTTTGCGATTTTCGTTGCAAAAAATAATCCCGAAATACCAGAACCTACGATAAGTATATCTGTTTTAAGCATGTTATTTTGATTTAGAGTTGTTGCATTTTTTTATGATAGTTCAAGCATCCTTTCAATAGGCTTTAGCGCTTGTATTCTCAGTTCATCTTTAATTAGCATTTCTGGCCTTTCATTTTTAAGGCACAAATACAATTTTTCGAGTGTATTCATTTTCATGAAAGCACATTCACTGCAGGCACAGCTATTGTCATCTGTGGTAGGAGCCGGAATCAGCGTTTTATCAGGTACAGCTTTCGTAAGCTCATGCAGGATACCGGCTTCTGTGGCCACAATGAAAACGGTAGTAGGATCCGTTTTAATGAAATTAATAATTCCCGAAGTTGAGCCGATGTAATGTGCTGCTTTTAAAATATGCTCTTCAGATTCAGGGTGTGCTGCAATTTTTGCAGTTGGATTTCTGTTATATATTTCAATTAGTTTGTCTAATGAAAAGGCTTCATGCACAACACAAGAGCCTTTCCATAAGACCAGTTCGCGTTTGGTTTCTTTCTGTAGGTATTTGCCCAAATTTTCATCTGGAGCAAATATGATTTTTTGTTCTACCGGTATCGACTCAATTATTTTTTTTGCATTTGCCGACGTACAGACCAAATCGCTCATAGCTTTTATTTGGGCAGAGCAATTAATGTAAGTGACTACAATATGATCTGGATGCTGTTCTTTGAATAATTTGAAATCCTCAGGCGGACAGCCATCGGCCAAGGAACAACCCGCATTCCAATCAGGCAATACTACTTTTTTATTTGGGTTTAAAATTTTTGCGGTTTGTGCCATAAAATGAACTCCAGCAAAAACTATAATATCAGCATTTGTATTTTGAGCTTTTTTTGCCAGTTCCAGACTGTCTCCAATAAAATCTGCTATATTCTGAATATCCTCATCTTGATAATAATGAGCCAGAATAATAGCATTTTTTTCTTTTTTCAATCGGATTATTTCCTGTACTAAAAAGTTCTTGTTCATGTTAATTTTTGAATTTTCTGCTATGTAGCTATATGAAAGCTGATGCTATTTATCTTTTAAACCTGTTTTTTAAATATATTTAAACACATAATTTTAATAGGGTAAATATATTATCATCATTTTTTTCAAAACATGATTCTAATCATACTGTTTTATATTTGTTTGTATATGTTAACCTTGATAATCGAATCTTAATTTAAATTGAGAGTGAGATTAACAAATATATTTCGGCCCATTCTTGGAATCTTGTTCCAATCGGCATAAGTCGTGTAATACTTATCAAAAATATTCTCAATTCCTGTTTGCAGTTTTAAGATGTTTTGATTCCAATGAAAAGCATATCCTGCATTAATTCCAAAAATCAGATAATCTGAAGTTTTGGTTTGCCCATAAGTTTTTGCAAATTCATTTTGTGCCAGATTTCCTAAAGCGTTAATTCCTGCATTAATTTTTTCTTTTTTAAAATCGATTCCTGCGCTGTATTTAATCGGACTTATAAATGGGAGATTATTTCCTTCATTATCTTTTCCCGAACTATAAGTAAGCTGAGATTTGAATTGCCAATTTTCCAGAAAATCATAAGTCAGATTAAAATCGGTATTGAAAATTTTGGCATTGTCTATAGCCTCATATCTTTTTACTCCAGAAGCGCCAATAGTCATAGGGAGCGTATTAGGATCAATTTTACCTATTATATAATTTGAGAAGCAGAAATAAGAACCTGTAATTTTTGCTGTGATTTGAGATGTTTTATATCCAACCGAAAAGTTTCCTTCGAGGGCATTTTCATTTTTTAGATTTGGATTTCCTATATAATCATAAAAGTCACTGCTGTTATACAAGTAGAATCCGTAGCCTTCAGATACAGATGGCGCTCTTTCGGCGTAAGCCAAACCAAATCCAAATTCAAATTGATCGATATTTTTGGTATAATTTGCAGCAAAGCTTTTTAGAAAACGGTTTTTTGAAGCATCCATATCAGGATAAAAAATGCGAAGACTTGCTAATCCGAAATCATTTGCTACAGTATTATTCTGGAATCCGAGATTAGTACTAATTCTCAAATGATTTTTTTCAGAAATTTGTATGTTATCTTCTAAGGACAATCCGTTGTACAAAGTTCTGACATCTGACCATGTGTACATAAACATCAGATTTTCGTTAGGATCTGATGGATACATCGTCATTTCAGCAATTGACTTATTGTAAAAACCATTCAAGTCAGCTAGAAAATTATGATTTTTAATTTTTCCTTTTATTCTCGAATAATAACCATAAGTATCAGACCATCCTGGCATATCCATATGTATCGGTACGCTTGGTCTTTTGGTATCGTCCATTTTGTGGGTTATAGAATTGAAATATCCTTTTGTTTCCCAGTTTGTTATAAGGTTAGATTTTGGCATATATTTATAACATAGAGATACAATTTTAGCTTCGGCTAAAGAAACATCCATAGGAAGAGCAGAGTAGCCCACATTTGATGCTTTGTCATAAATTACAGAAGTTTCCAAAAGGTTTTGTTTGTTTATAAAATAACCTGCAGTAGCAGAAATATTGTATTTGTTAAATTGAGAAAAACTTACTTCTTTGTTTCCACCTGCTTTATAATTATCAGCATCACGATGCATAAAATCGATATGGGTATAAAAATGAGAATTATTATAGCCTAAAGATGCACCAATAATTTTTTGAAGATTATTACTTTCAAAACCTGAATTTAAACTGCCGTTCCATCCAGTTTTTTTATCACTAAACTGATTCCGTTTTAAATCGACAGATCCTCCAATTCCTGCTCCGTGACAACTTGATTGTTGTCCTGACGCAATGGTGGCTTCGGCTAAATTTGAAACCTCAACATAAGAAGTTATCGGATCCATTTTATCGGTACACGCACCAAATATGCGCATTCCGTCAATAGTAATCACGGTGCGCTCTGTAGCCATGTTGTTTATAATGGGTTCCCAAGCATACGCTCCTCTTTTGATCATATTTACTTTTGATGATTTTGAGAGATATTCTTCTATAGATGTCAGCGATTTTGATTGTTTTAAGTGTAAAGAAGGTTTACTTCCA
This sequence comes from Flavobacterium sp. F52, assembly GCF_000278705.1. Taxonomy (NCBI): domain Bacteria; kingdom Pseudomonadati; phylum Bacteroidota; class Flavobacteriia; order Flavobacteriales; family Flavobacteriaceae; genus Flavobacterium; species Flavobacterium sp. F52. The sequence continues at coordinate 56,137 of NZ_AKZQ01000042.1, read as the reverse complement.
ATGACAATTATTTCATTAAGTTTTACGGTTTCAAGACTATCATTTGGTTTTTCCTGTGCCCAGCATATTGTTGAAAATACAGCCAAGAAGGTCGCTGCTAGATTTTTCATCATTTTATACTTTAATAGAAAGATACAAATTGTGTTATGCCTCTTTCTTGTTGTTTTTTAGATTTAAAATTCAATCTCAAAATAAAGACTGCTTGATGGATTGTCTGCTGTAACAGGTTCTCCTTTCAAAACTTCGTTATCAGCATTTAAAACTTGAAGGTTTATTTTCCAATATCCTGTCATGGTAAGAGAAAGTTTTCCTTTATAAAAACCATTAGTTTCAGATTGAAGCAAATCTGTATTGTTTGGTGAACCATGATTACCCATGCTCGGCATTCTTGGATCGATTTTGATTTTGAAATTATTTACAGCTTCAAAAGTCATCATATCTTTCATTTTGTAAATTCCTACTGCCATGTCGTTTAGCGCCACTTTTGTAGAAAATAGTGCGATATAGGCAATTACATAATTGTTTCCATCACTTCCCATAAATGAGCTAACCGTGCGTTTTGTCGATGCTGGTACGCTTATTTTATCGGTTGCGGTATAACTTACATTATTGATTTCGTAAGCTATTGTTAATTCCCAGTATTCTGTTTCGTTTTGTGCCATCTGAAAGATGATATCTCCTTCGTATACTGTTTTTTTATCTTTTTTTTCTACTTGAGATCTTGGACAAGAATGCTGCATCATGGCCATGTGCATTAACGGTATCCATTCTATTTTGGCATCTGTAATATAATTGTTGGTTTTCTTGTCTTTTATTCGAAGTGAAATATGATTGTAACCCTGCACCAAAGAACCTGTTGATGAGAATAATTCGATTACATGAGTATCATTGGTCATTTCCTGTATTTTATGAAGTCCGCTTGTTTCATCAATTGGAATTGAAGAAGAATCGTCATCAGAAGAGCAAGAGAATGAGATAATTGCTAGAAGTAAGAGCACTGTATATTTTAAAATTTTCATGAGATTTTAATTTAAATAATGATAATAAAAGGTCTGTCGAATGAATTCGAAAGAAGGAAGAATGAAATAAAAATCAAATGAAAATTGGAGGACGGAAGATATTGACGGCCTCTAAATGAGAATATAAGTTGTTGTAAAATGCATTTACTATAAAAGTAGAAGCTCTATTTTTTTCAAAAGAGAATATTGGGATTTTGACAATAAATAAAACCACGGTTTCTGCCGTTTCACTTTTCTTTTCGTTAGAAGCTGGCGTATCATTTTTATAGCTTTTTGCCAATTCTTTTTTCAGATGACATTTTCCATTACAATGCAATTCTGGAGCATTTTTGTTTTCGCATAATTCAGTTGCAATGTAATGGTAGTTGACCACATAATCCAAAAATGGAAATGCAGGTCTGAATATTACCGCAAATAAAAATATGTAAATACAAAGCTTCATTGCTTGTTGATTTTTGAGAATACGAAGGTATTATGAACTTTTTTTTAACGATATGATTGTAATCATACTTTTTGAAAAACAAGTTTTAGAATTTTGATCAAAAGTTTAACAAGTAAAAAACAAAGTAATGAACAAACTATTCTTATTAACCATGTTTGGTTTTTTTCTATTGGCATCTTGCGGAAAAGAAAAGTCAAAAAGCGACCAAGATTTTTCAACTCCTGCGCCTGCTGAAAAAACAGCAGATGCAGAATCATACGACCCAAAGAGAGGTATCGGTAAGTATGAAACCGTTGAATTAGGAGCTTCTCTGGATAAAGCATTGGCAGAAAAAGGACTTAAGACTGCCGAAGTTAAATGTACCTCTTGTCATAAACCTACAGATGAAAAATTAGTAGGTCCAGGATGGAAAGGGGTAACAGGAAGAAGAACACCTCAATGGATTATGAATTTTATTACCAATCCAGACCCAATGATCGACAAAGACCCAGAATTGCAGGCGCAATTGGAGCTTTGCATGATTCGTATGCCTAATCAAGGATTAACAGAAGATGAAGCAAGATCTATTTTGGAATATATGCGCCAGAATGATGGGGTTAAATAATTGAAAGGAATCAAAATCTAAATAATAGCCTTATGAAAAATAAATTTTTAAAATCGATTTTCGTTGTTACGTTAGGATGTGCTTTTTTTGTTTCATGCAAACCAAAAGACTCTACAGATGCTGTTGAAGGCGATGCAGCCCAAAAAGTGTATGTGGCACCTGGAAAGTATGATGAATTCTACAACTTCGTATCGGGCGGTTTTAGCGGTCAGGTCAGTGTTTATGGACTTCCTAGCGGAAGATTATTAAAGGTAATGCCCGTGTTTTCCGAAGATCCACAAAGCGGTTACGGTTACAGCGAAGAAACAAAACCAATGCTGAATACTTCGCACGGTTATGTGCCTTGGGACGATCAGCATCACTTGGATTTGTCACAAACAAATGGAGAAGTTGACGGCAGATGGATTTTTGCTAATGCGAATAATACGCCACGTATTGCCCGTATTGACTTAAAAACATTTAGAACCGCTGAAATTATTGAGCTTCCAAATTGCGCAGGTAATCACTCCTCACCATTTATTACTGAAAATACAGAATATGTAGTAGGAGCAAGCCGTTTCAGTGTTCCATCAGATAATGATAATGGTGATGTGCCGATTAATACGTACAAGAAAAACTTTAAAGGATATTTGAGTTTCGTGAAAATTGGAAAAGAAGGTCAATTGGATCTATCTTTTCAAATTGTAGCCCCTGGTGTAAATTTTGACCTTAGCCACCCAGGTAAAAAAGAATCTCACGGATGGTTTTTCTTCTCATGTTATAACACAGAGCAAGCGAATACTCTGTTGGAAGTTAATGCTTCTAAAAATGATAAAGATTTTATCATGGCTGTAAACTGGAAAAAAGCAGAGGAATATATTAAAGCTGGAAAAGGAAAACGAGTTCCTGCAAAATATGCCCACAATACTTGGGATGAAAAAACTCAAAGCGCAAAATCTGTAATCATGAATGAGGTTTTAACTCTAGATGCTGCAGAGCTTAAAGATATCTGTTATATGATTCCTTGTCCGAAATCGCCTCATGGCTGTGATATTGATCCAACGGGAGAATATATTATTGGAAGTGGAAAATTGGCGGCTTTGATCCCAGTGTTTAGTTTCACAAAATTAAAAGATGCGATTGCCAAAAAACAATTTGATGGTGCTTACGCAGGAATTCCAGTTGTAAAATATGAAGCCGCACTTTATGGTGAAGTTCAAAAACCTGGTTTAGGACCTCTTCATACAGAATTTGATGGAAAAGGAAATGCTTATACTACAATGTTCGTTTCATCTGAAGTGGTAAAATGGAATATCAAAGACTTAAAAGTTTTAGACAGAAAAGCAACTTATTATTCTCCTGGACACTTAATGGTTCCTGGTGGAAACACAGAAAAACCATTTGGGAAATACATGGTGGTTTACAACAAAATTACCAAAGATCGTTACCTGCCAACTGGTCCAGAATTAGCACAAAGTGCTCAATTATTTGATATTAGCGGCGATAAAATGAAATTACTTTTGGATTTCCCAACTATTGGAGAACCTCACTATGCGCAAGGTATTCCAGCAGATAAAGTTAGAAATAACGGACAATTGAAGTATTATGATATTGCGGCCAACAAACATCCTTTTGCTACTAAAGGTGAAAAGGAATCTAAAGTGATTAGAGAAGGCAACAAAGTTCACATTTATATGACTTCTATACGTTCTCACTTTTCACCAGATAATATTGAAGGAATTCGTGTGGGAGATGAAGTTTACTTCCATGTTACCAACCTTGAGCAGGATTGGGATGTTCCTCACGGATTTGCTATTAAAGGAGCAAATAATGCAGAATTGCTAATTATGCCAGGAGAAACATTAACATTAAAATGGGTGCCTGAGAAAAAAGGAATCTTCCCATTCTATTGTACAGATTTTTGTAGTGCATTGCATCAGGAAATGCAAGGATATGTGCGTGTTTCGCCTGCAGGAAGCAATGTTCCGATTACTTACAGTGTAGGTACCAATTTACCAAAAGAATAGTCAGTAACCATAAGGGAACAAAGTATTCTTTGTTCCCTTTTATTTTGAATTATTATGAGAAATAAAAAACTATCCTCTTTTTCTAAAGTCATGCTGTTTTTATCAGGGCTTTTATTAATCGGAGCTGTATTTTTTCCTATTTGGAAAATTGAACTTAAGGCACCACAATATCCTGAAGGTTTGGTGTTAAAACTTCATGCTTCTAAAATTGCAGGCGATGTTGATATTATAAATGGATTGAATCATTACATTGGAATGAAAACATTGCATACAGAAGATTTTATTGAATTTAAAGTTTTGCCTTTTATCCTAGCAGTTTTAGGTATTGTTTCGATTGTTTGTACATGGAAATCAAATAGAAAAGGGCTCTTTATTTTCTTCTTTTCTTTTGTGATTTTTGGAATATTATCTGCTTGCGATTTCTACAGATGGAATTATGAATATGGACATAATTTAGATCCGAATGCTGCTATTAGAGTTCCTGGAATGGCTTATCAGCCACCAATGCTTGGATACAAACAATTATTAAATTTTGGTGCCTATTCAATTCCTGATATTGGTGGATGGATGCTGATTGCAGTTGGAGTTTTGCTTTTTGCTGCTATCGCAAAAGAAAAATTTGCCAAACCATCTGGTCGGCTCTTGGGCATATTGTTGGTTCCTGTTTTTCTTTATTCATGTTCCAATGATAAACCTGTTCTGATAAAACTAAATGCAGACAATTGTGATTTCTGTATGATGGGAATTAGCGATGGCAGACATGGAGCTGAAATTATTACGGAGAAAGGAAGGATATACAAGTTTGATGATATTGCTTGCATGGCACATTATTGTAAAGATCATAGTGATACTAAAATCAAGAAATATTATGTACACGACTACACTAAAAATAATGAACTGATTCCTGCTGAAAGTGCCTTTTTTGTTTCAGGAGGAACGATTAAAAGTCCGATGAACGGAAATATTGCTGCCTTTACCAATAAAAGCGAAGCAAAAGCATTTGAAGCGCAAACAAAAGGAGAAGAAAAAGAATGGACAGCAATTTTGAACAAATAAAATGCTGTCTTAATTAAAATCTTAAATCATGAAACTGCATTTTTGCCTTTCAATGTTATTATTGTTTAATTGTCTTTGGTCACAGAAAATTGAAGTTGGCCAAGACAAAGCCGTAAAAACAATCAAAAAGGCAATAGAACTTGCCAAGTCTGGAGACACCATTATCGTTAATAATGGCATTTATCGAGAAGGCAATATTATTATAGATAAAAAAGTAATTCTACAGGGTAAAGATTTGCCAATTCTGGATGGACAGCTAAAATATGAAGTAGTTTCCATAAAAGCAGATAGCGTAATTTTTTCTGGATTTAAAGTGATAAATTCTGGTTATGCTTCCTTGAATGATCCTTGTGGAATTAAAATATATAACAAAACAGGAGTTGTTGTAAAAGATAATTTCTTAGAAAATAATTTTTTCGGAATCTATGCCCAAAAAGGAATAAACTGCATTATAAAAAATAATACCATAAAAGCCTATCAAAAAGAAGAACAACGCATTGGAAATGGAATTCATTGCTGGAAAAGTGAGAACATGCAGATCATAGGAAATAGGATTTCTGGCCATCGCGATGGAATCTATTTTGAGTTTGTTTCTAATTCTGTAATCTGGCGAAATGTTTCTAAAGCCAACATCCGTTATGGGTTACACTTTATGTTTTCTAATGATGATGCTTATATCGGCAATGTTTTTAAAAACAATGGGGCAGGAGTGGCAGTAATGTTTACTAAAAATGTAAAAATGTTCAACAATTATTTTGAAGAGAATTGGGGCGATGCGTCTTATGGTTTACTGCTCAAAGAAATTTCAGACAGTCACATTATTGGTAATAAGTTTATCCGAAATACTTCAGGAATTTATATGGAAGGAACGAGTCGTGTAAAATTGGAGAAGAATATTTTTAAAGATAATGGTTGGGGAATGAAAGTGCAGGCAAGCTGTATGGATAATGTGATTTCGTTTAATAATTTTCTTTCTAATACTTTCGACATCAGTACTAACGGAAGTTTGGTTTTGAATCATTTCAATAATAATTATTGGGATAAATATGAAGGTTATGATTTGAATCGGGACGGAATTGGCGATGTGCCGTTTCATCCACTTAGTCTTTTTGCTGTTATTACTGAGAATAACCCGTCGGCGATGCTTTTGTTCCGAAGTTTTATGATTACGCTTTTGGATAAATCAGAGAAAATCCTTCCGAGCATAACGCCTGATAATTTTGTTGATGAATCTCCCGAAATGAAATCTCTTGTATTATGATTACTTTAAAAAATATAAATAAAAAATTTGGCAGACTTCAGGTTTTGCAAGATGTAAACCTAGAGTTTAAAGCAGGAGAATGCATTGCGCTTATAGGCCCAAATGGTTGCGGAAAAACTACTTTGATAAAATCGGTTTTAGGAATGGTTTTGCCCGATAGCGGAGATATTTTGCTGCATGATGAATCTATTTTAAAGCAGTTTGAATATCGAAACAGAATAGGGTATATGCCGCAAATTGGGCGTTATCCCGATAATATGACTATCGCTCAGATTATAGCCATGATTAAACAAATTAGAAACTCGAAAAATGAGTTGGATGAAGATTTAATCAAAGCTTTTAAACTGGATAAAATGAGTGAAAAACAAATGCGAACTCTCTCTGGCGGAACAACACAGAAGGTAAGTGCAACATTGGCTTTTCTTTTTAATCCCGACGTTTTAATTCTGGATGAACCTACAGCAGGACTAGATCCGCTGGCTACAGAAATTTTGAAGGAGAAAATCATTAAAGAGAGGAACAAAGGAAAATTAATATTGATTACCTCACATTTGTTAAGTGAACTAGACGATATGATTACTCAGATTATTTTTATGCAGGACGGAAAAGTTCATTTCCATAAAACCATTAAAGATCTTTTGGAATCAACAGGAGAAAACAAAATTTCAAAATCTATCGCTACGATATTAAAAGAAAAACAGCATGAACAGAATAATTAAAATTGTCTTGTTAGATATTCTTAAAAATAAGATTATTGTGAGTTATGCTTTAATTCTGGCATTGCTTTCTTGGGGATCTTTTATGCTTGAAAACAATACGGCAAAAGGTTTACTGACGATTTTGAATGTCATTTTATTTACAGTTCCGTTGGTATCTATTCTTTTTTCGACTATTTATATTTACAATAGTTCAGAATTTATAGAACTTTTGCTAAGCCAGCCCATTAAAAGAAAAAAAATCTGGATTAGTTTGTTTGCTGGTCTTTCCATAGCAATGTTTTTAGCTTTTTTTCTTGGTGCAGGAATTCCGCTTTTGCTAAATGCTCCAGGCATGGCGGGAGTGATGATGCTTTTTGCGGGAAGCTTAATTTCTATAGTTTTTGTATCACTGGCTTTTTTGAGCTGTATTTTAACTCGTGATAAAGCAAAAGGAATAGGTTTGGCCATTTTATTCTGGATGTATTTTGCCATTTTGTTTGATGCATTGGTGTTGTTTCTTTTGTTTCAATTTGCAGAATATCCGATTGAAGAAATGATGGTAACCTTGACCGCTTCGAGCCCGATTGATTTAGCTAGAATTCAAATATTGCTGCATTTAGATCAATCTGCCATGATGGGATATACAGGAGCTATTTTCAAGGACTTTTTCGGAACAGTAATTGGCCTGTTAGTTTCTTTCTTGTTACTCGTTTTATGGATTGCTGTTCCGTTTCTGATTTCAATCAGAAAATTTGACCGCAAAGATCTTTAATGTTTTATTATTCATTCAGAATCAAAAAAATATGAAAACAGATATTAGAAATAAAGATGATATAACCGTGTTGGTAGATGCTTTTTATTTAAAAGTAAAAAAAGACTTGATCATAGGATATTTGTTTACAGAAATTGCTATGACAAACTGGGAGAAGCATCTTCCGATTATGTATGATTTTTGGGATAACATTATTTTTCATAGCGGAAATTTTGACGGAAATCCGATGCTGAAACATCGCATGCTAGATCAGAAAAGTACTCTTACACAGGCTCATTTTGAGCATTGGACTAAACTTTGGAAAAAAACGGTAGATGATTTGTTTGAAGGAGAAAAAGCTGATGAAATAAAAATAAGAGCAGAAAATATTTCAAAATGGATGATGAATAAAGTCATTTCAATATAAAAATGGGAACTAAAACAGCTCCCATTTTTAGTTTTTAAAGATATTAGAACTGAATTAATAATTTCTTGTAACCTTAAACAAAAAAAGAAAAAATCTTCCTGTTTTGGTATGATTCAAATCATAAGGCATGAAATTAATAGAACAATTTATGATCGATAATTTCGATTTTTTTGTTCTTGCTCATAAGCGATAATGTACGTATTACGGTTTCTACACGAAGTCCTGTAAAATCTGCAATTTCTTGTCTTGTATATGGAATTTTCATTTTTATTGAAGCGCCTATGTTACTTTGCTTTTTTAAATTATCTAAAAAATACTGAATGCGGTATTCAGGTTTATTATTAACTATGTTTTTAGAAAAGACAATCTTGTTATATATTTTCCACGCAAATAATTTGAGTATTTTAAATTGCATTTCTGGATTTTCTTCAAGAAAAGAAAAAAAGTTGTTTTTGGACAATTTTAGAATAACACAATCCGTTTGAGCAATAGCAGTAGCAGGGTAAGGCTGTCCGATAAAAAGCGGCGGTTCGCCAAAACTGTTTCCTTCATTAAAAATGCCAACCGTCAAATCTTTGCCATCTTCGTTGGTATAACTCATTTTTACAGTTCCTTCTAAAATTTGATAATAAGAAATAGCGGCGTCATTTTCGAAGAAAATAATGGAGTTTTTGGTAACCTTTTTTGCTACGGCTCCCCAAGTGTAAAGTAAGTCAGTATCAATATGCATGGCAAAACAATTAATACGTTGCGAAGAATTGGTAAAGTGTCTGGATTAGTTTTAATTAAAACAAAGAAAGACATTAAGCAAAAAAGAAAACATGATATTTGTTAGCTTTTGAAATGTTTTTAAATCAAAAAAGAAAAAAGCATGAAAAAGAGAACTAAGCTCTTTATCATGCTTTATAGAATTGTAGAATTAAAAAAAATATTTTGCGTCTATCAGAGTAAGTGAAACTCTTCTGTTTTGCGGTTTATTTTCTGCTGGAGTATTTGGAACTAAAGGTTCGCTTTCTCCTTTTGAGAATAAATGCATACGGTTAGACTCTATTCCTTTGTTCTGTAAATAATCTGCAACTGCCTGAGCTCTTTTCATTCCAATTTCAAGATTGCGTTTTTCAGTTCCTATATCACAAGTATATCCAGTAATATTTAGATCTGTGTCTTTGTTCGATCTTAGAATTTTTGCAATTTCATCTAATCTTGAAGCAAGTTCTGGCGTTACGCTAGTATTTCCAATTTCTTGGAAAGCGAGAGGCTCTTTTTCAATATAGTTTCTTTCCTCTGTAGTCAGTTCTTTTTTAGCAGGAACTGCTTCTGCAACTTTTTGCTGTACAGGAACCTCTTTCTGAACTGGAGCTGTTTCTGTCTGAGTAACTGGTTCTGCTTTTGTCTGTACAGGTTCTGGTTTGTCTTTAGCTAATGAAAAACCTAGTTTCAGTTGGATTCCAGCAGATAGATAACGGCTTTCTTGAACGATACTGCTATTTCCGATTGTACCATTTGCCTGAATATTGTCAAGTCCGTTTGGATTGTAAGCCACAATATTGGTATTTGGAGTTTCTTTTGCCAAATCAGTTAAACCGTAATCAAGGTATAAACCTGTATAAAGCTTTGTTTTTTCTGCTAGTTTAAATGTTAGACCAGTTTCAAAACTTAACATAAAAGCGGGATCTAAGCTTACTGTTGTTTTATCTTGCCAATTGGTTACTTTTCCAAATCCGTGAGAAGGCAGATCATCAACTAAAAGATTTACATCAGGATAATAACCGCTCAGCTGTAACTCAGAAGCCGAAGCTTTTACAGTTTGTTTTCCTGGGAACATAATTTTTCCTCCGAATCCAAAGTACAATTGTGTCTGAGAAGCAATTGATGTTCTGTATTGAAGAAGAAGCGGAATCGCGAAACCAATAAAATGTTGATCTTCTTTATAGTTGGTAGGAGTGACCCGATACTCAAATGCAGAAGTTTGGTCATCGACTTCATAAGTTGAGATGGTAGTTCCGTTATTTAATTCAAAACTATTTTGATTGTATGTAACATCAACGCCTGTCGAAATTCCCCAGTGATTGCTGAAGAAATAGGTATATCCAACACCTATTCCTCCACCAAATTTTAGTTTACCTTCTCCGATATTGCTATCGTATAGAATTCCAGACGGACCGCCGTTAATTTTAAAATTAATTTCCTGTGCTTTTATCGTGACGCTAAACAGTACTAGTATAGCTATGGTGGCTTTAATTTTCATTGTTTGTAATTTTAAATTAAATCTCATTTTTATTTAACCAATAAGTTGATTGTTTTTAACTGACCGTCAGCCAGTTTAAGAACAACAATATATAAGGCTGTCTGCGAAGGAGCGATAATTTGATTTTTGGCTTTTACATTTGAAATAGTCTGAACTAATTTCCCTGCAATGTCATAAATAACCACCTCAGATCCATTTAATTGAGATTCGCTAAAATCACATTCTAAAGTAAACTCGGCATTAGGTTTAACTGGGTTTGGATAAATTTTGATTTTCTTGGTGAAAATTGTTCCAGTTGTTTCAATTGGACAAGATTTAATGGAGTTTCCGTTTTTGTCTTTTGCAATTACGTAATAAGTGCCATTTAAAGGCTGTATTTCACTATAATATTGCTTAGTTGCTCCAGAAATAGCTGCTCCGTTTTTATACCATTGCCAAGCCACAAAATTATTTGATCTATTATCAAAGAATAGAACATTTGCCCATTGCTGTATAACAAGACCAGATTGGCTTATTTCTATTTGTTTTACCACGGCAGTGGCAGGATTATGATTTTGATCTCCATTTTGTGTTGCAGTAATGGTTGAACTTCCTGAACCTGTAATGTTTAAAGTAGATCCTGAAATTGTTCCCAATGCTGCATTTGCAATACTGTAAGAAACTGGTAAGCCACTATCAGTTGTTGCTGTTAAGGTAACATTTTTAGAATCTGAACAGCCAAATTCTAAAGTCTGATTCCAAGTAATTGTTTGATTTGCTTTAGTAATTTCAAATTCTGCACCAGTAAAGGCAATTACGTAATCTGCCCCAGCATTGATTGTTCCCAGCTTAATGTTGTATTTTCCAACATTTTCTCCAGCATCTCTTGTAAGCAGACCGCTAAGTATTGAGTTTGTATCTCCGTTAGCAAAACCTAAAGCAGTGTAATTGAATACTGGATCTGTTGTGCCATATACTTTGGTATGTCCTGTTGCTGCGGTTATAGTAAGAGTATATTTTTGTGTTGTAAAACTTACTTCATTTCCATAATTAATAAAACCGTTACTGTTTATAGCATAAGTTCTAACATAATACGTTCTATTTCCTCTAAGTCCAGATAAAGAGTTTGTAAATGTTCCTAATGCAGCAGTGACATTAATTTTAGTATCAGCTGTAGTAGGGTTAGCATGCTGAGCATATACAAAACCAACTTCCGTTAAACAAGAACCACTGTCAGTATTGATTCCGTCAGAAGATGCTGTACCAGATAATGAAGCGCCAGTTGTAGTTATTCCAGAAACCACTGCAGTATTTAAATTGACTGGATTAGCAGGTTGAATTACTTCAACAGTTGCAGTAGCCGTACAAGAATTATCATCTGTAATAGTTACAGTGTAAGTTCCGGCAGCAAGACCAGTTGCAGTTGCGGCATTTCCGCCAGATGGAGCCCAAGAGTAAGAATAGGCACCTGTACCGCCTGTTACGCTTACTGTAGCCGACCCGTTATTTCCGTTATGGCAAGATACTGCTAAAGGAGTTGCAGTTAAGGTTAAGGCATATGGTTCTGTAATGGTAATCGCTTTTGTTGCAGAACATGAATTTTCATCTGTAACGGTTACAGTATAAACTCCTGCGGTAAGACCAGTTGCTGTTGCTGCACTTCCGCCAGACGGAGACCAAGAGTAAGTATAAGCTCCAGTTCCTCCAGTTGCCACTACAGATGCAGTACCGTTATTGCCTCCATTACAAGAAACATTGGTATGAGAATCTGTTAGCCAAAGGGCAGAAGGCTCTGTAATTTGAACGGTTTCTGTCACAGAACATCCGTTTGCATCGGTCACAGTAACACTATAAGTATTTGGACTTAATCCTGTAGCTGTTGCAGCAGTTCCCCCAGATGGCGACCAAGAATAGGTATAAGTTCCAGTTCCTCCAGAAGGAGTTACAGTAGCTGTTCCGTTATTTGCCTGATTGCATAAAACGTCTGTTTTAGCTACCGTTGCTGTAAGAACAGGAGGTTCAGTAATAGTTACGCTTGCCGTAGTTTGACATAGGTTGGCATCTTTGACAGTAACTGTATATGTTCCTGCTGGTAAACCAGAAGCAGTTGCAGCAGTTCCGCCAGAAGGAGACCAAGAGTATGTATAAGTTCCAGTTCCTCCAGTAACGTTTACGGTTGCAGTTCCGTTAGAACTTCCATTGCAAGTAACATCGGTTTGAGATGTTGTTGCACTAAGAGCATTAGGTTCTGTTATAGTAAAACTTTGTGTTTTGGTGCATGAGTTAGCGTCTTTTACTGTGACAGTATAAGTTCCAGCAGAAAGTCCAGTTGCTGTTGCTGCATTTCCGCCAGAAGGAGACCAAGTGTAGGAATATGCACCTGTGCCACCTGTTACTGAAACACTTGCAGAACCATTGTTTCCTCCATTGCAAGTCACATTTGTTTGAGGATTTGGTGTTATTACAATGGCCGATGGCTCAGTGATTGTAAAGTTTTTGACAATTGAACATCCATTGCTGGCAGTGATTGTTACAGAATAGTTTCCTGCACTAAGGTTATTTGCAGTGTCAGAAGATCCTCCAGAAGGAGACCAACTATAAGTAAACGGTCCAGCGGCTCCTGAAGGAATAACTGAAGCAGAACCAGTGTTGGATCCATTGCATAGCACATTAACTTGACCAGTGGCAGCTACTAGCGTATTAGTTGTATTGATGATAAAGTTTTTAGTGACCGTACATCCATTTCCATCTGTAATGAGACAGCTGTAATTGCCTGCTGCCAAGTTGGTAATATTTTGCGTGGTAGCACCTCCTGGTGTCCATAAATAGCTATAATTACCAACACCGCCGAATGGTGTTACAGAAGCATCTCCACCCACAGAACAAGTTGCATTTGTCTGCGAAGTAGTAGCGCCTAAAACTGAAGGCTGATTGATCGTAAAATTTTTAGTAATAGAACATCCATTAGCATCTGTAATTAGACAGCTATAATTTCCTACGGTTAAGCCAGTAGCAGTAGCAGCTGTACCCCCGGATGGAGACCATAAGTAGGTATAAGTTCCAGCCCCACCTGATGCTGTAACTGTAGCAGTTCCTGTTGCTCCGCCATTACATAAAACATCGGTATGTATTTTTGTGGCGTCTAAGATTGGCGGTTCAGTAATAGTAACTGGTACATATTTGACACAATAGTTAGCATCTGTTATGGTTACCGTATAAGTTCCAGCCGATAGTCCGGTAGCAGTTGCAGCGGTTCCTCCGCTAGGAGCCCATTGGTAAGTATAAGTGCCTGTTCCTCCAGTAACAGTTACAGTAGCTGAACCATTTGATTCTCCATTGCATAAAACGTTGGTTTTGTCAACGCTTGTGGTAAGGGCGGGTGGTTCTGATATAGTGAAATCTAATGTTTTTACACATTGTTTTGCATCCTTTACGGTTACAGTATATGTCCCTGCAGAAAGACCTGTTGCAGTGGGAGTTGTTTGGATAGGATTAGTATTCCAAGAGTAAGTATAATTTGGTGTGCCACCAGAAGCAACTACCTGAGCTGTTCCATTTCCACCTCCATAACAAGAAGTATTTGATACAGTGCCTTTCGTAAGCGTAAGAGGAACTAAAGGTTGTCCTATTGTTACATTTGCAGTATTAGAACATAAATTTTCATCCGTTACAGTTACTGTATAAGCTCCTGCCGCCAATCCTGTTATTGTGGCTGTACTTTCTCCAGTAGACCATAAATATGTATAATTGCCAGTTCCTCCACTTGGAGTTGCAGTGGCTTGACCTGTTGAATCACCAAAACAGGCTACATCAACTTTAGAAGTGAGTATGTTAATATGATTAACGGTTAGTGTTGCACTGCTTGAAGTAGCAGACGGAGTACATGTTCCGCTTGCGACAGCTCTATATTTGTATCCGTTAAATGCAGCAGGAGCACCAGTTATAGTCAAGGTAGAAGTGGTAATGCTAGAATAGGGTGCACCATTTGGTACATCAACAAATCCTCCCCCTTGGCCATCATCTACTTGCCACTTGTATGCTGTTGCATTTGATGCAGTTACTGAAAAAGAAGTAATGCCGCCAGAGCAGATCGATACTGATGAAGGGTTTGATGTAATAGCAGGAGCTGAATTTACAGTAAGACTAGCACTATTTGAAGTAGCTGGTGGAGTACAGGTTCCAGATGCAACAACTCTATATGAATACCCATTCATTGCCACTGTTGCTCCAGTTATTGTAAGAGTTGCGTTAGTTACTCCAGAATAAGGAGCACCATTTAATATATTGACAAATCCTGTACCTTGACCTTCATCTACCTGCCATTGATATCCTGTAGCATTAGAAGCAGTTGCAGTAAAAGTAGTATTAGCTCCCTGACAGACAGAGCTTGCAGAAGGCTGTCCTGTTATAGAAGGTACAGAATCTATTGTTAATGTTACACTATTTGAAGTTGCGAAAGGAGTACATCCTCCGGTCGCCACTACTCTGTATGCATAGCCACCTAGTTCAGCAGTTGCTCCAGTTATTGTAAGAGTAGAGGTAGTTGCACCAGAAAATTGAGCATCGTTTGAGATAGCTCCGAATCCTAACCCTCTGTCTACATACCATTGGTACCCTGTTGCATTAGATGCTGCAACAGAAAAAGCAGCATTACCTCCCAAACAAACAGATGTTGATGTAGGTTGCGCTGTTATAGCAGGAGGAGAATTTACAGTTAATGCAGCACTGTTTGAAATTGCGTTAGAGGTGCAAGAATTAGTTGCTACAGCTCTGTACAAATATCCGTTCATTGCAGCTGTTGCTCCAGTTATCGTAAGAGTAGAACTAGTGATGCCAGAATATGGAGCGCCAATTGAAATGTCTATAAATCCAGCACCTTGCCCTTGATCTACTTGCCATTTGTATCCAGTGGCAGTAGATGCTGTTACACTAAAAGTAGTAGTATCTCCTACACAAATTGTACGTGAAGAAGGCTCTGATGTTATTGCAGGAAGTAGATTTACTGTTCCTGATAACGCTACATTTTTTGTTGGTATTCCTGTAGAAGATACAGTTAAATTCCCAGTTGGTGTTCCAGTAGCTGTTGCAGCTATACGAACATATATGTTCATATTTATATTACCTGAAGAAGGTGTTAATGATAAATTAGAAGCATAAGTGCCACCAGCCGTTGTCGCTACCTCATATCCTGTCGGAGCTGATAAATCTAAATTTGCAGTTAATTGACCAGCTTTTAGTAAAAAACTTTGTGGTGTAGATGTTGAACCAGCACAAGTTGTAAATCCGCTTAGTGAACTTTCACTAGTTGAAGATCCTGCTGATTCTGCTATTGTGACTGCTTGTGTTACAGAGCATCCTCCAGATCCATTTGGAGAGTTATCTCTAATAGTTACATTGTAATTTCCTGGAGCAAGTCCAGATGCTGTTGCTGTCGTAATACCAGAAGGTGTCCATTCATAAGTATATGGTGCATTACCTCCCGATGCAGTAACTGTTGCAGTACCATTGTTTGCTCCATATGCACTAGGAGTATTAGCTGAAACCAGCGACGAAAGTGCTGTTGGAACCGTTAATGTTGCAGTATTAGAATTTACAGATCCCGATCCTGTAGCCACACAACGATACTGATAACCATTCATAGCTGATGTTGCTCCTGTAATGGATAGCATTGAAGTAGTTGCGCCAGAATAAGGTGCTGTATTTGAGATATTTGTAAACCCGCTTCCTGTATTAACTTGCCATTGGTAACTTGTAGCATTAAGGGCTGTAACAGAAAAAGTAGTATTAGCTCCAGGACATATTGTTTTATTAGCTGGATGAGCAGTAATTGTTGGAGCTACGATATTGGTAAACGTAAATTCATCAATTGCAAAGTAATCGTAATTACTGCTCAGGTGAATTTCTAATTGATCTATAACTTGATTTGTATTATCAGAGCCTCCCTCGTTAGCAAAATTCACCAATGTAAAACCGTTTCCTGGCAAGGTTTTTCCTGTATCGCCACCTGTTGTGTTTCTAACTACAGTAAAAACAGTATTTCCTGAAAGTTTTCCTATAAAAGTTATAGATCCAGGACCATTTCCAAGTGTAACTGAAGGTAAATATGAAGAGTGTCCAGATACAAAAAACCAAAAGCTATTAATTTTAAATGTACCGCTAGCGGCAGTAATAGCCCCTGACTGTCCATATGCACCAGAAGGGTCATTTACATGTATGAATTTTGGTGTTTGATCATAGCCTGTGTTAGCAATATTTGCAACAACAAACCCATATACGGAAGACAAATTAAAGGTTTTTCCACCAGACGTAAAGCTTGCCGAATTCGCAGTCATTGTTTCAAAATTTTCAGTTGACTGCGAATTTACCTTTGGTATTGCAAAAATTAGAAATAGTAATAATAAGTAGAGTTTTTTCATAATTTTCCTATATTAAGTATACTTTTAGTATTGTTGTATTCAATTTTAACTTATATTTCACTCATTAATTATAGTATATGTATAAGCAAGAACTTACACTCATTGTTAAATCTATCATTGCATCAAGCACTAATGAAGAGCATATACATTGGGCTAAAAAACTTTCTGCTTTTTATCAGAATGTTCTAACAGATAAACAATCAGATGATAATGAAATAGTTGTACAAGGCGGTGTCGCTTTATCAAGCTCGGGTGCGGCAGATTGCGTTGATGATTATCTGCGTACTGTCAATTTTATTAAAGGCATTTATAAAGCTTTAAATAATTTAATTGTTCTATTCCCAGATCGACACATTAATATACTTTATGCTGGCTGTGGACCTTATGCAACATTAATTCTGCCTTTACTTCCATTATTTAAGAAAGAGAGAATTAGTGCTGTTTTGATTGATATTAATGGGTCCTCTATAGAATCAGTAAAAAAAATCATTTCCATAATCGGTTTTGAGGATTATAATCTTAATTTAATAGAAGCTGATGCAACTACTTATATAATTCCGAAAAACTTTGAGGTCGATCTTGCTGTATCTGAAACTATGCATTATGCCCTAACTAGAGAACCTCAAGTTGCCATTAGTAAGAATATAATTAGACAATTACCTCAGCATGCGATATTTATTCCACAAGAAATAAAAATTGATCTTATTTATACTTTTTTCGATTATGAACCATCTCTTAGAATGGACATAAACGGAATAAAGGGCTACAAAAATATGCAGCCCTATATTTACAATGTATTTGTTGATAGAGTATTAACAATAAACAAAGAACATTTTGTTGGAGCTAATCATGTCTCAAAAATTGAAACTGATTATTATACGCTCCCTATTAATTTTAGTAACCATCCGGATATATGTCTTTTTACTGAAATAAAAATATTTGAAGACATAGAATTAAAAACTGCGGAATCATACATTACAAATCCTTATTGTTTGGTGTCTATATATGGTATTTCGAATTATAATGAAATTCAGTTTGTATATGATTATAGTGAAATACCAAAATGGGTATATAAACTAAAATAAAATAATAAACTACTAATTTCGAGAAGGATACTCTCCTGATATACAAATAATATAGTTTATTGCCAAATAAGGTTGCATATTGTTTACAGGTATATTACTTCCTGTAGCCCCTGTTGTAATTTCGCTGGCAAGTTTAACGCTAGGAGTTGATTTAGCAAAGCCAAGCGTTGGAGAGAAAACTCTCGAAATAAGTTCCCCAGGTGTAGCAATTGAAGCGCCATCTACTGGAGTAGAATCAGTTGCTTCTGCACTAGTTACTCCAATTGTACCAGGACCTGTATGTATGTGAGCAGGTAAATTACTTGTTATTAATGTATTAGTTGGAGTACCTGCTGTTTCACCAAGAGTGTAAAAATTTCCAAATCTACTCTGACCTTGTCCAATTGGAACAACACCTTGTAAATTTGGTAAGGCAAAATTAGTGGTTCCATTTCCTCCATAAGTAGTGCCTAAAAGTGAAAATAAAGCATTGTATTGAGAAATTGGCAATATTTGTCCTGCACAAAACATATAGTTTCTTGGCGCAAAATTTCCTGCAAAGATTTTAATTACTCCCAATAGTTCGTCCATAATTTTTTAAGATTTAATAGTTAATGTTAGTTTTATATAGTGTTTTACTACAATGCTAAATTACTTTATAACAAAATTATGGGTACACGGGTTTATACGTGTTTTTGCTAATGTGCTATTATTTAACACAATACCTTAAAAGTAAGAAAATAATCTCAATATTTTAACTCCAAGAGATATGTTTTGGGCAATAAAAAAGGCAGTAACTCGTTTACTGCCTTTTTTCCTGTTTTAACTTGAGAATGTCAATCCTCTGTTTTTGAAGCTTACATAAAGTTCTTGCCTTGCGGAACTTATCGTTTCTTCGGTTCTGTAAATACTGCACCAGAACTTGATTAGAAGTTTATATTTTCCATCAGAAATTGAGCTGTAATATATTTGTGATGGTTTTGAATTGTTTACCAACGGAAGGTTAGAAAGTGTGTCAGTTACTATCGTATTAATTTCCTCTGGAATGGTTTCTCCGGTAATTTCAAATGTAATTTCTACTAATTTAAAATTATCGGTATACGTCCAGTTCGTGATATTTTGAGACAATAAGTTACCATTCGGAATAATGATTTCGGCACCGTTTGGAGCATTGATTTTAGTTGTTCGCAATCCCATCGATTTGATGCGGCCAGATTCTGAACTAATTTCAACCACATCGCCAACTTGAATAGGTTTGTCAAAAATCAAGATAATTCCCGATACAAAATTGTTGACAATGTTTTGAAGTCCAAGTCCAACACCGACACCTAAAGCTCCTAAAAGAATACTCAACTTGTCTAGAGGCATTCCAGAAGCAGCAACAGCAAGCAAATAACCGCTTATAAGAACCACCAATCGAGTAATAAGCAATTTTGAATGTTGTCTTTTATTGATGTTTTCTTCGTTTTCATCATCAATTTCGCCAAAGAAATAAGCCACATATTTTTGCAGTAAATGCGCTGCCCAGATAATAATGAAAAATAAAACGATATTGCCAAGCGTAAATGTGATGCTTCCGATTGTATTCGGATGACTTAATAGTTTTGTCAAAGAAGCACGAAGCGATTCCCATATATTCAAATTCGAAGCAATTACAATCAGCCACATATAACTGATGGCAATGATAAAAGGTCTTTTCAAGGTGTCTGACAAGCTTTCGTAATCAAACATTTTTTCAATTCCTCTTTTTACCCTAGTTGTATAAATTTGAAGTAGAATAATTTCCAAAATAATCTTTAGAAGTACACTTAAAGCAACAATTTGAGTAAGCGATATAAAAGCGGTTAAGCTTAACATATTAGAAAGCGAAACTCTTCCAAAAACATTATAAAGAATAGACAAAATATTTAGTCCAATAAAAATGATACTTGCCCATTTAAAAAAGCCTTTTATGTAAAGTTCTTCTTTAAGTGTTTTAATCTGAACCAAACCGTAGCGGATTCCTAAAATATTGATCGCAACAAAAGCAAAACGCTGCAATAATCCGATTGTGATAAATAAGTCCAAAAAGCAAAGCGCAAAGAATAATCCTAATAAGAAAAGCCAGTTTCTCATAGCAACGCCAGACCACTGATTTTTGAAAAGAAAGATTAAAACGCCAAGTAAGGAAAGCTGAATTAATTCTAAAAACAGGGCAGGAGCATATAAATTGGTAACTACAGCAATATTTAGTGCGATAACCAAAACAGGAAGCAGGACACCGCGGTTTAGGTATTTGAAATTTAAGAGCAAAAGATTTTCTGCGTAGCCATTTGTTTTAAGGTATTTGATGTTTCTGGAAATGTACCAAAACAAAAGTCCCATAAAAAAGCATAAAGTGATAAGTCCGCCAGCTTTATAACTTAGATAGTAAGCGGCAACATTTTCTTCAATTATAATTTTGGCTTTAATGTTGTGGGTTACTCTTTTCTTTACAGCAGAATCACTGATTTGCCATAAAGAAGGATATTCTTTCTTGAAAATGCTGATTCCAGATTTCTCCAATTTGCTTTCAACGGTTGCCAAGGCATTAGAAACTGCAATTTTCCGTTGTACGGTTAGTCTTTTTTTGTTGTTTAGCGTCGTTTGGTTTTTAGTCATTAGACTATCCGTGGCAACATATCTTTTTCTAAGGTTCCCGAATTCTTTTTTAAATTGCTTACGGCGTATCGTATCTTTTAATAGAGTAATTAAAGTTTTGTCTTTTCGAAGATCAATTACACGTTTCTTGATGTTTTCAAGATTTTGATTTCGATCATTGATGGCTTTGTTCTGTTCTTCCAATTCTTGTTGAATTTCCTGAAGCACAACTCGGTACATTTGTTGGTTTCTCACATTCGGATTGGCTCCTTTTAAACTGGCTAAGATTAAATCCAGTTTGCTTTCGGTACGTTTCATATCGCCAAAAAGGTGACGCGTATCTCCTGCGAAATCAATGTCGTTGTACGCAGATTCTAAAACTTCTCCAGCTTTCTCGATTGCCATTAAGTAATCGCTATCTGTTGCTGTAGTATCGTTAAATAATCTTCCGCGATTTTCTTTTTTTGCAGTTTTTTGTTCTTGACCGTAATTGAGCTGTGAGAAGAAAAGGAATAAAAATAAAGAGAAAAAATAAAATGTTCTTTTTTGAATAGTCATAGTATTAAGGGCTTATTTGGGAGCTCAAATTTAATTTTTTTGAAAGACTTTCAGTTAAGAAAAATTAAATTTAAAACTATAACTTAATATTTAGTGGGATAACTTTATTCTAGTTCTCTTGAAGTAATTTCTTGTTCAATTTCTTTAAGAGAATTCGAATGGTTAATCATAATGAATGCCAAAACAAAAGGAAATAGTATTAAAATTAGAAATCCCTTTTTTAGAAGTAGCAAAACAATAAGAATGAATAATATGATGGCAGCTAGAATCAAAATTGTAATTGTGGTCTGAATCGTTTTTTGCACTTTTAACAGCTCTTCAATGCTCATGTCGCTTGGTTTCTTTCCTTTCATTTTATATTTTTACTTTAGAATTACAACAAATTTTATTTAAAAAACTTTCCAAAACAAGAAGTCAGATTTTTTTGACTACCCAGCAATTATTATGGAAGAAACAGAAACTTGTCCAGCACAAAGACTTTTGAAAATGTTATCTGGAAAATGGAAGGCAGAAATTTTTCGTTTGGCTGTAGAATCGCCTTTACGTTTTAATACTTTACTGCGTCAGATTCAAGGTTCTAACAAACAGTCATTATCTACAGCCTTAAAAGAGCTGGAGGAAGAAGGGCTTTTGGAAAAGACTACAATTAAGCTAAAACCTCTCCATATTGAATACAATTTGACAGAGAAGGGAAAAGCTTTAATTCCCGTTTTCCAGCATTTGGAAGGATTATCCTGATTTTAATTCGAGGACTGGTTTTTTAGAGATAATTTAGCGGAATAGAGTTTGTTTTTTGGAAAATATATCCAAAAAGTGGTTCCTTCATCAGGTTTGCTGGTAAAGTTAATTATACCATTATGGTTTTCAATAATTCTTCGGCATAAAGCAAGTCCTATACCATTTCCTCCATATTGATCGCGTTCGTGAAGACGCTGAAACATGTCGAAAATTCGATTAGAATATTTGCTATCCATTCCAATTCCATTATCAGAAATTGCTATTACTTCATAGTTTTCTGCTCCTATAGGCAGGTGTTCATCTTTAGGAACATTTTCATGCAAAACTTTTACAGAAGGCTGTTTGGCATTAAATTTAAGAGCATTATTGATAAGATTATATAATAGCTGACGAAGCTGAGTGTCGAGCCCAAAAACTGTTGGTAGAGGATTTACATTTATAACTGCATGTTTTTCTTCAATAACCAAACTTAAATCTCCTAAAACGTCAATAATAATTTTGTTTAGATCGACTTTTTCAAAATATTGTTCTTTATTTTCAATTCTTGAATAATTAAGGACATCTGTAATTAAATTTGATAATCTTCCCGCAGCAGATGTTATTCGGTCAAAGTAATATTTTTTCTTTTGATCTTCGCTCAAATGTTCGCCAGCGCGAGAAAGCATTATCATAATTTTTCTCAGCGGCTCTTGAAGATCGTGGCTGGCAATATAAGCAAACTGTTCTAGTTCTTTATTTTTAAAACGAAGCTTTGAGTTGGCGCTTTCCAGTTCATGCTGAATTAATTTTAACTGAGTGTTATCTTTCAGTGTTTCAACCATCATTTTCTGTGCATTAATATCTACAAAATAGACCAGCCAGCTGTTAAAACTTCCATCTTCAGTTTTGTTCGGAACTATAGAAATTAAATGCCAGATATAATTAGAATCTTTTTTAATTCTAGTTTCACCTAAGAAATTTGATCGATTTTGTTTGGCTTTATTCCAACCTTCCAAAATTCCATCGATATCTTCAGTATGAATGAAATTCATCAAAGTTTTACGATCAAAAGAAAGTAAGGGTTTGTCTAAATAATTTTCTAGGGATTCATTTACCAGCAAGACATTATTTCGTTCATTAATTACGCAAATTAAAATCGGAATCGTGTTTGCCAACTGTTTGTATTTATTTTCACTTTCTGCCAGTTTTTCTGAAAGTGCTATAAGTTCAATATTCTTCTTTCGAATTTCGTCGTAAGGAGAAAGGGGAGTTTCAAACTTAAAATAATCAATTAACGTTTTAATCTTAGTTTCAGAAAGAAGCCCAGGAGATGGAATAGGCAGACTTATTTTAGTTACAGATTGATTATTCGAATACTGATATTCTATATGATGCGAAATTTTTGATGCATAAATAAAAGCATCTGGACTGCAACTTTTTAAATCAACATTATCGGTGATGATAGCTGTAATTTCTTTTTGTGTTGCCTTTATGATATTTATATTAAGCACCAGCAAAGAATCTTTTCCTTTTGCAATGGCACATCGGGCGACTTCAGAGACGGCAGTTGCAAATCTTGTCTGAAGGGACGATGCCATACCGCACATTTCAGCAATTTTCATGCAGCGCTTATGGGCTAGTATCAAGTCCATTTCGTTGTCAAGATTTATTTGTACAATCTCTTTCATAGTCTTAATTTATTTTTCCTACTAGAATAGTTGCATCATCATTGCCTCTGATGTTTTCTTTATAAAGAGCAGATGCAATTATGTTTGGACTTTGTTTAAAGATAGAAGTTAAATCATTTAAACTCCATCTTGTACGCAATCCGTCACTATGCATAATTATGATCTGATGTCTTCTGTAGGGCACGATCGTATTGTTTAATGTACGCGGTACGTTGTGCCCTATGATTCCGTTATAAGGTGTATACGTCTTATTATCTAATCCGTTGTAAATACGGGTGTTAATATTTCCGATACCACAAATGTTCCAAACTTCAGATTTATAATCAACAGATGCTATGGTTGCAACCAATCCTCTGGTTTTTTTTACTTTTATATGAATATCTCTCAGGATAGCGGAAGGTTCTGTTTCTATGGTTTGCCTAAACGCTTTTATCGCTGCTTCGACTGCTTCATTGGCACTTTCTCCATGTCCTAATCCATCGCCTACAAATATCTGAAAACCTTTGCTGGTTTGTTTTATATAATACCCATCTCCGCAAAGTTTTTCACCTGGATAATTTACAGCAATTGTAGCATGATTTAGTCCGCTTTTGGCAGAAGGTATTTCTAGATCGGGTTTCTCGCAGATTTTGACATATTGCACACATCCCCAATTTTTCATAGAATAAATCTGAAAATCGTTGCTTAGCCTTTTAATAGAACCTAAGCCATGCCCAAGAGTATTAGAAGACGAATAGCCGTCGTTCATTATTTTGACCACATTATCAAATCCAACTCCTTTATCGAGGCAGTAAATTTCAATTTCTTTGTATTCTCCGTCTATATTCGCGCGATAGAGCAATTCGCCACCGTTGGCAAATTTCATTAAGTTTGAAGTTAATTCTGCAACAATAATGTCTGTTTCAGCGGCTCTGTGAGGTGTAAAACCCAATTGAAGGGCAAGATTGTGTATTTCTCTTTTTATAAAAGCAATGAGACTTCTGTCATCTATTTTATAAGTGGAAAACGTATTATCCATTTTTCCATTTTGTTATAGTAACGGTGGTACCGTTTCCTAGTTCTGATTTAATGTCAAATTCATTGACAAGTCTTTTTGTTCCGGGCAATCCTAATCCGAGGCTTTTTCCTGTGCTGTATCCATCTTTCATTGCCAGTTCGATATCGGCTATTCCAGGGCCATTATCAATAAAAGTAACCCGTACGCCATTTTCGCGTCCGTTGCTGACAGATTCAATAATGACTTTACCGCCACCGCCATATTTGAGAAGGTTACGCACAAGTTCGCTTGTGGCCGTAATAAGTTTGGTCTGATTCAAAATACTCATGCCAATTTTTACGCCATACTCTTTAACACGATTGCGGAGCGGTACAACATCCTGTTCTTTTACGATCAGTGCTTCTTCTTTGTTATTCGTTATCGTCGTCATACTCCGGCTCTTCGTTATCGCTAGTTCGCATTTTTGAGCGAAGTAAATCCATGCCTTTTTCTACATTTAAGGCACTTATAACTCCATTTAAAGATAATCCAAGTTCTACCAGTGTAATGGCAACAGCAGGCTGCATTCCCACTACAACAGTTTGTGCGTCTAATATTCTTGACATTACTGCAATGTTTCCGAGAATTCGTCCCATAAACGAATCTATAATCGAAACAGCAGAGATGTCTATTAAAACACCTTTAGAACTATGTTTACTTATAGTATTAATTAAGTCTGATTCAAGATTTTCTGCCAGCTGATCATATAAATCTACCTGTATGGTAACAAGCAGAAAATCTCCCATTTTTAGGATAGGAATTCTTTCCATAAAAAAGCTTAAATCTTTTTATTCTACAATTTTCTTTCTTTTTACAACAGCTAACTGAAGCATTTCGAAAGCTGTTTGTAAGGCGCTTGCAAGTGAAGCTTTGGTGGTTATACCGCTTAAATCGATTCCTAAATGCACCACAGTTTGCGCAATTTCAGGACGAATTCCGCTGATAATACATTCTGCTCCCATTAAACGGGTTGCACTTACCGTTTTAATAAGGTGCTGTGCTACTAGAGAATCTACTGCTGGAACACCAGAAATATCCAAAATAGCGATAGAACTTCCTGTGTCAACAATCTGTTGCAAAAGGCTTTCCATCACTGTCTGAGTTCTTGAACTGTCTAGCGTTCCAATAATTGGCAAGGCAACAATTCCGTCCCATACTGTAATTACTGGAGTTGAAATTTCGCTGATTTCATCAATTTGTCTTGAGATTACGTCTTCTCTTCCTTTCATGAAAGCTTCAAAAGTCATAATCATCATGTTGTCTAAAATAGCATTCAGCTTTAGATTTGCATCATAAAGCTTCTCAGGTTCTTGAATCAATTCAGACAAAACTTGTGAGCACGCTTCTTTAAATGAAATTAAATATTGAGCATTTTCTCTAGGTGAAAAACCGCGTTTTCCTCTTGAAGATGAAATCCCGACAATTAAATCCTGAACTTTTTCAAACTCTTGTGAGTTTTCGTATTTTTCATCAGACTTAGCCAATACACTTAAAAAGAGAGAAGCAAATTCTTTTGACTCTTCTTCTTCCATCGCTCCATCTTCAGATCCTCCATCTAAAAGAATTTGAGACCAGATAGTTAATAATTTGTTTTCGTGCTCTTTTAAGACACCTAGTAAGTTGTTTTGCATTTGCTATAAATTTGGAATTTTCTCTTTCAAATATATAAATTTAAATTGGATGTTGAGAAAAGAAATACTAAAATGAAAACAAACATAAAATTTAACCTTTTTGATTGAAAAATGTATAATTACATGTTTTTGAGGAGATTTATGTTAAAAAAAAATGAATAATGCTTATTTTGTGATGTTTAGAGAAAAACTGAAAAGTAAGATTGTTCGCGCTTCTAGAAGGAGAGGTTTTATTAAAAATTGTTTCCTAATTTTAGCTGGGGAATTTTAAATTAAATTCTTAAAAAGGCTTTAGCAAAAATTGCGATTTGGCTAAAGTCTTCTGTATTGCAAATCATTTAACTCCAGCTAAAGCTGGAGGCAATTCAAATTTAATTGTGTTGCTAATCCGACGGGTTTTTTAAACCTGTTGGGTTTTTTGATTATACTTTAAATACAACTTTAAACAGATTGTTTTAAATGTTTGTAAATAAAAGCATCGGATGGTTTTCAATTGTTTTTATTTATTAAAATAACTTCATTGCCAGCTATAGCATAAACATTATGATCTTCCTCAGGTTTCATAATAAATTTTCCCGTAAATTCTCCAAAAGCAGGCAATATCATTTGATTGCTTTTTTGAAAAAAACATCTCAGTTTTAAACTTTGAAGCCCTAATCCGCGTAAAATTATTCCTGGATGAATATGCCCCGAAAAGTTAAAGAAATCTTCTTTTTCTGTCGGATGATGGGTTAAAAGAAAATGATCCATTTCTAAAGAATCAACAACAAGAATTCCAATTTCATAATAATGCTTCTGGTCAATTATATCGTGATTTCCTGCTATTAAATATGCCTCTTGATTATGTTTGGAAATCCATTCTTCAAATAAATCCCATTCTGCATTTTTTGCGCTATGGAATAAGTCTCCTAAGAAAATGATTTTTTCGGGAAGAAAATAATCTAGAACTTCTGTGATTTTTTTGAAATTTTCTGACACCGCACTTTGTGGAATAGCGATTCCGTGTTTTCTAAAATGCGTTACTTTTCCTAAATGCACATCAGAAATGATAATTATTTTTTTTGATTCCCAATAAACAGCTCCGCTTGGATGAAGTATAAAATTTTCGTTTTTTATCTGAATTTTCATAAGCTGTTATTTCATATAGGAAGCGGTCATTTTTTGAATTCTTTCTGCAAGAGTTTCACTCGAAAGCTTTTCTCTTAATCGATCGGTAATGATAGGAAAACTAAAAGGAGTTGGCTTTAAGCATTGTTTCCAGATGATTTTCTGATCGGCAATTCTTTCTAATGCTAAAGTCAAACGTCCTTCTTCTAATTGATGTTCAAAGGTTTCGCGATAAGCTTGATGCAATAATAAATTATCGGGTTCAAAATCTCTGAAGACTTCGAAAAGCAATTGCGACCCGCTTTGCAAATGTTTGGTCTTAACCATTTTTCCTGGAAAACCCGTAAAAACTAATCCTGAAATTACTGCGATATCTCTAAATTTTCTTCTCGCCATTTCGGTTGAATTCAAGCTTTTCTGCAAATCATGATGAACATATTCGGTTGAAAATAGATTATTGTCTAAAACTGCTTCGATATCAATTTCCTGATCGGAAAGCAATTCAAATCCGTAGTCATTATACGCCAAAGAAAAAGTGATTGATTGCAATAAACTAATTCTAAATGCCAATAAACTAGCTAAAGCCTCGTGCACAAAACGTCCTTCAAACGGATAAAAAATAGCATGAAATCCTTCGCGGGTTCTAAACGTTTCGATTAAAAATTCATCTGAACTTGGCACAATAGACTCTTTTCGCTGTCTTTTGAATAAAGGCTGTAAAGCCTTTAATTCTGGCGAAAGATTGTCTGTATTAGCTCGGTATAATTCTTTTCGAAGCAATTCGCTCATCTGCGAAGACAACGCCAATCGGCCGCCCATCCAGCTCGCAATTTTAGATTCTTTTTTCGGACTCGCTTTTTTTACCAAAACCTGCATATTTCTGATTTTGAACAATTCCAGTTTTTTTCCAGCAAAAATAAAAGTATCTCCAGGTTTTAGTTTCGATATAAACCATTCTTCAATTGTACCAATATAACCACCACTGACATATTTGACATTCATCACAGCATCGCCAACAATAGTTCCAATTTGCATTCTGTGATGCATGGCAATCATTCTGCTACTTATTTTATAACAGCCATTTTCATCAATTTCAACTTTTTTAAATTCGTCATAGGCGTGAAGGCTTTGGCTTCCTTGGGTAATAAAATTTAAAATCCAGTTCCAATTTTCGTTGCTTATAGTTTGATAGCTGAAAGTTCCTTGAATTTCTTTTAAAATTTGATTGGGATAAAATCCTTCAGAAACTGCGAGCGTGTTTAAATATTGCACCAAAACATCCCAACTATTCAAATAGGGAACGCGATCTTCTATGACGCTGTTTTCAACCGCTTTTTTCAAAGCAGAAGCTTCTATTAATTCAATAGCATGAGTAGCAAGGAAATAAATAACGCTTTCTTTTCCGGGTTGATGCCCGCTTCGTCCGGCACGCTGCATAAAACGGGCAACACCTTTTGGACCGCCGACCTGAATAATTGATTCGACAGGCGCAAAGTCAACTCCCAAATCTAAACTCGAAGTGCAGACCACCACTTTTAATTCTTCATTTCGAATGGCGTTTTCTACCCAAAGTCTGGTTTCTCGGTCAATGCTTCCGTGATGCATGGCCATTTCACCAGCAAATTCGGGATATTTTTCTAATAATCTTTGATACCAAATTTCGCAAGCTGAACGAACATTGGTAAAAATAAGTGTCGTTTTGCTGGCTTTTATAATTTTTGCCGCTTCATCAATCAGATGTAATCCCATGTGTCCGCGCCACGGATAAGTATCCATTTTTTCAGGAATAATGGAAACAACTTTTATTTTTTTATTAATGACGGCTTTGATTAAGACAGAATTATGGTAGGCCTCAGAATCAACCCCAAGTAAAACCTCTTGGGCTTGCTGTAAATTTCCAATTGTGGCTGAGATTCCCCAAATGCGAATGTTTTTAGAAATTGCTTTTAGCCGCGATAATGCCAATTCCACTTGGACGCCCCTTTTTGTTCCTAATAATTCGTGCCATTCGTCAATTACAATTGAACTGCAGTTTTTAAAAATATTAGCATAACCTTTCGTTGCTAAAAGTAATTGTAGACTTTCGGGAGTTGTAATCAGCAAATCAGGCATTTTGTTTTTTTGTTTGGCACGTTCGGCAGAAGAAGTATCTCCTGAACGAATTCCGACAGTCATTGGAATATCTAAATCTGTAAGTACTCTTTCTGCTGCTTGTTTTATTTCGACAGATAAAGAGCGTAAAGGTGTGATCCAAATCGCTTTTAATCCTGAGTTATGTTTGGTTTTATAATTCGGATTTTCTTTGATGTAATTTAAAATGATAGGAAGCCAGAGCGCATAGGTTTTTCCACTTCCGGTTGGAGCATTTAACAAACCATTTTTTCCCTGCAAAAAAGCAGTCCAAGTCTGTGTCTGAAACGGAAAAGGTTTCCATCCCTGACTTTCAAACCAATTGTTGGCTATGGTAAATAACTGCTCTCTGTTCATTATGAAATCATGTTTTTTAAATCTTCTATCGAATTGGCATCTTCAATTTTTTTATCATGTCTCCATCTTAAAATTCGCGGAAAACGGGTTGCAACTCCGCTTTTATGTCTTTTGGAAAGCGCAATTCCTTCGAAACCAATTTCAAAAACCAATTGTGGCGTAACGCTTCTTACTGGACCAAATCGTTCTAAAGTATTCTTTTTTATGAAATCGTCTACCATTCTAAATTCGGCATCGGTTAAACCGGAATACGCTTTTGCGAAAGTGACGAGTTCACGTTCTTTATTTTCATTTTCCTGCCAAAGGGCAAAAGTATAATCGGTAAATAAATTAGATCGTCTTCCGTGTCCGCGCATGGCGTAGGTGAGGACGGCGTCTATAGTTAAAGGTTCAATTTTCCATTTCCACCAATCGCCTTTTTTTCTTCCGACTAAATATGGAGAATCTTTTCGTTTCAGCATCAAACCTTCGCTTCTCATTTCGCGTGACTTTAATCTTTCTTCTGTGACGTCTTCCCAAATAGAAAAATTAAATCTTTCAGATAGTTGTAGCGGAATTTCTTTTCCAATTAAAGTCGTAAATAGTCCTTCTAACAATGTACGACGTTCTTCGTAAGGCAGATTCCGAATATCATTTCCCTGCCATTCCAATAAATCATAAGCTTTAATAATAACAGGCGTATTTTTTAAAACCGAAGCTGATACATTTTTACGGCCAATTCGGGTTTGCAAATCATTAAATGTCCCAATTTGATTGTTTATAAATGGAAGAATCTCGCCATCAATAACGGTTCCGTCTGGAATATTTCCGACGAAAGATTGAAATTCTGGATATTTATCGGTTACTAATTCTTCTCCACGGCTCCAAACGTAAATCTCGTTGTCGCGGATAATAGTCTGTGATCGTATCCCGTCCCATTTATGTTCGGCGCTCCAATCTTCGGGATTTCCTAAACTTTCCAGTTCGCCTTCAATTGGATAAGCCAAATAAAACGGATAAGGTTTGGATAAATAATCACTGTTTCTTTCATCCAAAATCAATTCCTGAAACGTAATCGTATTCGGATTCCAATCGCCCATTAATTTGTAAGCTAGTGTATCTTCATCAATATTTTCAGCTTTAGAAAGTGCTCGCGTCATCAGTTTCTGACTTAAGCCAATTCTGAAACTTCCCGTTATTAACTTCGTGAAAACGAATCTTTCGTAATAATTTAAATTAAGCCAATTGGTTTGCAGATATTCTTTTTTCTCGAAATCGGTTTTCTTTTTTAAAGCGATTATTTCCTGTAGAAATTCGGTCAGACTTTTATCGGAATGCTCTTTTGTAGTCGGAATAACCAACGCAATAGTTTCAGCCAAATCGCCCACAATATGATAACTTTCTTCAAATAGCCAAAGCGGAATATTTGCCAATTCATTTGCCCATAAACGCAATAAGGTAGTATTGACAGGCCGTGGCGGACGACGATGCGAAAGAATAGCAATTGTCCAGACTTTGTCTTCGTCACTTGCCTTTAGAAAATAATTAGTCAACGCATCAACTTTTACCGATGTTTTATTAGAAGTATCTAAGGTTTTTATAAGCTCGGCAAAGTTTTTCATTTTAAATTCAGTTGAGGGTTGAAAGCTGTTTGTTGGTTTAGGAATTTGGAATTTGCTTATTTTGGAATTTAACTTTCATCAGTATCATTGATTTCCCCTTCGTATTGTGTATGTGCTGTTCTGGCATCATAACCTAATTCTCTTAAGTATCTCGAAAATATATCTGAATATCCATGAGTGCAGATTACTTTTTCAGCTCCTGTTGCTTTTATACTTTCCAATAAACCTGTCCAATCGCAATGGTCGCTTAGGACAAAACCACGATCCACGGCACGTCTGCGTCTGGCTCCGCGAAAAGCCATCCAGCCACTTGCTGTTCCAGTTACAAAAGGAGTCATTTTTCTAATCCAAGTGCTTCCATGTGCGCTTGGCGGAGCAATTACAATGCTGCCGAGTAAATCTTCTTTCTTGGTTTCAGTAGTGACTCTAATTGTAGGTGGCAAATCGATTTGCGGACGCACAATATTGGTCATATTTTCGATAGCGCCATGTGTGTATATTGGTCCAATGCTTGTGTCTAGATTTTTTAGTAATCGCTGCGCCTTTCCTAAAGAATATCCAAATAGTACAGAAGTTTTTCCTTCTGCGCGATTCTCAGCCCACCAATTATTTATTTCTGTCATGACATCAGCTTGCGGTTCCCATTTAAAAGCGGGAAGGCCAAAGGTGCATTCAGTTATAAAAGAATGGCATCTTACCACTTCGTACGGGACAGAAATTCCGTCATCTTCTGTTTTGTAATCTCCAGTAAAAACCCAAATTTCACCTTTGTATTCAACCCTTATTTGGGCAGAACCAATAATATGGCCTGCAGGATGAAAAGAAAATGTCACTCCATTTATCGTAAAAGTTTCATTCCAATTTTTTCCTGAAACATTAATTTCCCCCAGTCGATGTTTCATAATTGGAATATTTGAGTAATGGGTAATATAGTTTTGATGTCCCCATCTGGCATGATCAGAATGTCCATGGGTAATGATAGCATTTTTTACTGGTCGCCACGGATCAAGATATACGTCGGCCTGCTGGCAGTAGATTCCTTTGTCATTAAATTGCAATAGTGGCGGATTCATTTTTTAATTAGATAATTAGAAAATTTAGCAATTAGATAATTTTTTTATGTGCTTGCTGCTATAATTAGATAAGCTATAAGTGATATGCTCAGTACAAAAAGCATCATTGTTATAAAGGTAAGCATTGCGGTTGAATATTGATACTTTCCTTTTTTTAATAATTTGATGGTGCGAACATAACGCAAATAGGAGAGCAGAATAGTCATTGCGCCGGCAATCAACAAACCGATGCCTAAATAAATAGTGAAATTACTATTTGGCGGAACCGTCTCGGCTATATATTTTGCTGGAAGCTGTTTTAAAAATAATGAAAATTTTACTGCAACAAACCCGAAAACCATTATCCCAATTCCTGTACGAATCCATGCTAATAAGGTTCTCTCATTAGACAAGTATTCATTCATAACTTCTTGATCATTTTTTGGCGACATAGTTTCTTGGAGAATTTTTAATATTCAAAATTTCTGTAAGGAGGACAGTTATATTTATCATCTTCGTTATCTAAATTATAACTGTTATAAGGATTAGCATCATCATAAGTAGGATAAGGAGTATTGTCTTCAGCTAGATTAAGTCCGCTTTCTATGATTTCATAGGAGTCTTCAAAATGACTGCAATATTTTCTGTAATTCGTATCAGGATTTTCTCCCGAAGTAAATTCATCATCCATTGCTTCATTTTCATGCGCTGTATCAACATGATCTGGTTTACTGCATTTATAATCATTTAATTTTGCAGTTTTTCTGTTGTCTTTATCTGTTCTCATGTCTGCTATTTTAAATTAGTAAATGGTTATCATAAAATGATATATACAAATTTGAAAATTAGAAACTTGAAAAATTTATAAGATTCGATTTAATTTTTATATGATTTATTTTAAAAAGGATTTTTCTGTGCTTCTCATTTTGTAAAAATCAAATATAATTATGTAAAATAAGGACTTACACATTTTGCAAATTTGTGTATATTAATTATTTAAAAAATTATTTATCATGGAAACTTCAAGAAAAGATTCGAAATCTGGAATGAAAGATTCTGGAAAAGCTCAAAAATCAACTTCTGGTTCTAGAGGAAAAAGCACCACAAAATCTAACGATTCTAAAGGTAGAGGTGGACATTAATTTTTAGTTTTATTGAAAGACTAAATAATAAAAGCGTGCTGTTTAAATATAAACAGCACGCTTTTAGGTTAGATAAGATTTATAATTTATTTCAGAACTTCCTGAATCGTTTTTACAAATGTTTCTACAGGTTGTGCACCCGAAACAGCATATTTTCTATCGAATACAAAAAATGGAACTCCTTGCACGCCAATTTCACCTGCTTCTTTAATATCCGACTCAACTTGTTTTAGAAATAAAGAATCGCTTTCAAGGACTTCTCTAATTTCTTCTTCTTTCAAACCAGCTTGAATTCCCAATTCTATTAAAGTTGGACCATCGTTTAAATCTCGTCCATCAGTAAAGTAGGCTTTAAAGAAAATCTCTTCCATTCTGTCGCCTATATTTTTCGTTTTAGCCAATTGAATAATTCTGTGGGCGTTTAAAGAATTAGAGATAACAGCTTTATCAAAATTATAATCTAAACCAACACTTTTAGCGCGTTCTGCAACTCCTTTGTGCATTTCTTTAGATTGTTCAATCGACATGCCTTTTCTTTCTGCTAAGAACGTATAAACATCCATATCAGGCTGAGATGTGATTGTTGGATCTAGCTGAAAGCTTTTCCATTCAATTTCAAATTCGTCATTAGGAAATACTGCAAGTGCAGTTTCCAATTGTCTTTTTCCGATATAACAAAACGGACACATGATGTCCGACCAAATTTCTATTTTCATTTTACAAAATTACGGAAAAAAAATTGTTTCAGGTTTAAAGTTTCAGGTTTCAAGTTGATATGCTTTGTGTTTTTCTAACCGCAAAGTGCGCTAAGATTTTACGCAAAGTTTTTTTTAGAATTGTTTTGGAACGCAAAGTGCACAAAGGTTCACGCAAAGTTCGCTAAGTTTTATATTTAAGATTTTTTTAGAATGCTAAGCACACAAAGCTTTGCGAACTTTTATACTTTATAAAGACTTACAGGAAAGAAAGCTTAGCGCACTTTGCGTGAATCTTAGAGTTCTTTGCGGTAAAAATTATACTCATAGTATATCAACTTGAAACCTGAAACTTGAAACTCAAAATAATCCTAAATAAAAAACCGCAACTCTTTATAGGAATTGCGGTTTCTAGGTATAAAAAATGGTTGGTTAATAGCGATATCTTTTTTTTTACAATGATATATCTTTTATTTAAAACTAAAAAATATCCCTGTAACAGAAAGAAACTTTAATGTTAACTATTTAACATTACAGGCATTACAAGCATAGTAACTGTTTCTCCTTCTTCTAAACCATCAACTGGAGTTAAAATACCAGCTCTGTTTGGTAATGACATTTCAAGCATAATCATGTCAGATTGAAGGTTAGTCAGCATCTCTGTTAAGAAACGAGAGTTGAAGCCAATTTGTAAATCATCTCCTTGATAATCACAAGTCAATCTTTCTTCTGCTTTGTTTGAGTAATCGATGTCTTCTGCAGATACGTTTAATTCTGCTCCTGCAATTTTTAAACGAATTTGGTGTGTAGTTTTGTTAGAGAAAATCGCAACACGTTTAACTGAACTTAAGAATAAAGAACGGTCAATCATTAATTTGTTTGGGTTTTCCTTTGGAATTACCGCTTCGTAGTTCGGGTATTTTCCATCAATTAAACGACACATTAAGATATAGTTGTCAAATGAGAAAGTCGCATTTGAATCGTTGTATTCGATTTTCACTTCAGCATCAGAAGTTCCTAAAATACTTTTCAAAATATTTAAAGGTTTTTTAGGCATAATAAAATCTGCAACTTGAGATGCTTTTACATCTGTACGTGCA
Organism: Flavobacterium sp. F52; assembly: GCF_000278705.1. Lineage (NCBI taxonomy): Bacteria > Pseudomonadati > Bacteroidota > Flavobacteriia > Flavobacteriales > Flavobacteriaceae > Flavobacterium > Flavobacterium sp. F52. The sequence goes on along the minus strand of NZ_AKZQ01000042.1, from coordinate 20,733 downwards.
TATTTTACCAATTTATGAGCATCTGTAGCTACGAAAATTAATCCCTCTGGCGAGAACTGGAAGAAAACTCCAGACATTACCGGACGTAAATCATCGTTTCCAGCAGCAAAAATGGTTTTGCTTACCGCAGTTGCCAAAACTTCTGCAGGAACAAGCGTTACAGATGGATCTTCAAGACTTACTGCTTTAGGAAATTCTTCTCCAGCTGCGTAAGCCAGTGCATATTTACCTGAATTTGAGCTAATTTCTACTGTATTGTTGTCTTCAACAGTAAAAGTTAACGGCTGCTCTGGGAAAGTTTTTAAAATTTCAAGTAAAAGCTTAGCTGGAACTGCTACACTTCCTTTACTTGTAGAATCGATCGATAATGTAGCCGACATTGTCGTTTCAAGATCTGAAGCCGAAACGGTCAACTCATTATTGTTTAGTTCAAATAAGAAGTTGTCTAAAATAGGCAACGTATTATTACTATTGATTACACTACCTAAAACTTGTAATTGTTTTAATAAGTACGAACTCGATACTATAAATTTCATCTGTTTTATTTTATTTTTTGATGGATGCTTTAGCAAATAAAGGGCTAAATATACGGATTACAAATATATCTTAAACTATCCAAAGTATTACATTTTTTTATTAACATCTATTTACTGTATTTTCTTTTTCTTACAAAAGTAAATACAAGTCCAAAAACGGTTAAAATTAGAATTGGTACTCCGATAGTTATGAATTGAGTCTGAGTATAGCTCTCGTAAACTTTTTCTTTGTCTAATAATGGTAGTTCTACATCTTTGCTTCTAATGTTAATAAGTCCTGTATCATCAAGAAGATAATTGATGCAATTCATGATAAAGTCTTTATTGTCGTATAAATTTCCAGTTCTTTGGTCGTAACCTAGTTCGACTGGCATCATGTTTTTGTCCAATTGGTTTTTTGCAATGTCTCCGTCAGCAATAACAATCATTTTGTTCGGTTTTCCTTTTGCTGTAAACGAATTGTCTTTGAAAGGCAAAACTCGGTTTTCAAAAGCAGAATGGAAAGAGCCTTCTAACAAAACGGCAAGGTTCTGATTCCCTTTATTCAAATAATCTTGCGGAGTTGATTTTTCAGTAACCATATTCAGATTGATTTCTGCTGGTGTTCCGATAGTTTTAGAATATTGAGAAGACTGCAATAAAACTGTTTTTTTGATTCCGTTTTTCAACGTATCAATTGGGTTGGCAAAATCAAACTTAATTCCGCCAAGATTTTTAACAATAGGATGCTGGCTCTTTGGATAAACCTGTGGAGCAAATTTCCAGATAAAATCCTGATATTGCGTTGCGCTTCCTTGCTCGCCAGTTGCCAGTTTTATAGGACTTCCGTATTCGTCTTTTATCAAATCAGGATTAATTCTGAATCCGTATTTAAAGAACATGTCGTTTAGATTTAAATCTCTCGGATAAGCTAAAGTCGCACCCGCATCGTTGTATAAACTGTCCATATCAGCCGCAACTTGATCAATCAGCCAAATGGTTTTTCCGCCATTCATAATAAACTGATCCAGAACTTCTTTTTCTTCATCGGAGAATTTTTCTGTTGGTTTAGAAATAATAGCTAAATCATATTTTTTCAACGCATTTAAAGTTCCGTTTGGATCTTTTGCAACAGAATCTAAAGTAAAAGGTCCAATAAAATAACTCTCACGAATCTGCATCAGCATTTTGGCGATATGAATTTCGTTTAATTCGCCATTTCCTTTTATGATGGCAACTTTTTTCTGTTTATTTTTAGTCACTTTATTTACGGCATCAGCAATTGAATATTCTAAATGCTGAATAGATCCAATTACTTTTTGCGTAGTAGAAGCTCCCATTATGTTTTTTAATAATGGAATATTAACTTCTTTGTTATTGTAAACTGCAACAGCCCATGGGAAAACCATAGCTTGAGATTGTTTTCCTTTATCATCAACTGTAATGTTTACAGGAGTTAATCCTTTTTGGAAAAGTGATTTTGTCAGTTCTTCGCTTTCATCTTCATTTTCTAGCGGATCAACAAATTCGAAAACAATATTGCTATTATAGGCTTGAAATTCTTCTAGTAATTGTTTGGTTTCCTGCTGTAAACGTCTGAAATCGGCTGGAAGATCTCCGGCCATATAAATCTTAATAGAAAGCGGATTTTGAACTTGTTTTATAATGCCTAACGAAGTTGGAGATAACGTATAACGTTTATCTTTCGTTAAATCAAAACGATGGAAAAATAGAGTTCCAAGTACATTTAAAACTACTAAAATGAAAATAGTAATACCTAATGTTTTTAAATTTTGCTTTATAGATGGTTTCATTAGGCTTTATAAGATTTTAATTGGTAAACAGTAAAAGACAAAAAAGCAATGGCAATGCTTAAAAAGTAAATAATGTCGCGAGTATCAATTACACCACGACTCATACTTTTAAAGTGATTCTGCATTCCTAAAACCGAAATGAAATTGTTTGAACCTGGAATTAGTGAACTCAGACCTTCAAAGCCAAAATAAAAGAAAAAGCAAAGAAAAACGGCCACAATAAAAGCCACAATCTGATTTTCTGAAAGGGTAGAAGTAAAGATTCCGATTGCTGAATAAGAAGCAATTAAAAACAACAATCCGAAATAAGAGCCAATTGTGCTTCCCATGTCAATGTTACCTTCAGGTGAACCTAAATCTGAGATTACTTTTACATAAATCAAAGTTGGAATAATCGCTAAAATAATCAGTAAAAATGAACCGAAGAATTTACCGTTTACGATTTCCCAGATGGACAAAGGTTTTGTCAATAACAATTCTAAAGTTCCTTGTTTTTTTTCGTCAGAGAAACTTCTCATGGTTACGGCTGGAATTAAGAAAATCAGAATCCATGGCGCCAATGTGAAAAACGGAGTTAAATCGGCGTAACCTGTATTTAGGATATTATAATCTCCTTCAAAGACCCATAAAAAAAGTCCATTGCTAATTAAGAATATTGCAATGACCAAGTAGCCAATAGGAGAACCAAAAAAGGATTTTATTTCTCGTAAAATGATTGATTTCATGTATAAGTTTAATTATTTTTTGTTTCATGTTTCACGTTTCAAGTTCCTTTACTTTGTGTTTGTTTTTTAACCGCAAAGGACGCAAGGTTTTACGCTAAGTTCGCAAAGTTTTTTCGCAACGCCTTGCGAACTTAGCGTTTTAAAAAGCATCTTAAAAATAATAGCTTTGCGTGCTTTGCGGTTAAATCGTTCCAATTTTTAGATTCAGTTAAATAACTTGAAACCTTAAACTTGAAACTAATTTAGCTAACCAATTTATCAACACTCCACGCTTCAGGTTTTGCATTGAATAGTTTTTTTGTAAAATCCCAAACGGTATTAAACAGTTCAGATTTTCTATAGTTTTCCAAATCGGCTTCGGTTTCCCAATAGCTGTAAGTGAAAAAGATGCATTTATCATTTTTGTCCTGATACAATTCTAAAAAACGGTTTCCTTCTGCATTACGTATTTTTTCTTTCACCGATTCAAAATTCTCCAGAAAATCAGGAATTTTTTCTTCGTGAAAACTCATTTTTACTATTCGAACAAACATCTTATTATTTTAGATTTTAGATTGTTGATTTTAGATTTTTTTGAATTAACTAAAGTCTTACAGGTGCGCAAAAATACCAAATTTGATTGTTGTTTTTATAAAAAAGTAAAATTCCAATAAAGAAATTCCAAATTCTAAATTTTAAAGTTTTCAAATCTAAAATCTGACATCTAAAATTTTTCTAAGAAAACTTAATCGTAATCACATCACGATAATTCAATCCAAGGAGGCTATTTGCAGAACCCACTTTAGAAGGATTGCTTCTGAAAATGGCAATTTCAAGAAACCCTGCTTCATTAAAAATGGCTAGTTTTTCTCCTTCATAGGTTTTAATCGGATATTTGTCAGAAGTGGCAATAGCCGAATAATTTGGCAGAATTGTTTTGATGCTTTTTGGTTTCATCACAATTTCGTACGGACGTCCGCGCGAAACTTCTAAGAATTGTTTTTTAGAAATATTGGTTACAACATTTCCAAAATGATCAATATATATGATGTTTCCTTTTATAGAATTTCCGTCATCTGCAACAAGAGCCTGCAATTCGGTAGCTTCTTTTATAGACGAAATTTCTTTCCCAATTACATTCAACAAACCGCCTCTAGATAAGTGGGAAGCCACTTGAATAAAGATATCTAGATCTGTCGCTTCAATGGGGAAACGATCGTGAATATTAATCGCCACAATCTTTTGCGGCACAATTTTCTGCGTAAGCATGCTCAAGATTCCATTATCGGCACAAATAAAGTAGTGATCATTCCACTGCATGGCAATGTGCTGGTTTTCCTTATTGCGCTCAATATCGACACCTATTAAATGAACAGTACCTTTTGGAAAACTCAAATAAGATGCTCCAATGATATAACTTGCTTCGGCCGTATTAAAGGGATCAATGTCATGAGAAATGTCAATAATTTGAACGTCTGGGTTTTCAGAAAGTATTTTACCCTTCAGCGACCCCACAAAGTGATCTTTCAAGCCGTAGTCTGTAGTAAGGGTAATTATTGACATATTTTTGTTTATAACTATTGATAGTATTTAAATCTAATTTTCATTAAATTTGAGAAATGCAAAGCTAATAATAGTAAACACAAATTGAAAGAAAGTAAAGACAATTTGTGTTTTAAAAAATTAACTTGCTGTTACAGAAGTCTCAGTTCTTAGTTTCATTTTCAGTTTTCTTAAAAACTGAAAACTGCCACCGAAAACTGTGACCAAGAAAAAGACCCGACAACCACTAAATATTAAAAGAAATTATTTTAATTTAAAACAACTTCATTTGAACGAAAGAATAATCGAGCTAGTAGATATTGCACCAAAAGAATTTTGGGGCGCGCAGGACAGCCATTTAGAAATTATTAAAAAGTATTACCCAAAGCTTAAAATCGTAGCGCGAGGGACAACTTTAAAAGCATTTGGCGAAAAAGAAGTTTTAGACGAATTCGAAAAAAGATTTCAAAGATTAATGCTTCACTTTACACGTTACAACAATATTGACGATAACGTAATTGAGCGTGTGATAATGAGTGATGGTCAGGATGAAAAGAGAGCTTACGATCATGATAAAATCTTAGTTCATGGTGTTGGCGGTAAAATTGTAAAAGCAATGACACCAAATCAGCAATTGCTGGTTGATACCGTTAAAAAGAACGATATGGTTTTTGCAGTAGGTCCCGCTGGAACTGGTAAAACATACACAGGAGTCGCTATGGCGGTAAAAATGCTGAAGGACAAAGAAGTAAAAAGAATTATTTTGACGCGTCCAGCAGTAGAAGCGGGTGAAAATCTAGGTTTCTTGCCTGGAGATATGAAGGAAAAACTTGATCCTTACATGCAACCGCTTTATGATGCATTGCGAGATATGATTCCAAACGAAAAATTGGAAGATTATATTCTGAAAGGAATTATCCAGATTGCACCTCTAGCTTTCATGCGCGGACGAACTCTTGACAATGCTTTTGTAATTCTTGACGAGGCTCAGAATACCACACACTCGCAAATGAAAATGTTTTTGACCCGTATGGGGAAAAATGCAAAATTCATGATTACTGGTGATCCAGGTCAAGTCGATTTGCCAAGAAGAACAATTTCTGGTCTTAAAGAAGCGCTTTTGGTTCTAAAAGACATTGAAGGTATCGGAATTATTTATCTAGATGATAAAGATATCGTTCGCCACAGATTGGTTAAAAAGGTAATTGATGCTTACAAGCAAATAGAAAACCACGATTAAGTTTAATTTTAGTCAAATGTTAAATGTAAATCTTGAATTGTGTTCTAACATTTAAAAATATTCGTTTTGTATCTTTTTCTTTTTAAAAAATGCAAAACGAATATTTTTTTAGAGAAAAGTCTATCTGATATTTACTTTAAATCCAAACTGTCTTTTAGTTTTTTTGCCCAATCATTTACTTCTTTTTGTTGGGTTAGTGAAAGTTTAGTGTTTGAGTGAACTATTGTATAGGAATAAAGAGGCATGTCTTTTTTTTCAATTTCATCTATTATTTCACTAAGTTTTTTCTTTTTCTTTTCTAAAGAATATCTATTAAACTCATCAAAATTCAACTCTCTTTTTCCCTCAACAACATGGTCGTTTAGCCACCAGGCTATAGGTTGAATATTGTTATACCAAGGATACTTAGTATTGTTGGAATGACAATCGTAACAACTCGTTTTTAAGATCAAGCCAACACTTTTTGGAACTGCGTGTTGTTTTTCGATAGAATTAAAATTTGACTTTTCAGAAATGTTTTTTTCTGGTCGAAAAAACTGAATAGCGACAAAAATTACAGCGATTAAAATGATTACTTTTTTCATGTTTTCTTTTTTAAATTGTTAGTTCAAATTGCACAAATATTTGGTAAAAGCGTTGGAGGAAGTAAGCTTTAGAGATATTTGGCGGTGCTTAAACAGCAGAAAAGAGGATGAAAAATATTTTGGAAAGTATGTATTGGAAAAGAAATAGCATTTAAGTTCTTTTCTTTTATAAAATTACGCTTTTCAAAATATAAAAAGATATTTATTTATTAAAAACTGGTAATTTTTATTTAATGTCTTTTAAAATAATATCTAAAGTTGAGCAACAATTAAAATATATTTTTAAAATAACTTGATAGGCAAGTCAAACTTTGGTCTTCCAAATTCAAAACCGTAAATTTGCAATTATACCTAATTTGATAATAAGATGACAAAACTTAAAAATATAAAAGTTGTAGTAAGCGACCTTGACGGAACTCTACTTAACCCACAACACACTATTTCAGATTATACTAAATCAATTTTTCAAGAACTTCACAATCAAGGATATCTAATTGTGGTAGCTACAGGTCGCCATCATCTAGATGCAATGGCAATTATTGATAAATTGGAAGTTCCAGTTTATTTGGTAAGTTCTAATGGAGCCCGAATTCATTCGCCAAACAAAGAACAGCTTTTTGCTTTCAACTTAGACAGTGATGTGGTTAAGGCCGCATTAAATGTTGAAATTGATCCAGAAATAACTGTTGTTTTATTCAAAGAAAATGTTTGGCAGACCAATAAATGGAATGAAAAATTGAATTCTTTTCAAACAGAATTAAAATATCGTCCAGAACTGGTAGATTATAAGGATTTAGAGGATTTTGGAGCTATTAAAATTTTCTTCTCTTGTAGCGATCACGAAAAATTAGTCAAATTGAAAGATGCCATTTTAGCCAATTCTTCAGAACATTTGCATCATGCTTTTAGTTTGCCGACTTGTTTAGAATTTATGGACAAATCTATAGATAAAGCAGTTGCAATTGAGCAGGTATTGGAAAGAGAAGGATTTACATTGTCTGAAGCGGTTTCTTTTGGAGACGGATTTAATGATGTGCAAATGCTGTCTTCATCTGGAAAAGGATTGATTATGGGAAATGCTCCATCAATTTTGAAAGAAACTCTGCCAGATTTAGAAGTAATTAAAACAAATGCCGAGGATGGCGTTGCTAGATATATTGCATCTAAAATTTTATATAAAGAGTTTGCAACAAGTTAATTTTAGAAGATATTAGAAAGGAAAATCCCTAAATGAACTACTTATTTAGGGATTTTTTATTTTCTTATCTGAAATTTCATTGTGTAACTATGTGAAATAGTTTTAAATTTGCATTCATAAAAAACAACACAACTAAAGATAATGAGTAATACAATTACAACTACAAATTTTAATTTCCCGAACCAGAAATCAGTTTACCGCGGAAAAGTTAGAGAAGTTTATAATATTAACGACGAACTTTTAGTAATGGTAGCTACCGATAGACTTTCGGCTTTTGATGTAGTTTTGCCAAAAGGAATTCCTTACAAAGGACAAATCTTGAATCAGATTGCAACAAAGTTTATGGAATTGACAGAAGATATTGTTCCAAACTGGCTGATTGCTACTCCAGATCCAAATGTTGCTGTTGGACATTTATGCGAACCTTTTAAAGTAGAAATGGTTATCCGTGGTTATTTGTCAGGACATGCGGCTCGTGAATATGCGGCTGGAAGAAAACAAATCTGTGGTGTTACTATGGCTGAAGGTTTAAAAGAAAACGATAAATTTCCAGAGCCAATTATTACACCAACTACAAAGGCAGATAACGGTTCTCATGATGAAGATATTTCTCGCGAAGATATTTTAGCAAAAGGAATTGTTTCGGAAGAAGATTATTTAGTTTTAGAAAAATATACGAGAGCTTTATTTCAAAGGGGAACTGAAATCGCTGCCAAACGTGGATTGATTTTAGTAGACACCAAATATGAGTTCGGAAAAACAAAAGATGGTGTTATTGTTTTAATTGACGAAATTCACACACCAGATTCTTCTCGTTATTTCTACGCTGATGGATATGCTAAAAGACAAGAAAAAGGTGAGGAGCAAAAACAATTATCCAAAGAATTTGTTCGCCGCTGGTTAATTGAAAATGGTTTTCAAGGTAAAGAAGGGCAACAGATTCCAAATATGACAGATGAATATATCGAGTCAGTTTCTGAAAGATATATCGAATTATACGAGAATATTTTAGGAGAAAAATTTGTAAAAGCGGATATTGATAATATTGACCAGCGTATTGAAAAAAACGTATTAGATTACCTTTCTTCAAAATAATAATTTCTTGCTTAAATGAACATTTAAGCTTTAACGTATATAAAATGCCTTACTGTACAAGTGAGGCATTTTTTTTTATAGAAATTCAAAAATTGAAATTTATGAAAAGGCGCGATTCAATTATTTTGACCTCACTTTTTTTATTGTTAAAATAAAATTTGCATTTTTTTCATTCTCGATGCAACGTTTTATACCTAATGTGCGTCTAATAAGTAATCATCACAATCATTAATCATTAAACAAACAATCAATCATGAAAAAAACAGTAATCGTTTTAGGAACGGCTTTGGCCTTATTTGCAAATTTTGCAACAGCTTCTAACTTGAAGTTGGAAAATGAAAATCAAATTGAAATTCCTTTTGATTTATCATCGCCTTTACATTTGGCAGTATGCAACGGAGATGTTGAAACCGTAAAGAAAAGCATTGAATACGGCGCAGATGTAAATAAAATTGTGCGCAATATGACGCCTTTGATGCTCGCTGCTCGTTATAACCATGTTGAAATTGTAAAAATTTTGTTGGCAAGTGGAGCTAAACCTTCAATAGAAAACGCTCACGGACTAAGAGCATTGGATTATGCTAGATACGCAAAATCAACTGAGTCTGCAGAGATTTTAAAAGGATTGAGGTAAATTTTTTAAGAACAAAAGAAAGGAAAACATCATCTTTTTATAAAGATGATGTTTTTTTTAAGAGAAGATTTATTTTTTTTCCATTTTATCTTTTAAATTTTCAAGACCTTTTTGCAAATCATTTCCAATCATTTGATCCATTCTTAGCAATGGAAGCATGATATTTGTTGGATATGGAATTGCACCACTGATTCCCCATTTCACTTTTGTCTGGTTTTCAGAAATTGGTTCTGTAGACATAAATCCGACAGCAGTGTCATCCATTGGCTTTTTAAAACGGAGCGCAAAATCTAAACGTCTGTTTTCTGTTATTTTTGTAATTTCTTGTTCGCCAACGCCAACTTCTTTCACATCGCTTTCCCAAGAAGAAACTGAACCAATCATGCCGTCAATTCCTCTATAATGAACTTTCATTTTCGGATCCATATTTGCCCATACGCTAAACTCATTTTGATTCTTTAGAGAGCGAACATATTTAAAAATGCTATCAGCGGGTTTATTGATTGTCATTTCTCTTTCTACCGAATATTCTTTCGGCATAAAATAAGCGGTAATTAAAACAATTGAAATAAATAAAATTAAAATGACGAGAATTCTTTTAATAAAAATCATGACGCTCTGCTTTAAGGTTATTACATTATTGTTTGTTTTTATTTTTAAAGCTAAGAATTAGAAGGCTTGGGCATTGATATGTTAGCCTTTGATTTCTAATGCTATAGTAAATTTAAAAAAATAATTTATGCGTTGGAAGCAGATTGATTTAAAAAGAATTAAAAAAAAATAAGATTTGTTGTAACATTTTTCCTTTTTAGTAGTCTATTATAGTAAAATCAATAATTTGATAACGTTAAAGTTCTTTGAGAATCGTTTTATTAAGTAGGTGTTAAGAATTGGTTAAAACATAGTACTTTGTAATACATAATACGATAAAATAATTTACTTTTACATCATCAAATTAAAAATCATCATCAATCATTTAATAAACATCAATCATTATGAAAAAATCAGTTATTTATTTAGGATTAGCCTTAGTAACATTTGGAAATGTAGCAATGGCTTCAAATGAAATCTCAACTGTTAAAAATCAAGTTGAATTTGAAAATTACGTAGGAACTCCTTTAAATGTTGCTATTAGTAAAGGAGATTTAGAAACCGTTAAAAAATTTATTGAATATGGTGCAGATGTGAACCAAATATCAGACGATCTTACTCCTTTAATGATAGCTGCACTTTACAATAAACATGAAATCATTAAAATTTTATTAGCGAATGGGGCAAATCCTAAAGCTAAAAACGAAAAAGGTTATACTGCATTAAAATATGCACAAGCATCAAATGCTTCAGAAGCAATTGCGCTTTTGAAAGATTTGAAATAAGATTTTAAAAGTTTTGAGTTAGTAAAAAGATCTTTCTGAGCAAAAGGTCTTTTTTTTTGCTTTGTGCAGACTTGATTATAAACAAAAAAGCATCATTACGAGAATGATGCTTCTTCTTTTTTAAATCCCAACAAATTGATTTAAAACTAAATATTTTAATTATTTATTCTATCGGTACATGTTTTTTTCTGTTGAATATCCAGAATAAAATTGGAAATACTAATAGTGTTAAAACAGTAGCTGTCATCAGTCCACCGATAATTACAATGGCAAGCGGTTTCTGCGATTCAGATCCAATTCCTGTAGAAATTGCTGCAGGCATTAATCCTATAGATGCCATTAATGCTGTCATAACTACCGCTCTGGTTCTGGCTTTTACTCCCATAAAAATAGATTCTTCGAGAGAGAATTTGGCTTTCAAGTTATGATGAAATTCAGAAATTAAAATAACTCCGTTTTGAATACAGATTCCGAGAAGCGCTATAAATCCAACTCCTGCCGAAATTCCAAAATTCATTCCTGTAATATGAAGCGCAATAATTCCGCCGATAATAGCAAATGGGACGTTAGCCAAAACAAGAAGAGAATCTTTAAAGTTCCCAAACAAAATAAACAATAGTACAAAAATTCCAATTAAACTAATGGGCACTACTTGCGCTAAACGGGCACTCGCACGAACTTGATTTTCAAATTCTCCTGTCCATCCTGTCGTGTAACCAGCTGGTAATTTAAGTTTGTTTACTTTTTGTTGGGCTTCTGCAATTGTACTTCCTAAATCACGATCACGAACAGAAAATTTTACACCAATAAAACGTTTCGTGTTATCTCGATAAATAAATGCGGGACCTGTAATAGTTTTAATATCACAAATTTCTTTTAAAGGGATTTTTATTCCGCTGATGGTCGGAACTTTAATTTCTTCCAAATCTTTTTCATCTTTTCGGTATTCTTTAGAAAAACGAACGCGAACATCAAACTTCTTTTCATCTTCATATTTTTCTGTTGCAGTTTTTCCTCCGAAAGCTAATTCTAAAACTGCTTGTGCATCACTTAGAGTTACTCCATAGGCCGCCATTTTTTCGCGATCCAAGATTACGCTAATTTCAGGTTGTCCAACATTTCGCAAAATTCCAACATCTTTTATACCTGGAATATTTTTAATTTGAGCCAAAACTTCATTCGCAAGCTCATCTAATTTATTCAAATCGTCCCCATAAATTTTAACGGCATTCGAAGCTTTAAAACCAGCTACCGATTCTGCAACGTTATCAATTACGGGTTGAGAATAATTATATGTGATTCCCTGATGCACTTTTAGTTTATTATCCATTTCATTAATCAGATCGTCCATAGAAATTTTACGTTTCCATTCTGCTTTTGGAAGTAAATCAACTTGAAGTTGGATAAATCCAAAACCATTCGGGTCAGTTCCATCGTTGCTTCGTCCAGTTTGAGATAAAACTTGTTTAACCTCAGGAAAACTTTCCAGATCTTTTCTAATCATTGCTGCTGTTTTCACACTTTCAGGGAGAGAGGTACTCATTGGCAATTCTGCCGTAACCCATAATGCTCCTTCGTTTAATTGTGGTAAAAACTCGGTTCCTAAGAAACCTGCTGAGAAGAAAACAGCTGCTAACAATCCTAATGATGTAATTAAGGTCTGCACCTTATGTTTGAATGTCCATTGAAAACCTTTGCTGACAATTCTATCCCAAAAATTCACAAACGGATTATGTTTTTCTTTTACATTTTTATTTAATAAAATATGGGAAAGAACGGGAACCAAAGTCAAGGTAAAAATAAGCGCTCCTAATAAGGCAAAACCTAATGTAAAGGCTAGGGGAGAGAACATTTTTCCTTCTACTTTCTGGAAAGAGAAAATAGGAAGCAAAGCTGTAATAATAATCAGTTTTGAAAAGAAAATGGCTTTACCCATTTCAGTCCCTGTTTTTTTGATTAAGCTTCCTTTGGCAATTTTATTAAATTTCTCCATTCCCAATTGATGCGCTCGATGATCTAAAACCACAAACAAACCTTCAACCATTACGACGGCTCCATCGATAATAATTCCGAAGTCGACTGCTCCTAAACTTAATAAGTTGGCACTCATTCCCATCATTTTAAGGCATAAAAAGGCAAATAATAAGGAAAGTGGAATGACAATAGAAACGGTGAAAGTTGTTCTCCAGTCGGCCATGAAAAGGAATACGACAACGGTAACTAGAATAATACCTTCAAATAAATTGTGCATTACAGTTTCTGTCGTGAAATTCATTAAATTATCACGATCATAGAAGGTTTCAATTTTAATGTCTTTTGGTAACACATTGTCATTTAGGTCTTTAATCTTAGCTTTGATTAAGGCAAGAGTTTCTTGCGGATTTTCGCCTTTTCGCATCACCACAATCCCTTCAACGGCATCGTTATTATTTCCAATACCCGTTTGACCTACTCTTGGCATTGAGCTTTCGTAAACATCAGCTAAATTTTTGACTAAAATTGGATTTCCTCCAGCGTCATCAACAATAATATTACCAATATCTTCCCTAGACTTTAATAAACCAACTCCACGGACAACAAATGCTTGTCCGTTTTTCTCAATGACGTCACCGCCAACATTTAAGTTACCAGCATTTACTGCGTTATAAACTTGTAAAGGCGTGATGTTGTATTTTGCTAATTTGATTGGATCAACCCCAACTTCATAGGTTTTAGTCTGACCTCCAAAAACATTTAAATCGGCAACGCCAGGAAGAGAGCGTAATTGTTTATCGATAACCCAGTTTTGGTAGGTCAATAATTCTCTGCTGTCTCTGCTGTCGCTTTTTACAATATATCTGAAAATCTCGCCTGTAGGTCCGTAAGGTGGCTGTACATCTGGTTCAACTTCATCAGGAAGAGAAACATTTTTTAATAGATTATTTACCTGAAAACGTGCAAAAGTATCATCTACACCATCATCAAAAATGATTTTAATTACAGATAAACCAAACATAGTTATACTTCGAACGCTTGTTTTTTTCTGGACCGAGTTCATGGCAATCTCAATTGGAGAAGTAACAAAACGCTCTACTTCTTCGGCGCTTTTCCCATTCCACTGTGTAATAATAATAATTTGCGTATTGGTAACGTCAGGAAAAGCATCGATTGGCATATTTTTGAATGAAATAAATCCAGCAACAGCTAACAATCCCACCCAAAAGAAGGTAAATGCTTTATTCTTTAGCGAAAAAGCAATAATATTTTTTATGAATTTGTTCATGTCTTAATTATTTAAAGCACCATAAATAAATAGCTGATTGTTTGTGATTACTTTTTCATTTTCCTTTAAACCACTTGAAAGATAGGTGGTATCTCCAACCACTCTATAAACTTCTACTTGTCTGGTTTCAATATTATTTCGGTCTTTAAATACCACAACGAAGTTTTTACTTTTATCAAAAACAATCGCCTTACTAGGCACGGCTATCATAGACTGATTTTCATTAAAAGATAGTTTGATATTAGCATTCATATCGGGTTTAAGCATGTAATCTGGATTATTAAGCTTAATTCTAGCCTGCATAGCTTTTGTTTCTGGATCAATAACATTATAAATTTTATCTACTTTTCCATAAAACGTTTTATCTGGATAACTCAAAGTGGTCACTGCAGCACTGGTTCCTAATTTTACTTTATTAATATCAATTTCATTAATATTGGCCATTGCCCAAACTTCACTGATTTCTGCAATGTCAAATATATTTTCAGAACGGTCATTTCTCAAAAGCATATCCTGATTGATGCTTTTCTGAATAATAAAACCGCTTATTGGAGCTGTTACTTCATAAATGGAACCTGCTTTGATGTTATAAATTTTATATGTTTCCTGAATTTTACTTAATTGTGACTGCGCTTTATTTACTTCCGATTTTGCCTGAAGAACATCGCTTTCAGAATTCAATTTTCCATCAAATAATTCTTGTGCTACTTTCAAGTTATTTTTAGCGACAAGCAAATCGCTTTTAGCATCAATGGATTGTTTTTCAAAATCGGCTACATCGGTACTTTTTATAGTTGCCAATACTTGTCCTTTTTTTACATAATCACCAAGTTCAACATTTACTTTCATTACGTTTCCACCAACTAATGGATAAACATCAATCATTTTATTGTTGTCAGCAGTAATTTTACCGTAAAAACTAAGTTCGTTTTTTAATGGCTGAGTTTTAGCTTCAGCAGTTGTAGTACTTTTAAGCATAGCATCACTCAAAACAAAAGAGCTATTTGTCTCAGGATTTTCAACTTCTTTTTTGCAGCTCGTAAGAGATAAACCTGCTAGTGCGATTCCGATGAATAATATATGTTTCATTTCTGTAGTTTTTTAAAATAAATCTTTGTTGATGGTACTATTTAATTCTTCGCCTGCAATCACTACTTTTTTCTTTAATTCATTTAATTGGATTATCGCCTGATTGTAGCTTTCCATAAAATCGGTAAATTCTAAAAGACTTACGTTTCGTTTTTGAAAATTGGTTAGCATTCCGTTGTAAACCGCTTCAAAATCTGAATTTACGGTTGGTTTGATCACGCTGTAGTTTTGTCTAGACTCGTCCCATTTGGTCCATGCTGACGTGATTTCTGTTTTGAGCTGTAACTCGAAGTTTTGTTTTTCAATTTTAGATTGTTCCAAAATTGTTTTTGCATACTTAATATTTCCTTTGTTTTGATTCCAAAGTGGTAAAGGAATTCCAACAGTTAAATTGGCTTCATTATTAAAAGCACCGCTTCGCTGATCATAATTTGCTCCAAGCGTAATATCTGGAACTGAAAGTGATTTTTGTAATTTCACATTCAGCTCATTAGCATCGATTTCTTTTTGTTTTGCTAAATAATCAGGTCTATTTGCTATGGCTTGTTCCTCAAAATTTTTAAGATCAAAAGCTATAACTTTTAGATATTTATCAGAATCATCTTTGCTAACAACCGGAACTACATTTTCAGTTTCATTCAAAAGCAATTTTAAATTAGCCTGTTCTTCGATGTTGTTATTTATAACCTCTAATCTTTCGTTTTTGAAATTAAGATAGAGTGATTGTAGACGAACAACGTCTTTTAAAGGAATATTTCCTTTTTGAGCTTGAACGGAATAAGAATTAATCAAATTTTCGATATGAGCTAGTTGCTTATCGGTATTGTCAAGATTTTTAGTGTTGTAATATACAGTGAAAAAACTTTTACGCAATTGCAGTTTTAAAGTCCTAAGCAAATCGTTAAACTGAAGCTCTGCCAGTTTTTCATTAGTTTGCGCTAATTTAACCTCATTGCGTTTTTTACCGCCAAGATATATTAGTTGTTCTATTGCAAAAACTTTCTGACCATCTTTGCCAATATCAAAAAATTTGTCTCGTTCAGGATTGTAGGCATTCAACTCTGCTGAGATCGTGGGATTGTCCCAAATGCGAGCCTGAATGGTGAGTGCTTTTGAGGCATCAAGATTATATTGAGATGCCAGTAAAAATAGATTCTTTTTTAAAAATTGGCTTTCACAGTCTTGGAGAGTAAGTGATTTTTGTGCTATTGCAGCTTGATTTAAAAGTGCAAATAACAGCAATGCGAATAACTTTTTCATTGTATCATCTTTAAGTTGTACAAATATGCTATCAACAGGCTTTAAGAGAGCTTAAAATCTACCTTAAAAATAGCTTAAAATTGTTTACAAATTAAAAAATAACTGAAATAAATTCGTGTTAATATTTGATGCAGAGTAAGTTATGTTTGCTTTGTGCAAAATTAGGATGCGTTGCACAATTCTTAAGCCAAGTCCAAAACCAGAAGTTGCTTTTGAATTTCGGCCACGCATAAAAGGCTGAAAAAGATTTTTTTGTTCTTCTTCATTTAAGGTTTCTCCTGTATTGGATACAGAAATGATAAGATGATGGTGATCAGTGCTTATTTTTACTTTTGCCTGCTTATTGTCTGAATAAACGCAGGCATTTTTTAAAATATTGGTTAAGGCTATCTCTAAAAGATTTCTATTTCCTTTTACCTCTAAAGCAGTATCAAGATCGTCACTTTCTTCCATTTCGAAAAGAATAACGAAATCAGGGAAAGCTTTGTTTATTTTTTCGATAGAAGAAAACAAAATTTCATCTATTCTTTGTACTTCATGATGATTAGTATTTCGGCTGTCAATTTTTGAAAGTATTAATAGAGAGTTTATCAGTTCGCTTAAATGATTGACATCGGCTAATATGGAATTTAAAAACGATTTATTTTTAGATTGCATCTCGGGATTGACAATAGCATTTTCAATCTGAGACGTTATTCTAGAAAGCGGTGTTCTTAATTCGTGAGATGCATGAGCGGTAAATTCCTTTTGCTTTTGATACGAAAGTTCAATGCGATCCATCATGAAATTAAATTCATCAGCAATTAAATCAATTTCATTTTTAGTGCTTTTAGACTCAATTCTGGCATCGAGATTATTTTCGTTTATGTTTTTTATTTTCTGATGAAAAGCATGAAGAGGATTCATTGCTTTTTTGACCATAAAAGAAGTCAAAATCCAACAAACGCAAGTAAAAAAGATGTATGAAATAATTAAAGTGTACCTCAAGAAAAGTAGTTTCTTCTTGCCGTAATCGTCAGTAGCAGAAATTAAAGCATAAAAATCTTTATCGTTGGTGTCATAGAAAACACCGTAAACTTCATAATCTCCTTGCTGTTTAAAAAAGGTCTTATTTTTTTTAAGATATTTTAAATCATCAACAGACCAATTGATTTTGGCATCATCGATACTGCTATAAATCAGTTTGTAATTTGAATCAAAAACCAAAGTCTTTTCATCATATAATTTATTGATTGAATTCTGGTCTATTATTTTTAAAAGCTGATTATCAACTTGTTTTACATTTACTAATAGCTTAATATTAGATAAAGCTTTGATTTCTAATCGATCTCGAAATTCTTCTTTTCGATAATTGGAATACAAAATGAATATCACTGTAGATGCCAATCCAAAAAGAATGGTAAACAGCAAGCTTACTAAAAGTGATATTCGATTTTTTAATGTCATTCTTGGTCGCTTAGATAATACCCGTAACCGACTTTGGTTCTAAGAAGTTTTATTTCGTGGTCTTTATCGATTTTTTTCCTTAAAAAGTTAACATAAACCTCGATAGTATTCTGATTGGTTTCAATATGATAATCCCAAAGTTTCTCGGCTATAAATTGTTTTGAAAGCACTTTTCCTTTGGCATGCGCCAAAATTAGAATTAATTTGAATTCTTTCGGAGTAAGTTTAATTTCTTCACCCGCCCTAAAAACTTTCATATCTTCTTCAAAGATTTCTAAATCTTTAATGACGATTTTATTTTCTATTTGCTGAGGAACTTCTTTCCTTCTTAAAAGTGATTGTACGCGCGCATATAATTCTTCAAAATGAAAAGGTTTTACAAGATAATCATCGGCACCATTATCAAAAGAAGATAATTTATCTTCAATTTCGCTAAAGGCAGTAAGCATTATAATAGGTGTTTTTTTATCAGTTTCCCGAATGCCTTTGCAAACATCAATTCCATTTATTCCCGGAACGTTTATGTCTAGAACAATTAAATCATATTCGTACGGGAAGTATTTTTTCAAAAGCAACGAGCCATCATAATAAGGAACACACTCGAATTCCTTTGAAGTAAAGAATGCGGAGATTTCTTTTGATAAAGTAAAATCGTCTTCGAGCAGTAATATTTTCATGCTTGGTTTATAATTTGTAAATCCGATTTAATAACTCAAATCGGATTTACATTAAAGTATATTATTTAAAATAAGAAAAAGTCTCGTTGTTCTCAATTTTCAATAAAGCTTCATAAATAAGTTGAATTACATTTTCAACATCGTCTTTATGAACCATTTCTACAGTCGTGTGCATGTATCGTAATGGAAGAGAAATCAAAGCAGATGGCACACCGCCATTGCTATATGCAAAAGCATCGGTATCTGTACCCGTTGCGCGAGAAGTAGCATGTCTTTGAAATGGGATTTTATTTTCTTCAGCAGTTGCTACAATCAAATCACGTAATTTATTTTGAATAGCAGGAGAGTAGCCAATAACAGGGCCTTTTCCCATTTTTAGATCACCTTCTACCTTTTTATCAATCATTGGAGTAGTGGTGTCGTGACAAACATCAGTTACAATAGCAACATTTGGTTTTATACGGTGTGCAATCATTTCAGCTCCGCGAAGACCAATTTCTTCCTGAACAGAATTTACTATATATAAACCAAAAGGAAGTTTCTTTTTATTTTCATGTAATAAACGGGCAACTTCTGCAATCATAAAACCGCCCATTCTATTATCGATAGCACGACAAACAAACTTATTTTCGTTCAAAACCATAAATTCGTCAGGATATGTAATCACACATCCCACGTGAACACCTAGCGCTTCGACTTGTTCTTTGTTTTCACAGCCTAAATCAATAAATATGTTACTCAGTTTCGGAATCTCTTCTTTGTCACGCAAACGAGTATGAATAGCAGGCCATCCAAAAACACCTTTTACAATTCCGTTTTTGGTATGAATATTAACTCTTTTTGAAGGGGCAATCTGATGGTCTGAACCGCCATTTCGTATTACATATATTAAGCCGTCCTCTGTAATATAGTTAACATACCATGAAATTTCATCTGCATGCCCTTCAATTACCACCTTATAAGGAGCATCGGGATTAATTACACCAACAGCCGTTCCATAAGTATCTGTAATAAAAGAATCTACATAAGGTTTTAGATAATTCATCCAAAGTTTTTGCCCTTCACTTTCGTAACCTGTTGGAGAAGCGTTATTTAAGTAGCTTTCAAGAAAAGCTATTGAAGTATCATTTAAGATAGATTTCGTACTCATAAAAATATTTTTTCGCTAAAATATAAATTTGGTATCAGAGTTGTGTATAAATATATAATTTTACATTTAAATTATGATTCAATGAGACTAACCACCTTTTTATTTTTATTGTTCATTTGTTTTTCTTCTAAGGCACAAGTTACTCCAAAAGAGAACGAACAAATGGGGTATATATTAACCGAGAAAGATTCCGTTTTAGGGGATACCATTCAGCTTCCCGAAATAATTATTACAAAAGGACAAAAGATGAGTGCTGAAGAAATGAAACAATTTCAAATTCTTCAAAACAGAGTGTATAAGGTTTATCCTTATGCAAAGTTAGCTTCAGAAAGATTAACCGCTTTAAATAATGGAATGGCTCGTTTAAAAACTAGCCGTGAAAAAAAGAAGTATTTCAAAATTGTAGAAGACTACCTAAATAATGAATTTGAAGAAAGGCTAAAAAAGCTATCCAGAAAACAAGGACAGATTTTAGTGAAATTGATTCATCGTCAAACTGGAATTACAACTTATGAATTGATTAAAACCCTAAAAAGCGGATTTAAGGCGTTTGTTTCAAATACAACCGCGAATTTATTTGATATAAGTTTAAAAGAAGAATACAAACCTTACGACGTAAACGAAGATTATTTAATAGAAACAATTTTAGTGAGAGCTTTTGAATCTGGCCGATTGGTAAATCAAAGACCAGCTAATCCTGTAAATTATGATGATTTATCAGAGAAGTGGCAGCAAAGAGCGAAAGAACTAAACAAGAAATAATTTTATACATTATATAGTATAGTAACCCGACAGGTTTTAAAACCCGTCGGGTTTGTTTTTTGTATGCATATATGTAGAAAGCCATGCGATATATTTACGACTAAGATTTTGTCATGCTTAGCGGAGTGAAGCGTATCCAGTTTTGCAATTTGGAATTTCACCATTGCAGTTTTGCTGTTGATAAGTAGCTGTTTCCCGCTATCCGCTGCAATCTTCTGCTTTTTAAAGAAAAAAGCAGAAGGATTTCCGCTCCTATCGGGGCTATGGATACGGTTTCAGGAGCGGCATTTCGGGAAATGGAAGATTTTGGAAAGATGAAAAAACGCCTGAAAAAGGCGCCAAAGGCTGAAGATCCACTAAAAGCGGATATCGGAAAACCCGATAA